>NZ_JADOUY010000004.1:0-521054 GCF_015752285.1 Mycetocola sp. CAN_C7
GGTCACATTCCGAACCCGGAAGCTAAGACTCTTTGCGCCGATGGTACTGCAGGGGGGACCCTGTGGGAGAGTAGGACACCGCCGGACTTAACTTAAACAGAAAAGCCACCCTTCGGGGTGGCTTTTCTGCGTTAACGGCTCAGCCGAGTTCGACCTGGCTGATGCGGTTAGACAGCGGTGAGGCTGCCAGCTCAGGTCTGGCAGCGGGGGCACCAGTAGGTGACCCGTTCTTCGGTCTCGCGCGGACCCAGCTCGCCCCGTCTGATCCGGGTTCCGCAGCGCCGGCACGGCTGGCCCTGACGCCCGTACACCCAGGTCCGCTTGCCGGGGCGGGTGTCACCCGTCGTCGTGCGCTCGGTGCGATCGCGGTTCGCGAGGATGAGGCGGGACGACAGGGCGACGAGCGCAACGGCATCCGTCTCGCCGATCGGTGACGTCGGAAGCACTCCGCGGAGGAAGCACAGTTCGTTCGCGTAGACATTGCCGAGGCCGGCGAGGTTGCGCTGGTCGAGCAGGGCGACAGCCGTCGGCTGCCCCGGCGCTGCTGAGAGCCGGTCGACAGCCTCGGTCGCGTTCCAGTCCTCACCGAGCAGGTCAGGACCGAGATGGCCGACGACGGTGTGTTCATCGCTTCGTGCGATCAGATCGACGACGCCGAGTTCGAACCCGACGCTCAGCCAGTCGGCTGAACCGACGAGCGCACGCGCCTGGTATGCAGGACGTTTCCACGCCGAGCCGGGCCTGTAGAGGTGCCAGGACCCTTCCATCTTGAGGTGGGTGTGGAGGCTGAAGTCACCGACCCGATGGAGGAGGTGCTTGCCCCTGCTGATGACACCCTCGATCCGTTCACCGACGAGGTCGCTCGTGGCGAAGGCCGGAACCCGCAGATCCCAGGTGGTCACCGTCGCACCCTGAAGCACATCGTTCAGGTGACGGGCTGCTCGGTAGACGGTGTCGCCCTCAGGCATGCCTCATCCTCAGGCCGCGCGGTGTCTCGGTGAACCCTGCTTCGCGGAAGGCAGCGGCGATGGGGGTACCGAGGAGGAAGTCCCCGTTGACCTTCTCGAGCGCCAGTTTGTCGACCCGGCCACGCCGAACGAGATCGCCGACGGATGCCGCGGCGATAGTCAGGACGGCTTCGTCGGCTGTGAACGTCAGGAGAGTCTTGCCTCCTCGCTCGACGTAGAGGACGAGTGCGCCGTCGACGAGCGTGACGAGGGATCCGGCCTTGCGGCCCGGGCGGTGTTTCGTTCCGGCCGACTCCAGAGTCGGCCACGACAGCGATGCCCCATACGGGTTGGCCGGGTCTGTGGCGGCAAGGGAGACGACCGAGCGGTCGGCGGCATCGGGGACGTCATTGGCGTCTGAGCGGGCGAACGTCCGTAACCGGTCGACGGTCCCTGCGGTGGAGAACTGTGCAGCGCCGAGTCCGTCGATGAAATAGCCGCGCCTGGCCCTGCCCGTGTCTTCGAAGGTACTGAGCACGCGGTAGGTGAGGGCGAATCCGCCCGGGACCCCCTCGCTCATCACGGATCCTCGCGTCACGACACCGTAACGTTCGAGCAGGGTCTCCGCTGTGGAAGCGGTTCTCACGGTCGGGTCCTGCTCCGCGAGGGGGAGAACGGACCACCGCCCGCCGAGTGCCGGGGCGACCCGGGTCGACATCGACGGCCGGCTGATCGGCCGGCCGCGGTACATCCGGGATCGAGGGGCGGCGCGCTGTGTGCGGTGTGCCCCACCACCGTGGCCGGTGAGGGTGCGGAGCGGTGCGAAGGTGTCGTTGGTGACGAGCCCGGCCCAGACGAGGTCCCAGAGTGCGGCCACGAGGGTCTTGTCGTCTGCGGCCCCTGTGGCTTCAGCGAGCTGGGGAAAGAAGAAGGCACCGCCACCGCCGAGCGCGAGAAGGACCTCGCGCTGCAGGGAATCCGGTTGGTGTTCCGCAACCAGGGGAAGGGTGACGTTCGCGGTCTCGGCGAGATGAAGCGCCACCCACCCGTCGTTGCCGGGGAGAGACCCCGCACCCGACCAGAGCACCTCGCCGGTGGCGGTGAGCTCGTCGAGCATCGCGGGCGAGTAATCGGTGACGCGCTGGGGCAGGATGAGCGACTCCCATGCCGAGGCGGGAATGTGCGCGCCGCCGAGCTGGTCGATGACCGCTGCCACGCCGTCGATACCGCGCAGCCGGCCGCCGACGTGCTGCCAGGCCGGAAGGAAACGGGCGAACGCGTGCTGTTCGACCGGTTCGACCTCGTGCCGGAGAGCGGCGAGCGAGCGAACGCGCAGCCGCCTGAGGACTTCGGAGTCACACCACTCGGTGTTGTCTCCGATCGACTCACGGCCGGTGGCGAGGAACTCCCCGCGCATCACCCGCCGAGCATCGGCAAGCCGGACAAGGGTGTGCTGCGCAACCGCGCTGCCGAGTCCGAACCGGTCGGCGGCATCCTGTGTTGTGAACGGGCCATGTGTACGGGCGAACCGGGCGAGAAGGTCACCGAGGGGATCTGCGACAGGCTCGATGAAGGCGATGGGGACACCGATGGGGAGCGGCACACCGAGCGCATCGCGCAGGCGTGCGGAGTCTTCGATGGCCGCCCACCAGGAACGACCGGCGAATGTGACGCTGATCGCCCGCTTCGCGCGCGACAACTCAGCGAGGTGCACCGTGGCATCCTCGACCGGATGCTCCGACTCCAGGCGCGCGGCGACCTCGTCGAGCGTCAGGGGGCCGAGCATCCGCAACAGATCGGCGACCCCTTCGACGCCCTTGGCCTTGCGCGCGTCGGCGAGTCGCTGCAGTTCGAACTCGGTCTGCGCGATGACACCGGGATCGAGCAGCTCGCGGAGTTCGACCTGGCCGAGGAGCTCTGCCAGCAGCGCGGAGTCGATCGTCAGCGCGGCCGCCTTCCGTTCGGCGAGCGGGCTGTCTCCCTCGTACATGAACGCGCCGACGTAACCGAACAGCAGCGACTTCGCAAAGGGCGACGGGGTGTCTGTCGTCGTTTCGACGATCCGGATGCCTCGACTCGCCAGCTTCTTCGCAATGCCGAGCAGGGCCGGCAGATCGTATGCGTCCTGCAGACACTCACGGACGGTCTCGAGGATGATCGGGAATGCCGGGTATTTGCGGGCGACATCGAGCAGCTGGGCCGATCGTTGCCGCTGTTGCCAAAGCGGCGCGCGCTTGCCCGGTGAGTAATTGGGGAGGAGCAGCGCCCGCGCGGCACACTCACGGAAGCGCGATGCGAAGAGGGCTGAGCCCCCGACCTCCTCGGTCACAACGGCTTCGAGCTCGTCGGCGTCGAAGACGAACAGCTCAGCACCCGGCGGTTCGAGCTCGGTGTCCGGGATCCGCACGATGATGCCGTCGTCGCTTGCGATGGATGCCCCGTCGATACCGAACCGCTCCTGGACGCGGGCGCCGACGGCGAGTGCCCACGGTGCGTGCACCTGCATTCCGTAAGGGGAATGCAGGATCACCCGCCAGTCGCCGAGTTCGTCTCGGGACCGTTCGACGACGAGAGTTCTGTCGCTCGGGATGTGGCCGGTTGTCGTGCGCTGCTCGGTCAGGTACGCGAGCAGGTTTGCGGAGGCACGCGAATCGAGACCGGCGCCGGTGAGCCGTTCGGCGGCATCCGTCTCCGATGCGGCGTCGATGTCACGCATGAACGCCCCGACCGCTTCGCCGAGCTCGGCCGGCCTTCCGAGACCGTCACCTTTCCAGAACGGGAGCCGCCCCGGCTGCCCATACGCCGGCGTGACGATCACGCGGTCGTGGGTGATCTCCTGAATCTTCCAGCTCGTCGCCCCGAGGGCGAAAACATCGCCGACCCGCGATTCGTAGACCATCTCTTCGTCGAGCTCGCCCACCCGGGACCCGGCACCCGACGCGTCGCCTGAGGCCATGTAGACGGCGAAGAGACCGCGGTCGGGGATGGTTCCACCGCTTGTCACCGCCAGGCGTTGGGCGCCTGGGCGGCCGGTGAGGGTGCCAGCGTCCCGGTCCCAGACGATCCGGGGACGGAGCTCCGCGAACTCGTCGCTCGGGTACCGGCCGGCGAGAAGGTCGAGCGTCGCCTCGAACGCCGACCGGGGAAGCCGCGTGAATGGGGCGCTGCGTTTGACCTGCTCGAACCAGACCTCGACGTCGATCGGTTCGAGTGCCGTCGCTGCCACGGTCTGCTGGGCGAGGATGTCGAGCGGATTCGACGGGATGGCGAGGGACTCGATCAGGCCGGACACCATCCGTTCGGATGCGACGGCAGAGTTGATGAGGTCTGCCCGGTGCTTGGGGAAAAGCACGCCGCGCGAGATCTCACCCACCTGGTGACCGGCGCGGCCGACACGCTGCAAACCGCTCGCTACCGACGGCGGCGCTTCGACCTGCACGACGAGGTCGACCTCGCCCATGTCGATCCCGAGTTCGAGGCTCGACGTCGCGACGACGCAGCGCAGGCGCCCGGACTTGAGGTCGTCTTCGATGAACGCCCGCTGCTCTTTCGACACCGAGCCGTGGTGGGCGCGGGCCAGCTGGGGAGCGCCCTCGTCGCGGGCCGTCGTCTGCCCGCTGCCTCCCATCAGCGCGGCGGGCGGGCGGGTCTCGGTCGCCGTGGTCGCGCTGACCAGGAGGTCAGCTTCCTGGTCGAGAGCCGTCCGCAGATCGTAGATCTCGTTGAATCGTGCGGTGAGACGCTCAGCGAGCCGCCGTGAATTGGCGAAGACGATGGTCGACCGGTGGTCGAGGATACGATCGACGATCGCCTCTTCGACGTGGGGCCAGATCGACCCGGCCCGTTCACCCTCTGGCTGGACGGCCCCCGCAGCAGAGCCCTCGTTCTGCTGCGCCGCTGCCGGGAGGTCGGTCATGTCGTCGACTGGCACGACCACCCGGAGGTCGAAACGCTTCGAGGCCGGTGGGGCGACGATCTCGACCGGGGCGGTGCCGCCGAGGAACCGCGCGACCTCTTCTCGTGGCCGGACCGTCGCGGAGAGCCCGATCCGCTGGGCGGGCGATTCGAGCAGAGCATCGAGGCGCTCGAGCGAGAGTGCGAGGTGCGCGCCGCGTTTCGTCGCGGCGACGGCGTGGACCTCGTCGATGATCACCGTCTCAACCGAACGGAGCGTCTCGCGCGCGGCCGACGTGAGCATGAGGAACAGCGACTCGGGTGTCGTGATGAGAATGTCTGGTGGCGTCTTCGCGAGTGTGCGCCGATCGGCTGCAGGGGTGTCGCCCGACCGGACCCCGACGGTGACGTGTGGCACGTCTGCGCCGAGCCGGATGGCGGTCTGTGTGATACCGGTGAGGGGTGCGCGGAGGTTGCGTTCGACGTCGACGCCGAGGGCCTTGAGCGGCGAGATGTACAGCACACGGGTGCCCGGCTCGCTGCGGGGCGCTGCCATCAGCCGGTCGATCGACCAGAGAAAAGCCGAGAGCGTCTTCCCCGACCCGGTCGGGGCGACGACGAGCGCGTGCGATCCGCGCGAGATCGCATCCCAGGCGCCGACCTGGGCGTCGGTGGGCGCGGCGAAAGCGCCACTGAACCACTCGCGGGTGGCGGGGGAGAACCGATCAAGCACGTCGCTCACGCTCCCATCCTGCCTGACACCACTGACAGGCATCCGTATGAAATGGGCGACCGATCAGAGTTGTCTCTCGATGAAGCCCCGAACGTCGGCGAGTTCCTGTTGGGAGATCGCATGCGAGAGTCCCTCATAGACCCGGCCGACGAGGCGGGAATGCCCGGGCAGCCAGTCAGAGGTGTGAGCGACGGCGGCAGGCGGGATGACGTCGTCGTGGGTACCCCTGCCCCAGAAGACGGGCAATCGGCGGTCAGCGAGAGCCTGATCACCGCTCCGGATCTCGCGGGACGCGTAGCCGGAGAGGTTCACAGCGAACGTGAAGCGCTCGGGTGCGGCGCGGAGCAGTTCGATCGACATCGCCCCACCCTGCGAGAACCCGAGGAGCCCGATGGAATCGGGGGTGTACGGCAGTGCGTCGAGCCACTCGAGCACGGCGGCGGTCGACGACTGCATTCCGTCATCGTTCGGTTTGCCCGGTTCGTCGATCGGATACCACGACCAGCCGTCGATCGGGAACGGTGCGACGAGAGGTGCCCGAAGGGCGGCGATGACCGGTTCCAGGGGCAGGAACGGTGCGAGCTGGAACAGATCGGACTCGTTCGAGCCGTAGCCGTGCAGGACGACGAGAAGCGATCGCTCCTCGCGGTCTTCTCCAGATGCCGACCAGAGGACGGCCTCCGGATCGATCCGGTGAGTGGGCATCAGTTCTCCTCGTTCGGGCAACCCATCCACCCTATCGACCCTGCGCTGGGCGGGTGCCGAACGCCCGATCCATGAAACCGGGTAAGAATGGACCATGAGCGTTCGCACCCCAGACCCCGACCAGCCTTCGGACCCGTCGTCGAATCCGACACCAGGCTGGCTCACCGACATCGAACTCGAAGAGGTGCGCAGGCGCCTGCCGCTGCTCTACGTCGAAGCGATCCCCGTGAGGGTCGACGGTCTCGGAATCGTCACGGAGGTCGGAATCCTGCTGCGTGCAACGGCCACCGGGCAGATGACCCGCACCCTCGTCTCCGGCCGGGTGATGTTCGGTGAGACGCTGCGCGACGCGCTGTTCCGCCACCTCGAGAAGGATCTCGGGCCGATGGCGTTCCCGCTGCTCCCGGCGTCACCGACGCCGTTCCACGTGGCCGAATACTTCCCGATGCCCGGTATCTCCGCATACACAGACGACCGCCAGCACGCTGTCGCCCTCGCCTATGTCGTGCCGGTCACCGGGACCTGTGATCCCCGCCAGGACGCGCTGGAACTGACCTGGATGACACCGGAGGAGGCACAGACGGATGCCGTCAGCGCCGAGATGGAGGGCGGCAGGGGAACACTGCTGCGGCTCGCGCTCGCGTCGGTGGGTCGACTGTCCTAACGGACGTACCTGACCTCGTGGATTTCTTCGCCGAGGAACGGCTCGGTGTGCTCGGCGCCGTCTGCGACGAAGCCGTTCCGCTCGTAAAAGTGCCGTGCCCTGTCGTTGGCGGACGACACCCAGAGGTAGGCGGCTTCGTCTCCGATCGCCGCATCGAACAGCTTCTGGCCGGTGCCCGTGCTGCGGAACTCGGCCAGCATGTTGATGAAATACAGCTCCCGGTCACGAGGTGCGTCCGCATCGCGGGCCGGACCTGAGCCGGAGAAGCCGATGATCTCGCCATCGACGACAGCAGCGAACTGCCGGTAAGCGGGGCCCTGATTCATCCAGTGCGTCCACAGTTCGGCCATCCGTCGTGGCGAGAGTCGTTCCAGTGCTGCCTTGCTGATCAGCTCGTCGTATGCCTCATGCCAGCACTGGGCGTGAACACGCCCGAGCGATTCGGCGTCGACATCCCGCACGGGGCGGATGACGACTTCGGAGATGTGGGAAACAGCAGCATCGGTGTCCATACCGTGACCATACCCCGGGCGTCGGCGAGGCGAGAAATCGGGCGGAACCCCGGTTGACAGGATCGGCCGACTGGCGCCGTCGCCGCGCAGAACGAAAGCCACCGCGACCGGTCGTCGCACGGGATGCGTGCGTCGACCGAAAGCGATGGCTTCCGTGTGAGGTTTACTCAGCGGCCGCTGGAAACCCGCCGGTGCGTGCGCTGGCCACCGGTCGCTGCGCCACCCGCGGTGGCGGGGCGGGCGGAGCGCTCGGGACGGGCCTGCGCGGGTCGAGCAGACGAGGCGCCCTCGTGACGACGGCCTGACGCGCCTGCGGTCGAGGTCGAGTAGTCGCGCGAACCCGAGCCGGAGCGTGAACGCCCGCCGCCCTGGCCGTCACGGCTGGAGCGCTTGCGCTGTGCATTGGCGCCCTGTGAACGTCCGCCACCCTGTGCCTGGACGACACGGGGGACCGGCTTCACATAGGCAGCGACCTGGCCGACGAGGGCCGTTACTTCGGAGGACTTCGCGGTCACGGGAACCGGGGTGACCGTGATGGCGGCCTTCTTCAGCAGCTGGGCGAGGTCCTTCTTCTGCGTCGGGAGGCAGATGGTGACGACGTCACCGGCGCTGCCGGCACGCGCCGTACGGCCTGAGCGGTGCAGGTATGCCTTGTGCTCCATGGGCGGGTCGACGTGGATGACGAGTTCGACGTCATCGACGTGAACGCCGCGGGCAGCGACATCCGTTGCCACGAGAACGCGGGCGGTGCCGTCGCTGAAAGCGGCGAGGTTGCGGTCACGCTGCGGCTGTGACAGGTTGCCGTGCAGATCGACGGAGGGGATGCCGGCATCGGTGAGCTGCTTGGCCAGCTTCTTCGCGTGGTGCTTGGTGCGCATGAAGAGGATGCGTCTGCCGGTGCCTGACGCGAGCGTCTCGATGAGGTCCTTCTTCGAGTCGGGGCCTGAGACCTCGAACACGTGGTGGGTCATCGCGGAGACGTGGCTGGTGGCCTCGTCGACGGAGTGGAGAACCTCGTTGTGCAGGAAGCGGCGGACGAGCTTGTCCACGCCGTTGTCGAGCGTCGCCGAGAACAGGAGGCGCTGACCGTTGGAGGGCGTCTTGTCGAGGATGCGCGTGACGACGGGGAGGAAGCCGAGGTCGGCCATGTGGTCGGCCTCGTCGAGAACGGTGATCTCGACGGCGTCGAGGTTGACGAAGCCCTGCTTCATCAGATCCTCGAGACGACCGGGGCAGGCGACGACGATATCGACGCCGGCCTTGAGCGCGGTGACCTGACGGGTCTGGTTGACGCCACCGAAGATCGTGGTGGTGTTGAGCCCGTATGCCGCGGCGAGGGGGGTGAGCACAGCAGAGATCTGCGTGGCGAGCTCGCGGGTCGGTGCGAGGACCAGGCCGAGCGGGCGCCCTGGGCGTCGCTTGCCACCGGCCAGCTTGCCACCGAGGCGCGCAACCATCGGGATGCTGAACGCGAGAGTCTTGCCCGAGCCGGTCTTGCCGCGTCCGAGGACGTCGCGACCGTCGAGGGTGTCTGGGAGAGTGTCGACCTGGATGGGGAAGGCCATGGTCTTGCCGTCAGCGGCGAGAGCCGAGACGAGTGCTGCGGGGACGCCGAGTTCGGCGAAAGTGGTTTCAGGAACAGTTTCTGACAAAGTGGTGCCTTTCGGGGCATCAGCTTCCCGTACGGATCTCGACAGGCGAAATCGCTGGAGCGGGAGGAATGGCGAAGGTGGCAACAGCCACATCCGTTCGCCGTATGAAGAGTCATCGACCCGGAATCCTGCGGATTTCTCGGGGAGAGAGGAAGCGTTCTACGACGCAAGGGGCACAATGGTGGACCCGCGAGTACTCACACTCTAGCGGATGCAGCACCATCGCAGCTGACAGACGGGTGAATGCGCGGCCGGGGGCAGCATCCAGCGTTCAGTACTCGTTGTGTTAAGTCTGTGTTACGCCCGGTCGGTAACGACGATTTCAGCTTGACCGAACCCTCGTGCCGGAACGTAGTATGTCACCCACTACACATTCGAATGAGAGCACGATAGGGTGATATGTCACACGGTACAGGAGGAACTGATCGTATGTCAGACAACGACGTCAGCATCGCGCAGAGCGCGCAGAACACCCGGACCCGCCCGAGCGCGGTGGCCTCGGCGCGCGGCGCCGTCCGCTCCCTCCCCGCCAGTTCGGTCGAACTCACCGGGGGAGTCCTGCACCAGTGGCAGGTCCGCAACCGGGAGCGCACGGTGCCCCACTCGATCCGCGAGTTGCGGCTCGCCGGCAACCTCGACAACCTCCGGGCGGTCGCGGACGGCAGCACCGAGCCGTACCGCGGACGCTACCCGTTCCTTGACACCGATATCTTCAAGACGCTCGAGGGCCTGGCATACGAACTCACGAGGGAGGACGTCGACAGCGACACCCGGCGGTTCTTCGACGAGGCCGTCGACGCCATTGAAGCCGCGCAGGCTTCCGACGGCTATCTGAACTCGTACTTCCAGCACTCCGACACCGAGAAGGCACCCTGGTCGGACCTCTCCTGGGGTCACGAGCTCTACAACCTCGGACACCTGATCCAGGCCGCCGTCGCAGCGTCTCGTCAACTCGGTGATGACCGTCTGCTCGCCGTCGCCACACGATTCGCCGACCTCGCCGTCGACACATTCGGTGCAGAGACACACGACCAGGTCTGCGGGCATCCTGAAGTGGAGATGGCTCTCGTCGAACTTTTCCGGGCAACAGGCACAAAGTCGTATCTGATGCTGGCCGAGGCGTTCATCAACCGGCGCGGCCACGGAAGTGTGGTGCCCAGCGTCTTCCCCGCCGAGTACTTCCAGGACAACCTCCCGCTGCGGGACCTGCCCAGTGTGACCGGCCACGCGGTCCGAATGGTCTACCTCGCCGCCGGTGCCATCGACGTCCACCTGGAGACCGGCGACGACAGCCTGCTCTCGGCGACCAAACGGCTCTGGGACGACATGGCTTCCACGAAGCTCTATCTCACCGGCGGACTCGGATCGCGTCACTCCGACGAAGCGATCGGCGACCGCTATGAACTGCCGTCGGAACGCTCATACAGTGAAACGTGCGCGGCGATCGGCACGATGCAGTGGGCATGGCGGATGTTTCTGGCGACGGGAGCATCGACCTACCTCGACGTCTTCGAGACCGTCCTGTACAACGGATACGCTGCAGGGCTCTCCGCTGACGGTCGCGCCTTCTTCTACGACAACGCACTGCACCGTCGCCCCGACCACACGCAACGTTCGGGGGCCGAACCCGACGGGGAGCTGCTCCGCCGTTCCTGGTTCGGGTGCCCCTGCTGCCCGCCCAACATCATCCGGTGGAACTCCCAACTGCAGGACTATCTCGCCGCGACGGACGCCGCGTCTCTGTACATCGCCCAGTACAGTGCAGCCACGATCCAGTCCGATGCCATCGGGCTGACGATGACGACGGTCTATCCCTGGGATGGTCGGATCGAGATGGCCATCGACCGTGCGGAACCTCGCAAGCACACCATCGCCCTGCGCATCCCTGCATGGTGCCATGACGCGTCGATCAGCCTGAACGGAGACCTCCTCCCGATCGAGGTGACGGATGGCTGGGCCAGGGTCGAGCGCGTATTCGCCGTCGGCGACCGTCTCGAACTGCGGCTCGGGATGCCGGTCCGCGCGCACGGGTCACATCCGTCGGTGGACGCCACGCGCGGAGCGATCGCCATCGCCCGCGGCCCCCTCGTCTATGCAGCCGAACAACAGGACAACGACCGAGACCTCGACGACCTGATTCTCACAGCATCCGACGTCGGAGGCGCATCGACCCGGGCCGCCCAGCTCACCCCTGACACCCCGGAGGAATCGGTCGTCATCAGCGTTCCTGCTCGCTCCGCTCCTGCCGGCTCCGCCGAGCTCTACCCAGAGCTCGGTCGTCCACAGCCACTCGGCACAACCGAGACCGCCACCGCCACGCTCATTCCCTACTACCAATGGGGCAACCGGGCCGTCGGCGGAATGCGCGTCTGGCTGCGCTCATCCTGAACCCTGCACCACACGTCAGGGACCTTTCGTCCCACCGAACCGAAAGAAGAACCGTATGAAGAAGCGCTACGCCGTCGTGGGCCTTGCCCTCTCGGCTGCACTGGCCCTGACCGGATGTACCAGCGGAGGCGCAGCAGCGCCGAAGTCCGGTATCTCCGGTGAACCGGTCACCGGAGGCACCGTCCAGGTGCTGCTCAACGCCGATTTCTCCCACCTCGATCCCGCTATGGGCTTCGACGGTGGGGTTAACAACTTCTACCGCCTGATCTATCGCACCCTCACGACCCAGTCGAGCGAGGAAGGGAAACAGGACGAGATCGTTCCTGACCTCGCGACCGACCTCGGCACGCCCAATGACGATGCAACCGAGTGGACGTTCACCCTCAAGGACGACATCTTCTTCGAAGACGGAACCCCGATCACCAGCGCGGACATCAAGTTCGGTGTCGAGCGCAGCTTCGACCCTGCCGTGTCCGTCGGTTCACCGTACGCACGTATCCTGCTCGCCGACGTCGACGGATACCAGGGCCCGGAGATCTCCGGAGACCTGTCGTCCATCGTCACCCCGGATGACAAGACCATCACCTTCACGCTCAACCAGCCGTTCGCTGACTTCGCCAGCGCCGTCGCCCAGCCGGTGTACACACCGTTCCCCGCCGACGCCGGCATCACGGCGACGAGTCTCGACGCCCAGCCGATCGCCTCGGGCCCCTACCGTGTCGAGGACTACCAGCGCGGGTCGAGCCTGGTGCTCGTGCGCAACGAGGAATGGGACCGCGAGACCGACGAGGTCCGGGCCGCGGCGCCGGACTCGTTCGAGTTCTCCTTCGGACTCGACGGTGCGACGATCGACGAGCGGATGATCGCCGGCCAGGGTGACGACCAGAACGCCATCGCCGGGACGGTTCAGGCATCATCGATCGCCAGGATCCAGACCCCTGAGATCAAGGAGCGCACGTTGGACGGGCTCGGGGGCTGCACGACATACATGGCCCTCAACACGACGACCGAGCACTTCAGCAACCCGCTGGTCCGCCAGGCCGTCGCGTATGCGATCGACAAACAGTCGGTGAAGGATGCCACAGGCGGAACCCAGCTCGCGGACATCGCGCACACCATGCTTCCGCCGACTGTCGCCGGCTTCACCGAGTTCAACCTCTACCCGAGCGAGGGCGACAAGGGAGACCCCGAAAAGGCGAAGGAACTGCTCGCTGAGGCAGGGCTGCCAGACGGATTCGAGTTCACCCTCGACATCCGCAGCCAGCCGAAGATGCAGGCGCAGGCCGAGGCCGTCCAGCAGTCCCTCGCCAAGGCAGGGATCACGGTGAACTTCAACCTCATCGACACATCGACCTACTACGAGGTCATCGGCACGATCTCACAGCAGAACGACGCTGCCATCACCGGATGGTGCCCGGACTGGGCGTCAGGATCCACCTTCCTTCCGCCGCTCTTCGAGGGCAGCCAGATCTTCGAAAAAGGCAACTCGAACGTCGCGCAGTTCAACGATCCGGCTGTGAACGCCCGGATGGACGAGATCCGCGCCATGACAGACGTCGACGAGGCCAATGCTGCGTGGGGCGCTCTCGACGAGCAGATCCAGGAGCAGGTTCCTGACGTGCCGCTTCTCTTCGAGAAAGTCGTCCTCGTCGTCGGTGCGAACGTCGCCGGCGCGAAGACGCACTCCGGATTCTCGGGCGGAATCGACTACGTGTCGGTCGGACTCGCCAGCGTCTCGGAGTAGTCGCCGATGTCGACGGTTCCCAGTGAACTGACCGTCGAGGTTGACACGGTGGGGGCGCCTCAACAGGGCGCCCCCACCCCAGCCCGCCGCGTCATCTCCACCCTCCGCAGGTCTCCCGCTGTGCTGCTCAGCGCTGCATTCATCGTCTTCGTCGCGCTCCTCGCGATCTTCGCGCCGATCCACACGCTGATCACCGGCTGGGGGCCGTACGATTTCGACCCGTCAGCGATCAACACCGACCTCGGCGGAATCCCGAACGGAACCCTCGGCGGCATCAGCGCCGAGCACTGGTTCGGTGTGGAGCCGCAGAACGGACGCGACCTGTTCTCACGCGTGGCGCACGGCGCGCGGGTGTCGATGCTCATCGCGATCTCGGCAACGCTGGTCACCATCGTCACAGGGGTCATCCTCGGCATGCTCGCGGGTTTCTTCGGCGGCTGGGTCGATCAGCTCATCTCACGCGTCATGGATTTCCTGATGGCGTTCCCGGCTCTGATCTTCATGATCGCCCTTCTCTCCGCGCTGCCCGCCGGCAACCGGCCCGTTCTCCTCGTGCTTGTCCTCAGTATCTTCGGCTGGCCATACACGGCACGGGTGATCAGAGGACAGACAATGTCGCTTCGTAACCGCGAGTTCGTCGAAGCGGCCAGGGCCAGCGGCGCGAGCAGCGTCCGGATCGTTTTCCGTGAAGTGCTCCCCAACCTCCGCGGCACCATCATCGTTCTTGCAACGCTCGCGATCCCCGGCTACATCGGCACAGAGGCCGGGCTGTCCTTCCTCGGAGTCGGTGTGACCCCACCGACTCCGTCGTGGGGCCAGATGATCGCGTCGGCTGTCGGCTGGTACGCCGTCGACCCCATGTTCTTCCTCATTCCGGGCACGTTCCTCTTTCTCACGGTCCTCTCGTTCACCGTGCTCGGGGATCACCTGAAGAAAGCACTCGACGGACGGGACATCGCCTGATGGTCAGCTACCTCGCGCGCCGCATCCTCGCCGCCGCCGGCATCCTCGTGCTCATCAGCCTCTTCACCTACGCGATCTTCTTCCTCTTGTCGCCTGACCCTGCCGTTCAGATCTGCGGCAAGACCTGCACGCCCGACCGGATCGACCAGATTCGTTCCCAACTCGGCTTGGACCAGCCGTTCTGGGCGCAGTACTGGCAGTTCCTTCAGGGCATCGTCATCGGGCGCAGCTACGGCGACGGCGCAGGCGCGATCGCCTGTGCGGCGCCATGCCTCGGTTTCAGCTTTCAGACCAACGAATCCGTCACAGACATGATCACCGCCCGCCTGCCGGTCAGCGTGACGGTGGCCGTCGGCGCCGCTGTGCTCTGGCTGCTCGTCGGCATCGCCGGTGGCCTGCTGTCTGCGGTGAAGCAGGGGACCTGGTGGGACAAGGGCGCGATGATGGTGGCGCTCGGCGGCATCAGCCTTCCCAACTACTTCGTCGCCCTCCTCCTGCAGTACGTCCTCGTCGTCCAACTGCAGATCCTTCCGTTCCCGCGGGCGGTGGCCTTCGGAGACGACCCGGTCGCCTGGTTCCAGTCGTACCTGATGCCCTGGATGGTGCTGGCCTTCGGCTACGCATCGATGTACGCGCGCATGGTGCGGGCGAACGTGCTCGACACTCTCGACGAAAACTTCATGAGAACGGCCAGGGCCAAGGGGCTGGCAGCTCCGCTCATCCTCCGACGACACGCACTGCGTCCGTCATTGACCCCGATCGTGACACTCTTCGGAATGGACTTCGCCGGTCTTCTCGGCGGTGCGCTGATCACCGAGACGGTGTTCGGACTCAACGGCGTGGGCAAGCTGGCAGCCGACTCGATCGGCAAGAACGACCAACCTGTGATCATGGGTGTCACCCTGCTCGCCGCACTCTTCGTGGTCGTCGGCAACGTGGTCGTCGACATCCTGTACACCGTGCTCGACCCGCGAGTGAGGATCAAATCGACATGACAGACACAATGACGCCTCTTCTCGAGGTGACGGACCTGACCATCACGGCTGCCACGAGTGACGGTCCCACCGAGATCGTCAACAATCTGAGTTTCACCCTCGATCCGCACTCGACGCTCGGGATCGTCGGCGAGTCCGGTTCAGGCAAGTCGATGACGTCGCTGGCCATCATGGGACTCCTCCCCGACTCATGCACGGCGACGGGAAGCATCCGGCTCGGCGGAACGGAACTACTCGGTCTCTCCGACAGGGAACTACGGCGGGTCCGTGGCGAGAAGATGGCCATGGTCTTCCAGGATCCGCTCTCGTCCCTCAACCCGTACTACACCGTCGGGTTGCAGATCGAGGAGGTATATCGAGCTCATCGCGGCGGGTCGCGACGAGCGGCGCGTGCCGTCGCGATCGAGGCACTCGACCGGGTGAAGATCAAGGAACCAGCCAGACGAGTCGACCACTACCCTCATCAGTTCTCCGGCGGGATGCGGCAGCGGATCATGATCGCCATGGCACTCTGCCTTCAGCCGGAACTGCTCATCGCGGATGAGCCGACCACCGCCCTGGACGTCACGGTCCAGGCGCAGATCCTCGAACTGCTCGCCGAGCTCAAGGAACAGTCGGGGTCAGGAATGGTCTTCATCACCCACGACCTCGCCGTCGTCAGCCAGGTCGCCGAGAACGTGCTCGTCCTGAAAGACGGATGCCAGGTCGAATCGGGCACGGCGCAGCAGATCTTCTCGGCGCCGCGAGCCGCGTACACCCGTGCGTTGCTCGACGCGGTTCCGCGAATCGACGATCCGTTCGATGACCTGAAAGGGGCCAGCCGATGACCGGCGACGTCCTGTTCTCCGCGAGGAACCTCACCAAGGAATACGTCACACCAGGGAACGGCGCGTTCGGTTCCCGCAAGAACCGTTTCATGGCCGTCGACGGCGTCAGCTTCGATGTGACAGCGGGCACGATGCTCGCGGTCGTCGGGGAGTCCGGGAGTGGAAAATCGACCACTGCCCGCATCGCGGCCAAGTTGCTCGACATGACGAGCGGCAGCCTGCAGTTCGAAGGGGAAGACGTGACGGCGGCCAGAGGCAAACAGCTCGCGTCGTTCCGGAACAACGTGCAGGTCGTCTTTCAGGACCCGTTCTCATCGCTCAACCCGAAACACACGATCGAGCGCATCATCACCGCGCCGCTCGACTACCAGGGCATCACCGCCCCGCAGGGTAACCGGACGCTGGTCAGGGAACTGCTCGAGCGGGTCGGCCTCAACCCCGACCATTCCGCCAGATATCCGGCGCAGTTCTCCGGCGGCCAGGCCCAGCGGATCGGTATCGCGAGGGCGCTCGCCGTCGGGCCGAAGCTCGTGGTGTGCGATGAAGCAGTCTCCGCCCTGGACGTCTCGGTGCAGGCGCGCGTCATCAACCTTCTCCGTGAACTCCAGAGGGATCTTGGTCTGAGCTACATTTTCATCGCCCACGACCTCGCCGTCGTACGCCAGATCGCCGAGAGCGTCGCCGTGATGAACCAGGGCCGGATCGTCGAGCAGGGCAGCAGGGAACAGATCTTCGACGCTCCGCAACACGAATACACTCGGCAGCTGCTTGCCGCCGTCCCCCAGATCAATCCAGAGTGGGAACGACAGAGGATCGCTGCAGGGCTCGCGGAAGGACACGAACGATGATCACAGCGAGCTACACGATCCCCGGCATGCGCATCCACGACCACGAGGTGGACGTGCCCCTGGACTGGTTCACGGACGCATCAACACCGACCATCACCGTTTTCGCGCGGGAGATCGTCGACCCGACCCGCTCGGGTGAGGATCTTCCCGTCATCGTCTACCTCCAGGGAGGCCCGGGAGGGAAGGGGCCGCGCCCGACCGAAGCATCCGGCTGGATCAGACAGGCCCTGAAAACTCACCGGGTCGTGCTGCTCGATCAGCGAGGAACCGGTCGAAGCTCGCGCATCGACGGCCGTCTGATCGGCGACATCGGCGGAGACCACGCCGCGGCCGAGTACCTCACCCGCTTTCGAGCTGACTCGATCGTGCGCGACGCCGAGCACCTGCGCACCACGGTGTTCGGCGGCAAGCGCTGGGCGACGCTGGGGCAGAGCTACGGCGGCTTCCTCACCCTCAGCTATCTCTCGATCGCTCCATACGGACTCAGCGCGTGTTACGTCACCGGCGGACTTGCCGGCATCCGCCCCGACGCCGCCGAGGTGTACGCACGCACTTACCCCCGCACCGAAGCGAAGAACCGGGAGTTCTCCGCCAGATACCCCCACGACGTCGCCCAGGTCGCCCGGATCGCCGAGCGGCTTGCCGCCGGGGATGTGCGGTTGCCGGACGGTGACGTTCTTACGGTGCGTCGCTTCCAGAGCCTCGGGATCGACTTCGGCATGAAGCCCGGTTACGAGCGCATGCACTGGCTGGTGGATGAGGCATTCGCCGGGAACGGGGAACTCAGCGACACCTTCCTCTCTCAGGTCCTCACCCGGTCGTCGTACTCCGACAACCCGCTTTTCGCTGTGATGCAGGAGAGCATCTACGCGTCGGACACGACCGGTGCGACGAACTGGGCCGCACAACGGGCCAGGGATGCCCAGCCCCAATTCGCCGAGGAGGCCAGGCCGCTCCTGTTCACGGGGGAGATGATGTACCCGTGGATGTTCGACGAGATCCGCGCCCTCCGGCCGTTCCGTGGGGCGGTCGACGAGCTCGCCCATCGCGAGGAATGGAGCGCGCTCTACGACCTCACGGCCCTCGCCGCGAACGAGGTTCCTGTCGCGGCCGCCGTGTACTACGACGACATGTACGTGGATGCACACCTGCAACTCGAAACGGCCTCAGGCGTCGGCAACGTCCAGGCCTGGGTCACGAACGAATACGAACACGACGGCATCGGAGCGGACCGGGTCTTCGAACGACTCACCGAACTTGTCGCCCAGCGCGGAGGAGAACTGCTCACATGACGAACATCGAGACGTCGAACGCGCCAGCGACGGGCACGACATCCATGCCCAGGCCGGCGAGTCCTGACCCGCGACTTCCACGCCTGACGGAGGTGCCAGCGTTCGCCGAGTTCATGGGAACCGGCTGGGGCACTCCCGACCGCACCGCTCCCGTGGAGCCAGGCGCAGCCGACGCCGCTGCATCGCACCGCGAGAGGTTGAGCGCGGAGTTCCCCGGACGTGCGATGCTCGTCTCAGCCGGTCGCGCCCCCGTGCGGAGCAACGACTCGTTCTACGGATTCCGGCCAGACAGCGATTTCTTCTGGCTGACGGCCTGCGACGTCGAAGGCGCCGTCATTCTGCTCACCCCGTCCGGCGCCGGCCACGACGCGACCCTGTACATCCCGTCGCCGGCGTACCCGGGCGAAACCGGGTTCTTCGCCGATGCGGCGCACGGCGAACTGTGGGTGGGATCGGCCCCCGGCTTCTCCGACTGGTCCGTGGCGCTCGGGCTCGACGTCAGGCCGCTCGACGCCCTCCCCGCCGGCGTCGCCAGGGCAGGCACCGTTCTCGCCGCCGGCCATTCCGCAGTTTCGCTTCCCGAGTCCATTGCCGTCTCGGCCATGCTCCGTCAGACCCTCGCCGAACTCCGCATGATCAAGGACGACTGGGAGATCGCCGAACTGCGCCGAGCGGTCGATGCCACTGTCAGCGGCTTCGCGAGCGTTCTCCGGGAGATACCGGCCGCCGTCTCCGGTGGCGGCGAGCGCTGGCTTCAGGGCACCTTCGACCGTCATGCCAGGACCCTGGGTAATGGACCCGGGTACTCCACGATCATCGGCAGCGGCGCGCACGCACCGACGCTGCACTGGGTGCGCTGCGACGGACCGGTAACGCCGGGCGATCTCCTTCTGCTCGATATGGGTGTCGAAACCCGGGCCTTCTACACGGCGGACGTCACGAGGACCTTCCCTGTTTCCGGTACATTCAGCCCGGCACAACGTGAGGCGCACGACCTCGTCGAGCGTTCCCATCGGGCAGGGCTCGCGGCCGTGCGCCCCGGCCGTAGCTTCACCGACTTCCACCACGCGTCCATGGAGGTCATCGCATCCGGGCTCTCCGACTGGGGGCTCCTGCCGGTTTCCGTCGACGAAGCGCTGAGCCCGGCCGGGCAGCATCACCGTCGCTATCTCGTCTGCGGGATCGGCCACCATCTCGGACTCGACGTCCACGATTGTGCCCAGTCGCGCTACGAGGCTTACCAGGGCGCCACGATGGCTCCCGGCATGGTTCTGACCGTGGAGCCGGGGCTCTACTTCCACGCATTCGATGAAACCGTCCCGCCGGAGTTGCGCGGCATCGGCGTGCGCATCGAGGACGATATCGTTGTGACATCTAGGGGGTCAGAGGTCATTTCGGACGCCATGCCCATTGACGCACCAGGGCTCGAGCAATGGATGCTCGACCAGCACGACGGCACACGACGGATGTAGGTCAGGCGAATGACGAATATTTCGGCGATTCACAAAGTGGTTCAGCCCGCGAGCCTTCGGGCACACGTCGAACGGATGCTGTCGTCTGCCATCATCTCGGGCGAACTGGCACCAGGAACGCTGCTGACCGTCCCCACCCTCGCCACCCAGTTCGATGTCTCAGCCACGCCGGTTCGTGAGGCGATGCTCGACCTGGAGAAGCGCGGCTTCGTTGAGCCGGTCAGGAACAAGGGATTCCGGGTCACCGCCGTCAGCGACACGGTGCTGCAGGAGATCGTCGAGGTGCGTCAGCTCCTCGAACCGCCGGCCATGGAGGAGCTCGCCAAACGGTTCCCGGGCGACGTGCTTCCGGAGTTCGAACTCCTCGCCGACGACATCATCGCCGGTGCGAAGACCGGTGACCTCCAGGGCTACCTGGAAGCCGACGTGGAGTTCCATCTCAAGCTGACGGCGCTGCTGGGCAACAACCTCCTCACCCAGACGGTGGCCGACCTGCGGTCGAGGACCCGGCTGGTCGGTCTGGTGGCCATGCTTGAATCGCGCCACCTCGAGGACTCTGCCGCCGAACATCGCGAACTTCTCGGCTACCTCGCTGCCGGGGATTCGTCTGCTGCCCGTCAGCTGATGCACCGCCACATCCACCACGCACTTGGCTGGTGGTCCGGAAAGCCGGAGGCCGAGGGCGACGACGCCTGAACGGCTGTTCGCGCCGAGGGCTCGTTGGAAATGTGTGACATATTACTGATAGACTGACGGCAGGAAAGGGCGGATGTGACCAGTGACGTCGTGATCGTGGGGGCCGGAATCGTCGGCGCCGCCTGCGCGCGTCTCCTCGCCCGCTCCGGACTGCGGGTCCTCGTCCTCGACCAGGGTGCAGGGGCCGGTGGCACCAGCTCCCACGGCGAGGGAAACATCCTTGTTTCCGACAAAGGCCCGGGCGCGGAACTCGCACTGGCCCAACACGCCTCGTCGCTCTGGCCCGGAACAGCCGACGAGCTGTCGAACGAACTGGGCGCGAATTTTCCCTCCATCGAATTCGACCGCAAGGGCGGGCTCGTCGTTGCGACCACCGACACCGGCGCCGCACCGCTCATCGCTTTCGCCGAGACCCAGCGGGAGGTCGGTGTCGACGCACGAATGCTCGACATCGCCGAGGCGCGTGAGCTGGAGCCGTCGATCAGCGACACCATCACCGCAGCGATCTTCTACCCGGAGGACGCGCAGGTTCAGCCCGTCATCGCGACAGAGGCCCTGCTCGCCTCGGCTCGACTGGCCGGCGCCGACGTGCGCACCGGAATCCGCGTCACCGGTGCCGTCCGGAACGGGGCAGGCGACATCGTCGGGGTGCGTACGGACGCCGGCGACATTTCCGCCGCCGCTGTTCTCGTCGCCGCCGGGCCGTGGTCGGGTGAGGTGTCGCGTTCTCTGGGTGCCGCAGTGCCGATCCTTCCCCGCCGCGGGATGGTCCTCGTCACCACACGGATGACCCACCGGATCTTCCACAAGGTCTACGACGGCGACTACGTCGGTGCCGTGTCGTCGAGCGACGCCGACCTGCAGACGTCGAGCGTCGTCGAGTCGACGGCATCAGGAACCGTCCTCATCGGGTCGAGTCGGCAGCAGGTGGGTTTCGACGATCGGCTCCAGGTAAGGGTCCTGCAGGAACTCGCGGCGAAAGCCCTGCGTCTGTTCCCCTTCCTTGCCGAGGCCAGCCTGATGCGCAGCTACGGCGGATTCCGCCCGTACATGCCCGACCACCTCCCGGTGATCGGACGCGACCACCGCGTCGAAGGGCTGTGGCACGCATCCGGGCATGAAGGAGCGGGCATCGGCCTCTCGCTCGCAACCGCGGAGATCATCGCCGCCCAGATGACCGGCACGAAACCCGCTCTTGACGCTGCTCCGTTCCGTCTGGACCGGCCGACGCTCGCGCGGTATCTCGCCGAGGACGTGCCGGCATGAGCCCCGGCCTGTTTCCGCGCTCGGAAGACGGCATCCGTCCGGCAGCGAGCGACGCCCTCAGCATCTCCGTCGACGGGAAGACCGTGGACGGGCTCGCCGGCCAGACCATCGCCGGCGTGCTACTCGGCTCCGGGCGGCTCGCCTGGCGGAAGACGTCCTCCGACGGGTCGCCACGCGGGGTTTTCTGCGGGATCGGTGTCTGCTTCGACTGCATCGTCGAGGTCAACGGCATCCGTGATGTTCGGGCCTGCCAGCGTCGCGCCCGCGACGGTGACCAGGTCATCAGCCAGCACGATCCGCTGCCGGAGGTGACCGAGTGACATCCGTCGTGATCATCGGGGCCGGACCTGCCGGTCTGGCCGCAGCCCGCGCGGCTCGCGCCCGCCAGGCAGCCGTCACGCTCCTCGATTCTTCGGACGAGGTCGGGGGACAGTACTGGCGGCACCTGCCTGCCGAGCGCCCCGCCGAGCGGGAGTCGCTGCTGCACCACGGCTGGAGCACGTTCCTGGAGCTGCGGGAGGCCCTCGAGGCCGACCCGGGCTGTGACATCGTCACCAGCGCGCAGGTCTGGGCCATCGAAAGAGATGCGAACGACTCCCCGGTCGTGCACGTTCTCGTCGGGGAGCCCGACGGCACAGACCGTAGCCAACTGATCCTCACCCCGGACGCGCTGGTGCTCGCCACCGGTGCACACGACAGGACCCTGCCGTTCCCGGGCTGGCAACTGCCCGGCGTCTTCTCCGCCGGCGCGGCGCAGGCCCTCGCAAAGGGGGAACGGGTCGCAGTCGGACGGCGGGTCGTCGTCGCAGGGGCCGGCCCCTTCCTGCTTCCCGTCGCCGCAGCACTCGCGCAGACCGGTGCACGCGTCGTCGGCGTCTTCGAGGCCAGCAGGGTTCGCGGCCTGATGGCGGGCTGGCTTCCTCAGCCACACAAACTCATGGGAGTCGCCGGGAAGACCGGCGAGCTGGCCGGATATCTGCTCTCGCACCTGCACCACCGCATCCCGTACCGTACCGGCCACGCGGTCGTCGCCGCGCACGGCACCGACCGCGTGGAGTCCGTCACGGTCGCCCGGGTGAATGCCGACTGGTCGCCCATCCCGGGAACCGAACGGCGGATCCGCGCCGACGCCGTCTGTGTGAGCCACGGGTTCACGCCGCGCCTCGAACTGGCGATCGCCGCCGGCTGCAACATCTCGGCCGACCGGTTCGTCACCGTGGATGCAGCGCAGCGGTCGACCGTACCCACGGTGTTCGCTGCGGGGGAAATCACCGGCATCGGCGGGGTCGACGCAGCGCTCGCCGAGGGGACGCTCGCCGGGCATTGCGCGGCAGGCGGGTCACCGACCGACCCGACCGTCGCCCGACACGAAAAGAAGCGTGCGGTCTACGTCGACTTCGCCGCCCGTCTGGAGCGCGCCCACGGCATCCGCCGAGGCTGGACCGCCTGGCTGAAAAACGACACGACGATCTGCCGCTGCGAAGACGTCTCATACGAGACGATCCGCACGACGACCGAGGCCACGTGCGCCGTCGGGCTGCGTTCGGTCAAGCTCACCACCCGCGCCGGGCTCGGTATCTGCCAGGGGCGGATGTGCGGGCGAACCCTCGAAGATCTCGCCGGCCGTTCAGCACCCGGCGGGCTCATCGACCGGGTCTCCACCGACCGGCGGCCGATCGCCGCGCCGGTACGGCTCGGTGACCTGGCCAGGGCGCACGACGCCACAGCAGCCATCCCGACCGACTCCCTCTGAATTCCGCAACTCGACTCCTCGATTTTCCTCACTCTCCTCGACCTCCTCGAAAGGACCCCATGTCAGACAAGAAATTCGATCTCGGCGGTGTTGTCGTCGCGACCACGCTCGCCTTCAAGGAAGATGCGTCGGCCCCGGCAGGGCTCGCTGTCGACTACGACAAGTTCGCCGAGCACTGCAACTTTTTGATCGAGAACGGATGCCGCGGCGTCGGACCCAACGGTTCGCTGGGTGAATACTCCTCGCTGACGGATGAGGAGCGCCGAAAGGTGATCCAGGTCGCCGTCGAGACCGTTGGAGACCGCGGACTCGTCGTCGCCGGAGTGCACGGGGTCGGCTGGCACCAGGCGAAGCACTGGGCTGAGCTCGCCGCAGAGGACGGGGCCGACGGGGTCCTCCTTCTGCCGCCCACCATCTACCGCGCCAACGAATCCGAGGTTCTCGCGCACTACAGCGCCGTGAACGAGGTCGGGCTGCCGATCATGATGTACAACAACCCCATCGACACGAAGGTCGACCTCACCCCGAGCCTCATCGGCAAACTGGCCGAGCTCGAGAACGTCGTCGCCGTGAAAGAGTTCTCCACCGACATCCGCCGCGTCCTCGAAATCCAGGAGGCAGCGGACATCGACGTGATCGCCGGGGCAGACGACCTGCTCTTCGAGTCGCTCGTCGCCGGGGCGACCGGCTGGTTCGCCGGATACCCGAACGCGTTCCCACGTGAAGCCGTCGAGATCTACACGCTCGTCACCACCGGTCGGATCGCGGAAGCGCTCGAGCTGTACCGCAACCTCGTCGCCGTGTTCCGTTGGGATTCGAAGACGGAGTTCGTGCAGGCCATCAAGCTGTCGATCGATATCGCCGGGCAGAGCTACGGTGGGGTCACCCGCCCGCCGCGCGGCCCGCTGAGCGCCGAGCATGAGGCGGCTGTCCGTCGTGACACCCAGAAGGCGCTCGACTACATCGCGAGCCGCTGAGATCGACAACGCCGACGAAGGAGACCGATGAGAAGCACACGGATGTTCACCGCGGTCGATTCCCACACCGAGGGGATGCCGACACGCGTCATCACGGGCGGCGTCGGCGTGATTCCCGGCGCAACGATGAACGAGAAGCGACTGCATTTCATGGAGCAGCTCGATGACATCCGTCTGCTGCTCATGAACGAACCGAGAGGGCACGCCGCGATGAGCGGCGCCATCCTGCAACCGTCGACGCGGGACGACGCCGATTTCGGGGTCGTGTACATCGAAGTCTCCGGATGTCTGCCGATGTGCGGACACGGAACGATCGGCGTCGCGACGGTCCTGGTCGAGACCGGCATGGTCGAGGTCCAGGAGCCTGTGACGACGATCCGCCTCGACACCCCGGCCGGACTGGTGATCGCACGGGTTGCTGTCGTCGACGGTCATGCCGAATCGGTGACGATCGAGAACGTGCCGAGCTACGTGGTGAGACTCGACGACACGGTCGAGGTGCCCGGGATCGGGGTCGTCCCGTACAGCCTTGCGTTCGGCGGCAACTTCTACGCCATGGTCGATCTCGATTCCGTGGGTCTGCCATTCGAGCGCGAGCGGCAGACCGAGATCATCGAAGCGGGGCTCGCGATCATGGCGGCCATCAACAGCACGGCCCCACCGCGGCATCCGACGATCGACGGCGTCGACCACGTGCACCACGTCGAGTTCATCGCCCCCGGTTCGGATGCTGTCCTGTCGCGCCACGCGATGGCCATCTACCCGGGCTGGTTCGACCGGTCGCCGTGCGGAACCGGAACATCCGCCCGCATGGCAGAGCTCTGGGCACGCGGCGAGTTGCCGCTCGGCCAGGACTTCACCAATGAGTCGTTCATCGGAAGCCGGTTCGTCGGCCGGCTCATCGCCGAAACGGAGGTCGGCGGGATTCCCGCCGTCATCCCCACCATCACCGGCAGGGCCTGGGTGACCGGGATCGGGCAGTACCTGCTCGACCCGGCAGATCCGTTCCCCACCGGTTTCCAGTTCTAGGAGCAGCAGCATGACATCCATCAGCACCCTCGACGTCGTCGCATCGCGCGCGGCGGACTCCGCTGCCGCGTTCGCGCGCACGTCACCCCGCGACCGGGCCGATGCGCTCGTCGCGGTCGCAGACGCGTTGCTCGACCATGCAGACGAACTCATCGCCATCGGAGCGGACGAAACCGGTCTTGCCGTCGCGCGACTCACCGGCGAACTCACCCGCACGGCAGTCCAGTTGCGTCTCTTCGCCGAGACGATCGTCGACGGCGGGTACCTCGACGTGCGGATCGACGCCGCAGACGCGGGCTTCGTGCTCGGCGCGCGTCCCGACATCCGGCGGTATCTCATCCCGCTCGGCCCCGTCCTCAACTTCGCGGCGAGCAATTTTCCGTTCGCGTTCTCTGTTGCCGGTGGCGACACGGCGTCAGCGCTGGCTGCCGGATGCCCGGTGATCGTCAAAGCGCACCCGGGCCATCCGCGACTCTCGGCCAGGACGGCGGATGTCGTCGCGGAGGCTCTCGCAGGTGCGGGAATGCCCGACGGTGTCTTCCAGCTCGTCGAGGGTGAAGAAGCAGGGGTCGAACTTCTGGGGCATCCGCTCATCGCGGCTGGGTCGTTCACCGGCTCCCTGCGTGCGGGGCGGATCCTCGCCGACATCGCCACCGGCCGGGACGCGCCGATTCCGTTCTTCGGGGAGCTCGGGAGCGTCAACCCGGTGTTCGTCACTGTCGATGCGATCACCGAGCGAGGCGCTGACATTGCGTCAGGTTTCGCCACGAGCGTCGCGGGTTCCGCCGGTCAGCTCTGCACCAAACCCGGCTTCGTGTTCGTTCCGATCGGCCACGACCTCGATGCGCCCATCGCCGCCGCCGTGGCGGACGTCGCCGAGCATCGCTTGCTGAACCCGAGGATCACGGCGGGATACGTCGAACGGCGGGACGCGATCCTGAGTACAGCCGGAGTGCGGATCGTCGCAGAGGGCACCGTCCGAGTCGACGACGACGGACAGGGCTGGGTGACCCCGACCATCGTCTCGGTCGGACTGTCCGAGCTCGAAAAGGCGGGAGACACCCTGCTCGACGAGTCCTTCGGTCCGCTGTCGATTCTGGTCGAGTACGGAACCGGCACCGATCTCGCGGCGGCGGCCGAGTCGCTGTTCGACGGCAGCCTCACGGCGACCATCCACATCGGTGACGCTGAAGAGAGCAGTGCTGTCGCGAACCTCGTGGAGGCGACGACCCGCCTGGCTGGCCGGGTGCTCTTCGGAGGCTGGCCCACCGGCGTCGCTGTGACTCCGGCGATGCAGCACGGCGGCCCGTGGCCGGCAACGACGAACGACTCGGGCACCTCGGTCGGGTCGGCGGCGATCGCGCGCTTCCTTCGTCCCGTCGCGTACCAGGGCGCGCCGGACCGCTTGCTCCCTGAACCTCTGCGCAACTCCAACCCGTGGGACGTGCCCCAGCGAGTGGCGGCAGCAGGCGAATCTCCTACCTGGGGTGAGAACGCGCGCTGACCTCTCGGCAGCGCTGCCAGGGCGACCGGCGCGCGCTCCGACTTCCCACTTTCAGGCGCTCGGCTGACACGCTCGAGGAGCTTGCTCCACACTCAGGCCTTTGCTCCAAATTCAGGAGATCAGGCGCGACACGCCGTGCGGGAGCGCTCCCATCGCGGCGTGTCGCCAGAAACTCCTGAATTTGTAGAGGGGTGCGCGGAAGAGGGGTGTGCCGTCAGGGAGCGGCCGGCCGTCAGGGAGCGGGAAGCACGTCGGCGTCGGGGTGCTCGGACTCCTGCTGCTCGGACTCCTGCTGCACAGGCTCGAACGCCCAGTTCGGTGCCATCTGAGTCAGGCGGATGCCGCGCCACTGCCACATCGACCACATCGGCATCCACATCGGCAGGGCGGCTGCGCCACCGAAGTCGAGACGGTCACGATAGAGCGTCTTCGCGGGGTCGCCGGGAGCGGGTGCGACCGCCATCTGGTGCCTCCAGCCCTCGAGGAGACTCAGCGGCCCGGTGAGCGGACGGCCGGAGTCGACGAGGATCCGGACCCCCGGCATCCGTTTGACGTCGAAGTCGAGATCGATGCGCTGGCGGCCGACCGGCACGACTCCGGCTCCGCGCACGGTGACGTCCATCGAGCCCGGTTCCCAGAGCGTCGGCACGGGGCCGCCCGGGTCGAGTTCGAGCAGTGGTGCGTACAGTTCGCGGAGGACTGTCGGGGAACGAAGCGCCCGCCAGGCGTCGTCGGGCTCGCAGTCGAGGATCAGTTTGAGTTGCACGCGCATGCTCCCAGTCTGATCCTCTTCAGCGAGCGGCGCGTGCAACGGTGGAGATTCGCACCGATTTCACCGGGACGGACTCCGGTCGCGGTGTGCGGCCGATGCTGCGAAGTTCCGAACGCCACATGCGCTAGACAGGAGGCATGGCGATTCGATACTGGCTGGTGGTGTCGTCACGCGACCACGTGCGCAGCGCCGTCGACCTCGGGATCGTGCAGGTGAGCCACGGTGCTCGTGCCGGACTCGACCGGATGGGGGAGTCAGACGGGGTGGTCTGCTATTCGCCGCGAACCGAGCACCCGGACGGCGACGTGCTCCGCTCGTTCACCGCGGTCGGCCGGGTCGCGGACGCCCGGGTCTACCAGGCGGTGTCCCTCGACTGGCGACCGTGGCGCCGTCGCGTCGACTGGGATCCGACAGCCGAGTCCGCCCCGATTCGCCCGCTGCTCGGCGCACTCGAACTCACCAGGAACGCGCCGAACTGGGGTTATCAACTCCGCGCGGGGCTCCTCGAGATCTCGCGCCATGACTTCGAGATCGTCCGGCAGTCCATGCAGCGCCCCACCCCGGACGACCGGCGATACCCGGAAGAGCGACGCTGGCCGTAACAGAGCACCGACACCGGCTCCCGCCGCGATTAAGCTGTTCCAATGCCCGATCCCGAGAACACAGCGGATGCCGTCACCACGATTCCGCAGGCCCAAAGCAAGTACCAGGTCCGATTCGACACCGGCAGTGGTGCCCTTCACCGGATCGGAACCGTCGACGTCGTCGTGTGGGTGGATGCTCTCGCACTCGGTGATGCTGCACCGGCGATCGCCGAGAACACCGTCGAAGCGCGCTCCCAGGCCGGGGCGGTCCTCGTCGCGGACCTCACCGACCGGAGCGCCGCGGCTCGCTGGATTCTCGAGCACCAGGTCCGGCTCGGCCGTCGCATCTCGATCGCGGTGATCGCCGCCGGTGAGAACGGATTCGCCGCACCGGACATCCTCGCGGCCGGGTCGGTGATCGACGCGCTCATCACCCTCGGGATCGACTTCACCTCCCCGGAAGCAGCCGTCGCGTGCGGCGCGTTCGCGAATCTCCGCAACGCCGTCGGGCACCTCTTCACGGCATCCGTCGGCGGACAGGCTCTGATCGGCGCAGGCGAACGCGACCAGGTCGTCGCAGCCGCGCGGATCGACTCAGCGGACGACGCCCGCGTATTGCGCTCCTGACTCTGCGGGTTGTCAGCCACGCCACATAGGGTGCAGGCATGAAAGCCATTCACAACGACACCGTCCTGGCAGATGCCCCCACGACTGACCTCGTGAAGATCGAGGGCAACTGGTACTTCCCGCCGTCGAGCATCGCCAGTGACCTCTTCACCGAAAGCCCGACCGCGTACACCTGCGGGTGGAAAGGTGAAGCGCAGTACTGGACGGTCACCAGCGGCGGCGAATCTCAGAAGGATCTCGCCTGGAGCTACCCGGTGCCGTACCCGGCGTCGTTCGGCCGGGTGGGTCAGGACTATTCCGGCTATGTGGCATTCGACCGTTCGGTTTCGATCAGCGAGTAGCCGATCGAAAAGTAGCCGATCAGCGAGTAGCCGGCCGGAGAGTAGGTCAGAGCGCAGGGCCTCCTGCGACCGGTCCGCGTGCTGCCCTGGCCCGGTGGGCTCGCACCTTGTTGCGGTTGCCGCAGCGCTGCATCGAGCACCAGCGGCGCGTGCCAGCCCGGGCGGTGTCGAGGTAGATCAGCCCGCAATCGTCGGCATCGCAGCGACGGATGTGGCCGGGAGTTTCGCCGGAGAACAACGCGACGGCATCCCGGGCCAGGGTCGACAGCGCCTGAGAAGCACGGGCCGCCGTGCGCCCGGCCTGCAGCGAGCCGCCGGCGAGTCGAGGCGGCATGTCCGGGGTAGCGGCGTACAGGTTGAGCAGGTCGATGTCACCGGCGCTCGGCTCGTCCCTCGACTCGGCGGCGAGCGCCAGGCGTCCGATCGATCCGCGCAGTCGGAGGGCATCGGCCAGGTCGCGTTCGGTGGCCTCGCTGGCCGGAAGTCGCTCCGAGAGCCAGGCTGTGAGATCTGCCGGTGAGCGCAATGTCTCCCGGGGCCCGTCGTGGCCGCCACCCAGAGCAGCCAGCGGGCCGGTGTAGGCGAAGTCCAGGGCCAGCGAGCTCGGGTCGAACCACCAGCGGGTGCCTTCCGGCCAGGTGAACCATTGCCCGGTGGCGGGTTCCGTGGGCGGTTGGTGCATGCTTCCAATATATGCGGGCCACTCGGGGGACGAGCTCGGAGCAGGAAGAGAGTTCAGAGCAGCTTGCGGAGGGTGCGCAGGTTTCTGGTGGTCGTCAGGATGCCTGGAGTCCTTGCGGTGCGCTTCGAGAAGGCGCTGTCTGTCGACATCCCCTTACGAACCTCCCAGTAGAGCACGCCGTCGCCCGCCCGAACCCGTTCGATCTCAGGATCGAGGTCGCCGGCGAGGTCGACGAGAGTCGGGAGGTCGTCGGCTGTCTGCGCGAATATCACGTACGGCTGGCGGTCGTCGACTTCGTCGAACGGATAAGCGGCAACGATGGCGTCGACCGCGGCCTGGTCGGTGACGATCACCCTGGCCTGGTACCCGAACGCGTCAGAGAGGCCCTTCTCGATGGTTGCCGTCTGCTCGGAAGGGCCGCCTTGGCCGGCGAAAAGTACGTTACCGCTCGCGAGAACGGTGCGAACCTCGTCGAAACCCAGACCGCGGAACACCTCGGCGAGCTGGGCCGACTTCACGGTGATGCCTCCGACGTTCACACCGCGGAGGAGCGCGATGCGGAGGGAGCCGGTCATGACGCCTGTGCGGCCGCGCGCTGTCGCATGGCCGGGGTGATCACCCGATGCTGCCAGCTGATCGCGAACGTCGGGTCGAACCGGCGGGAGCAGACACCGCATGAGGTGTGATGCTTGGGCTGGCGGTATCGATACAGGGTGTGCCCGTTGGGGCAGGAACCGACCCACGGCGCCAGTTCGTCCGCCGTCTCGCCATGGTGCACGCGGGAACCCTCGTAGCCGAGGTCGGCGGCGATCCGCTTCCACGCCTGACCGTGGCCGGCGCGCGGACCCGCCAGTGCGTGGGCGACCTCGTGGAGCAGGATCTGATGGATCTCATCATCGTCGAAACGCGACGCGAGGTACCGCGAGACCGTGATGCGCTTCGTGGTGAAGTTGCAGAGCCCGGCCCGACGTTTGGCATTGTCGAACCCGAACGACCACACGGTCGGGTCCAGATGCAGCTTAATCAGCGAGTCGGCCCACAGCCGTACTCTCACCAGATCGGACATGCCATTACGGTAGCGCGCGCGGCTGACATTCGCTCTCCCGGCTCATCGGCCGACGAATGACTCCGTGACAGCGACCGCGATGAGGGCCGATTCGAGCTGATCGTCTGACGCGCCCAGGTCGGTCCGAAGCCTGACGGCGGCGGTGAAGTCGGCGAGGGCCAGCGGGTAATCCTGCTGGTCGAAGTACACCTTGCCGCGGTGCTGGAGGGCCAACGCCTCGAGCAGAGTCCAGTCGTGGGTGTGTGCCTCGTTGATGAGAGACGACAGCTCGTGCAACGCTTCGTCGTACGCCCCGCGGAACTGCAGCACCTGGGCGCGAAGCATCCGTGGCTGCATCAGACCCTTGCGGTCGCCGGTGAACCGGGCAAGCCGCACACACTGGTTGGCGACTTCGAGGGCCTCGTCGAGCTGCCCGGCGACCTTGAGCAGCCAGGCCTTCTCGCAGAGGGCGCTGAGACTGCGCATGTCGCCGAGCTCACTCAGTCGGTCCCCAACAGCTTTGAGGTCGACCTTCTCACGCAGGGTTGAGGCGTCGTAGCCAAGGATGATGCTCAGGGTGTACTCCAACGGTGTCCGAAGTCCGGGAGGTGTTCGACCCGGGTTCTCTCTGACTTTAACCCGCGCATCCCCGTGCAGGGGTCACCGTCGTGCGCCTGTCGCCAGACGCACTCACAATCTCCGTACCCGGTGGTGTCAGCCTTCGACGAGAGGCGCGAGGGTCAGTTCGATCAGCCGGTCATCGCCCTCACCGGGGCTGCCCCTGCCGTCGGTGTTGTTCGTGATCAGCCACAGGGTGCCGTCCGGCCCCGGCGCAACATCGCGGATCCGGCCGAACTCGCCCTCGAAGTAGGCGGATGCCGTGACGGCACCCTCGAGTCCCTGACTGCCCTCAGGAACGTGGATGCCGTCGAGCATCCCCCAGAGTCGCTCGCCGCGGAGTGCCGCCATGAAGAGTGTGTTGTCGACGACGGTCAGTCCGCTCGGGCTGGCTTCGTCCGTCGACCACTGGTACTCCGGGTCGACGAAGTCGCTGTTGCCGGCCTGGCCTTCGACGACCGGCCAACCGTAGTTCTGCCCTGGCTCGATGAGGTTGAGCTCGTCCCAGGTGTTCTGGCCGAATTCGCTCGCCCAGAGCCGGCCGTCGGCATCCCACGCCAGCCCCTGCGGGTTGCGGTGACCGAGAGAGAAGACGGGTGAGCCCTCGAACGGGTTGTCCTGAGGCACGTCGCCGGTCGGGGTCAGCCGAAGGATCTTGCCACTGAGGGAATCGGGGTCCTGCGCCGCGTCGGCGTTTCCGGCGTCGCCGACCGTGGCATACAGCATCCCGTCCGGGCCGAAGGCGATCCGCCCGCCGTTGTGGTTGCCCGCCTTCGCCAGCCCATCGAGAACGACCTCCTGGTCGCCGAGGCCGAGGCTGCCGGGGGAGCCGGTCAGCGGCATCCGGACGATGCGGTTGTCGTCGTCGGTGGTGAGGTAGGCGTAGATCCAGTGCTGTTCGTCCTGCGTCCGGGCGGCGAGTCCGAGGAGCCCGCCCTCGCCTCCTGCGCTGACCCCGGAGACGATCCCGGCTTCGCGGAGGTCGCCCGACGGGGTGAGTTCCATGATCTGCCCCGTGTCACGGTAGCTGAGCAGGGTGCTGTCGCCGAGCCGCAGGATCGACCAGGGTGCGTCCAATCCGGTGGCCAGGACGGTCGACTCCCCGGTCGGGTAGACGGGAGGGGCGCCTGTCGGGGCGGGGGCCGGCGTCTCGGGCGCCGGCGGGCGCTGAGGAAGGGGCTCGGATGCCGTGCACCCGGCCAGGAGGAGGGCGGCGGTGGTGATGGCGACGAGCGGGAGCCGGCGCATCTCAGCGCCCCCCGCGGACCTGGAAGATGCTCTGCGCTGGCGGCGGCGACGGCACCGCTGTCGTGTCGGTGACGACCTGTGCTCCCGAGATGAACTGGCGCAGTTCCTCACCGGCTACAGCCTTCGCTGGATGCGGGCCGCCGGCCAAGAGGCGGGGGATGAAGTCCATCGGCAGTTCGGTGTTCGACCCGACGACGACCACATTGCCGAAGCGGCGTCCTTTGAGGATCTGGGTCTCGGCGAGCAGCGCCACATGGCCGACGGCCTCGCTGATCGTCGCGGCCTGGCCGCGTGCATAGCCGAGCCCCGGGCCGTCTGCCACGTTCACGACGAGGATGCCGTCGGGTTTGAGCAGAGCGGCCACCTCGCGGTAGAACTCGATGCTCGTGACGTGGGCGGGAGTGCGCGCGCCCGAGAAGATGTCGACGACCACGAGGTCCACGCTTCCGGTGAGACCGCCGGGCAGGCGCCCGAGAACCTCGCGTGCATCGCCGTAGCGCACACGGATCGCCGCGCGTTTCGACCAGGGGAGGTGTTCGCGCACGAAGTCGACGAGATCCTGCTCGAGCTCGACGACCTGCTGCCTGCTGCCCGGCCTCGTCGCGTCGACGTAGCGAGGGAGGGTGAGCGCACCGGCTCCGAGGTGCACAGCGGTGATGGGTTCGCCCGGCGCCCTCACCTCGTCGATCACGTGGCCGATGCGCTGGATGTATTCGAAGAACAGGCTCGTCGGGTCATCGAGGTTCACGTGGGACTGCGGTGTTCCGTCGACCACGAGCTGGAAGCTGCCTGGAACGAACCGGTCTGCTTCGATCACGGCGGTGTGACCGCTCGACGCCAGTCGGATGCTGGGGTTGTCGGTGTCTCTCTGCGCCATGCGTCGAGCCTACCTGCGCCACCGTCGGAGAATCGTGGGATCTGCGGAGTGAACGGGTCGAACGGGCCTGATCGTGCGCGAATTCGCGAGGTTCGGAACACCGCTGCGCTGCACACCGCTCGCGGCTAACCTGAGAGCATGCGGGTCGACCTGAACTGCGATCTCGGCGAGACGGTGGATGGCGTCCCGACCGCAGACGATGCTGCCCTGTTTCCGCTGATCACGAGCGCGAACATCGCCTGCGGATTCCACGCGGGTGATGGCGACACGATGCTGTCGTCGTGCCTGCTCGCCGTCGAGCACGGGGTGAGCGTCGGAGCCCACGTCTCCTACCGGGACCGGGCGCACTTCGGCCGGGCGGACCTCGAGATCCTTCCTGCCGTGCTCATCGACGAGACCATCGAACAACTCGAGGCGCTCGCCACCGCAGCGGAGAAGGCGGGAACTCGCATCCGTTATGTGAAGCCGCACGGTGCTCTCTACAACCGCATCGTCCACGACGAACGGCGAGCGGATGCCGTTGCCGCGGCGATCGCGCAGTTCGCGCCCGGGCTCGCGCTGATGGGGCTCTCCGGCTCTCGGGTCGCTGCTGCGGCGGCAGCACACGGGCTCCCGTTCCTGCGGGAGGCCTTCGTCGACCGTGCCTACCAGCGCAACGGATCGCTGGCACCGCGAAAGTGGCCCGGCGCGGTGCTGCACGGCGAGAGCGAGATTGCCGAACGCGCGGTGGCCATGGTCACCGAGGGGACCGTGCGCGCGCTCGACGGATCCGTTCTGCGGGTCGAGGTCGACTCCCTCTGCGTGCACGGCGACACCACCGATGCCGTCGCGATGGCTCGCGCGGTGCGGCGGGCGCTCGCCGCGGCCGGCGTCGAGGTGAGGGCTGCAGTATGAGCGGTGTCCATCCGGTCGGCGATCGTGCCGTTCTTCTCGACTGCGACGACCTCGACGCGGTCATCGCCATGCACGCCGGGCTGCTGGCCAGCCGGCCACACGGTGTGATCGACATCGTCCCTGCCGCTCGCACCGTGCTCGTGAGTTTCGATCCCGCCGTGCTGGCATCGGAGCAGGTGACCGCCTGGCTCCGCACGACCATGCCGATCGTGCCCGCATTCCGGGTCGGTGAGGAGCCGGTGACCATCGACGTTCACTACACGGGGGAGGACCTCCTGGAGGTCGCGGCGCTGCTCCGGCTCAGCGAGCGGGAGGTCGTCGACCTGCACACGGCATCCGTCTGGCGCGTGGCCTTCGTCGGATTCGCGCCGGGATTCGGCTATCTCGTGACCGACCACGAGCGGTTGACCGTGCCGCGGCGCACCAGTCCGCGCACCACGGTTCCCGCGGGCTCCGTGGCGCTCGCCGGGAAGTTCAGCGGCGTCTACCCGCGCCCGTCTCCCGGTGGCTGGCAGCTGATCGGCAGCACCGATGCCGTGATGTGGGACGAGACGGCGACTGAGCCTGCGCTCCTCGTGCCCGGTCGCGTCGTGCGGTTCCGGGAGGCGTCATGAGTGGCTTCACCGTGATCTCTTCGGGACCGCTCACCACTGTGCAGGACCTCGGCCGGCCCGGATTCGCGGCGATCGGCGTGAGCGGTTCCGGTGCGCTCGATCGGAGGGCGCTGAGGCTGGGCAACCGGCTCGTCGGCAATGCGGAGGATGCTGCCGGGCTCGAAATCACGGTCGGTGGATTTTCTGCGCTGTTCGACACTGATGTCTGGATCGCGGTCACAGGCGCGTGGGGCGCTGTGAGCGTGGCGGGGCATCCGATCGATCCGAATCACCCGGTCGAGGTGACGGCCGGAAGCCTGCTCGAGATCGGTCAGGCGAGCGCGGGAGTGCGCTACTACCTCGCGGTGCGCGGCGGGATCGACGCGACCGTCGTTCTCGGGTCGCGGTCCCGCGATGTGCTCGCGGGGATCGGCCCTGCGCCCGTCGCCGACGGCGACCTGGTCGCTTTCGGGCGGCAGCAGGCGGCGCCCGTGCCAGGGCTCGACTTCGCCCCGTGGGGTCCGCCGTCCCTCGGAACGGTGGATGTTCCGTTGCACGTGGGCCCGCGCGAGAGCTGGTTCCCTCCGGCCGCCCGTGAGGCTCTGTTCTCGACGACCTGGACCCTCAGCGCCGCGTCGAACCGGGTCGGGGCGCGGCTCGATGGTCCGCCGATCGAGAGGCTCGACCTCGGCGAGCTGCCGAGTGAGGGAATGGTCGCGGGTGCCATCCAGGTGGCGCCGTCCGGGCAGCCGACCGTGCTGCTCGCCGACCACCCGGTGACCGGTGGGTATCCGGTGATCGCGGTCGTGGCATCCGCTGCGCTCGACGTGTTCGCGCAGGTGCGTCCTGGCCAGGGGCTGCGGTTCAAGCACGCTCGCTGATCGCTTCTTCATCGCGAGTTGCTGGGTTTGAGGGGTCCCGCCGCACCTCCACCACCTCAAACCCAGCAACTCGCGGGCCTAGAGGCCACGAGCACGGATGTGCGCGTTGATGCGGGCGATCAGATTGCGGGGGTCCTTCAGATCCGCCTGCGTCACCCGGATCACTCTCCACCCCGCGTCCTCGAGGTTTCGGACTCGTTCGATGTCGCGCTGCCACTGATCGGGATCCAGAAGATGCTGCAGGCCCTCGTATTCGAGGATCAGGCCGTACTGGCGATAGAGCAGGTCGGCACGTGCGATGAAACGCCCGGACGCGTCGAAGACGTCGACATTGACCTCAGGTTCAGGCAGCCCTGCGAAGACGAGCTCAATTCGAAGGATCGATTCCTTCGGTGACTCTGCACGGTCGTTGAGAAGGGGCAGGGCCAGGCGCAAATTCTTGACGCCCCGCTGTCCCTTCTGGGCTGCGACGGCATCGGCGAGGCGACCGATCGATGTCAGAGGATCGTCGCGCCGGATGAGGTAGTCGCCCGCAGCCACGAGATCAGGAAGGCGGAGCTCCCGAGCGAGGTCGCACCAGGTTCGCTCCGGTGACGTCATCCACCCGGCGTCACCGGCGATGACCTGCCGCGGGTCGATGGTGTAGCTGTGTCCAATGGCGCCGATGACCTGTACGGCGCGGCAATCGTCAGGCAACCCGATGTGGAGCCGGCGATCAGATGACACGCGGTAGGGGAGCGGAATCCCCTGGAGAAGCGCGGCGGTCGGCCCGCAATAGAAGGCGCCGCCAGGCATCCGCAGCCTGTAAGCGGTGCACAGGGCGAGATTCTCTTCGCGGTGCCGGGAGAAGACGATCATCCAGTCGGTGAGCGATTGCGGGGGAGCGAGGGGCGAACGGGTGGGCATGCGGATGCCGGCGAAGGGCTTCATGAGATCGGCGGCGCCGAGGCGGCCGCGCGTTACCCCAAGCGAAAGCGCATCGGCCACGGTGAAAGGGCCGCGACCGAGAGCGGTCGGAAGTGGTTTGCGTGCAGTCATGCCGACAGCGTCGCCGATCGCAGTGGTCCGAACCTCCGCTGAGCAATTTCTGTGAATCAACGGTTGGCCGACGATCGCTGTGCAGGGGACAGAAAAGGCCGCGAGTTGCCGGGTTTGCAGGGTCCTGACGGCCTCGGACCCCTGCAAAGTCAGCAACTCGCGGGGTGTTATACCGCAGCGACGGATGCTCGTCAAGGATCGTGCTGGACACGGCGCGTCAGAAGGCCTATAGTTGATCTTTGCGCTCCCAGACGTTCCCCATGCCTTCATATTGCGGTCGGCCAGTGTTTCTTTCTCAAGAAAGACGCACCATTTTTGATGGCGTTTGACGAGTTCTCCATTACTACCAGTAACTAGAGCCTGTACGAGGGCCCACGGAGGTTATTTCCTTGGCTGCTGCGCGCAACGCATCCACCAACTCACCCCAGAACGGCCGCGACGCTTCGCGTCTGTCGTTCGCGAAGATCACCGACACCCTGACGGTTCCGGATCTGCTTGCTTTGCAGACCGAGAGCTTTGACTGGCTCGTGGGCAACGACGTGTGGAAATCACGCGTCGCAGAAGCCACGAAGGCCGGCCGCCAGGACCTGCCGACTCACTCCGGCCTCGACGAGATCTTCGAGGAGATCTCGCCCATCGAGGACCTCGGCGAGACGATGCAGCTGAGCTTCACCAGCCCCTTCCTGGAGCCGGAGAAGTATTCGATCGACGAGTGCAAGGAGCGTGGCAAGACCTACGCCGCTCCGCTCTACGTCGAGGCCGAGTTCATGAACCACCTCACCGGTGAGATCAAGACTCAGACCGTGTTCATGGGCGACTTCCCGCTCATGACCGAAAAGGGCACGTTCATCATCAACGGCACCGAGCGTGTCGTCGTGTCCCAGCTCGTCCGCAGCCCCGGTGTCTACTTCGACCGCAACCAGGAGAAGACGTCTGACAAGGACATCTTCTCCGCTCGCATCATCCCGAGCCGCGGAGCCTGGCTCGAGTTCGAGATCGACAAGCGTGACCAGGTCGGCGTTCGCATCGACCGCAAGCGCAAGCAGTCGGTCACCGTGTTCCTCAAGGCCCTCGGCCTGACGAGCGAAGACATCCTCGAGAAGTTCAAGGGCTTCGAGTCGATCGAGCTCACCCTCGAGAAGGACACGATCCTCACCAAGGAAGATGCGCTCCGCGACATCTACCGCAAGCTCCGTCCAGGAGAGCAGGTCGCCGCTGAGGCCGCCCGTGCCCTCCTCGACAACTTCTACTTCAACGGCAAGCGCTACGACCTGGCCAAGGTCGGTCGTTACAAGATCAACAAGAAGCTCGGCCTCGACGCCCCGCTGAGCGACTCGGTCCTGACCGTCGACGACATCGTCGAGACGATCAAGTACCTCGTTCGCCTGCACTCGGGTGAGACCAGCTTCACCGGTCTGCGCGACGGCAAGAAGGCCGACATCCGCCTCGACATCGACGACATCGACAACTTCGGTAACCGTCGTATCCGCGCCGTCGGCGAGCTCATCCAGAACCAGGTCCGCACCGGTCTCTCCCGCATGGAGCGTGTCGTCCGCGAGCGCATGACCACGCAGGACATCGAAGCGATCACCCCGCAGACCCTGATCAACGTGCGCCCCGTCGTCGCCGCGATCAAGGAGTTCTTCGGAACATCGCAGCTGTCACAGTTCATGGACCAGAACAACCCGCTCGCCGGCCTCACCCACAAGCGCCGCCTGTCGGCTCTTGGCCCCGGTGGTCTGTCACGTGAGCGTGCAGGCGTCGAGGTGCGAGACGTTCACCCGTCCCACTACGGCCGCATGTGCCCGATCGAAACTCCTGAAGGCCCGAACATCGGTCTGATCGGTTCGCTCGCATCGTTCGCCCGCATCAACGCATTCGGTTTCATCGAGACCCCGTACCGTCGCGTCGTCGACGGACTGGTCACGAAGGACATCGACTACCTCACGGCAATGGAAGAGGACGACTTCATCGTCGCCCAGGCCAACGCGCCGCTGAAGGCAGACGGCCGCTTCACCGAAGACCGCGTCCTCGCTCGCCGTAAGGGTGGAGAGGTCGACCTCTTCCCCGCAGGTGAGATCGGCTACATGGATGTCTCGCCGCGCCAGATGGTGTCGGTCGCGACGAGCCTCATTCCGTTCCTCGAGCACGACGACGCGAACCGCGCACTCATGGGTGCCAACATGCAGCGTCAGGCAGTTCCGCTGCTCCGTTCGGAGTCGCCGATCGTCGGAACCGGTATGGAGGGCTACGCAGCCATCGACGCCGGCGACGTGATCACGGCCGAGAAGTCCGGTGTCGTCATGGAGGTGTCGGCCGAGGTCGTCACCGTCCAGCTCGACGAAGGCGGAACGCAGGAGTACTACCTCCGCAAGTTCGACCGCTCCAACCAGGGCACGAGCTTCAACAACCGCGTGATCGTCTCCGCCGGTGACCGCATCGAGGCCGGCGAGGTCATCGCTGACGGCCCCGCGACGGAGAATGGCGAGCTCGCCCTCGGAAAGAACCTGCTCGTGGCATTCATGTCATGGGAAGGCCACAACTTCGAGGACGCAATCATCCTGAGCCAGAACCTGGTGAAGGACGACACTCTCTCCTCGATTCACATCGAAGAGTATGAAGTCGACTCGCGCGACACCAAGCTGGGCAAGGAAGAGATCACCCGTGACCTTCCGAACGTCAGCCCGGAGCTCCTGAAGGACCTCGACGAGCGCGGAATCATCCGCATCGGCGCCGAAGTCCGTCCAGGTGACATCCTCGTCGGAAAGGTCACGCCGAAGGGCGAGACCGAGCTCTCCGCCGAAGAGCGTCTGCTCCGTGCGATCTTCAACGAGAAGAGCCGCGAAGTTCGCGACACCTCGCTGAAGGTGCCCCACGGCGAGCGTGGAACGATCATCGCCGTCAAGGAGTTCAACGCCGAAGACGGTGACGACGAGCTCGGCTCGGGCGTCAACCGCCGCGTCGTCGTCTACATCGCCCAGAAGCGCAAGATCACCGAGGGTGACAAGCTCTCGGGACGTCACGGCAACAAGGGCGTCATCTCGAAGATCCTGCCTGTCGAAGACATGCCGTTCCTCGAAGACGGAACCCCTGTCGACATCATCCTCAACCCGCTCGGTATCCCGGGTCGAATGAACTTCGGCCAGGTCCTCGAACTCCACCTCGGCTGGATCGCTCAGCAGGGTTGGAAGGTCGAAGGCAAGCCGACCTGGGCGAAGAACCTGCCGGCAGAAGCGCACGAAGCTGCCCCGGGTACCAAAGTTGCGACGCCGGTGTTCGACGGCGCATCCGAGGAAGAGATCGCCGGTCTTCTCGACTCGACCACCGTCACCCGTGACGGCGACCGTCTCATCGGCTCCAGCGGAAAGGCCAACCTGTTCGACGGCCGCTCCGGTGAGCCGTTCCCGATGCCGATCTCGGTCGGTTACATGTACATCCTCAAGCTGCACCACCTCGTCGACGACAAGATCCACGCTCGTTCGACAGGACCGTACTCGATGATCACCCAGCAGCCGCTGGGTGGTAAGGCACAGTTCGGTGGCCAGCGCTTCGGTGAGATGGAAGTGTGGGCCCTCGAGGCTTACGGCGCGGCATACGCGCTCCAGGAACTCCTCACCATCAAGAGCGACGACATCCTCGGCCGCGTGAAGGTGTACGAGGCCATCGTCAAGGGTGAGAACATCCAGGAGCCCGGTATCCCCGAGTCCTTCAAGGTTCTGATCAAGGAAATGCAGTCGCTCTGCCTGAACGTGGAAGTGCTGTCTGCCGACGGCACCGCGGTCAGCCTGAAAGACACCGACGACGACGCCTTCCGCGCTGCGGAAGAACTCGGAATCAACATTTCCTCCAGGTTCGAGTCCTCGTCAATCGACGAGATCTAAGCCTGGCCAACAGAAGATTTCAGAGACCTTTCTTTAGGAGAGAAATTGCTCGACGTAACAACTTTTGACGAGCTTCGCATTGGCCTGGCTACCGCTGACGACATCCGTCGTTGGTCGTATGGTGAGGTCAAGAAGCCCGAGACCATCAACTACCGCACCCTGAAGCCCGAGAAGGACGGTCTGTTCGGCGAACAGATCTTCGGCCCGAGCCGTGACTGGGAATGCTCCTGTGGCAAGTACAAGCGTGTGCGCTTCAAGGGCATCGTTTGTGAGCGCTGTGGCGTGGAGGTCACCAAGTCCTCCGTCCGTCGCGAGCGCATGGGCCACATCGAACTGGCAGCGCCCGTCACCCACATCTGGTACTTCAAGGGCGTCCCGTCGCGCTTGGGCTACCTGCTCGACATGGCTCCGAAAGACCTTGAAAAGGTCATCTACTTCGCTGCATACATGGTCATCTCCGTTGACGAGGATGCTCGTCACCAGGACATGCCAGGACTCGAGAACGAGATCCGCCTCGAGATCAAGACCCTCGGCGACCAGCGGGACTCCCGCATCGCCGACCGTCTGAAGAAGCTCGAAGACGACCTCGCTGCCCTCGAGGCAGAAGGCGCCAAGGCTGACCAGAAGCGTCGCACCAAGGACGCCGCTGAGAAGGAGATGAGCCAGGCCCGCAAGTCGTACGACGAGCAGATCGCTCACCTCGAGCGCGTCTGGGACGACTTCCGTGGGCTCAAGGTCGGCGACCTCAAGCCTGAGGATGCCGTCTTCCACGAACTGCAGGACCGTTTCGGCCTGTACTTCGAGGCGTTCATGGGTGCAGAGGCCATCAAGAAGCGTCTGCTGAGCTTCGACCTGGCCGCCGAGAGCGAACTCCTGCACACGCAGATCGCCGAGGGCAAGGGTCAGAAGAAGATCCGCGCCATCAAGCGTCTCCGTGTCGTGAACTCGTTCCTGTCGACCGGCAACTCGCCGGCCGCCATGGTCCTCGACGTCGTCCCGGTGATCCCGCCTGAGCTGCGCCCGATGGTTCAGCTCGACGGTGGCCGCTTCGCGACCTCCGACCTCAACGACCTGTACCGTCGTGTGATCAACCGCAACAACCGTCTGCGTCGACTGCTTGACCTCGGTGCCCCCGAGATCATCGTCAACAACGAGAAGCGCATGCTTCAGGAGGCCGTCGACGCACTGTTCGACAACGGTCGCCGTGGTCGTCCGGTCACCGGTACCGGCAACCGTGCCCTCAAGTCCCTGAGCGACATGCTCAAGGGAAAGCAGGGTCGCTTCCGTCAGAACCTGCTCGGAAAGCGCGTCGACTACTCGGGTCGTTCGGTCATCATCGTCGGTCCTCAGCTGAAGCTGCACCAGTGTGGTCTGCCCAAGCAGATGGCTCTCGAGCTGTTCAAGCCGTTCGTTATCAAGCGACTGATCGACCTGAGCCACGCTCAGAACATCAAGGCCGCAAAGCGTATGGTCGAGCGCAGCCGCCCCGAGGTCTGGGACGTTCTCGAAGAGATCATCCGCGAGCGTCCGGTCATGCTGAACCGTGCACCAACGCTGCACCGCCTCGGAATCCAGGCATTCGAACCTCAGCTCGTCGAGGGTAAGGCCATCCAGCTTCACCCCCTCGTCTGTGCTGCGTTCAACGCCGACTTCGACGGCGACCAGATGGCTGTGCACCTGCCGCTGTCTGTTGAGGCCCAGGCCGAAGCCCGCATCCTGATGCTGGCCTCGAACAACATCCTCAAGCCGTCTGACGGTCGCCCGGTCACCCTGCCAACGCAGGACATGATCATCGGCCTGCACCACCTCACTACCCTCAAGGATGGTGTCGAGGGCGAAGGCCGTGCCTTCTCCTCGATCGCGGAAGCAATTCTCGCGTTCGACCAGAAGTCGCTCGACCTCAACGCCAAGGTGCGGATCCGCCTGCACGACATCACCTTCGGTAAGGGCCTCGCCCCCGAAGGCTATGAAGGCAGTGGAGTCGCCCTCGTTCAGACGACCCTCGGTCGCGCCATCTTCAACGAGGCGCTTCCGGCGGACTACCCGTACGTCGAGGACGTCGCTGACAAGGGCAAGCTCTCAGCGATCGTCAACGACCTCGCTGAGCGGTACCCGAAGACGGTTGTCGCGGCAACGCTCGACAACATCAAGGATGCCGGCTTCCACTGGGCAACCCGCTCCGGCGTCACCGTCGCACTGAGCGACGTTCTCACCCCGCCGAACAAGCGCGAGATCGTCCAGGGCTACGAGAAGCTGGCAGCGAAGGTCCAGGGTCAGTTCGACAAGGGTCTGACCACCGACGCCGAACGTCGCCAGGAGCTCATCAAGATCTGGACCGAAGCAACCGAAAAGGTTGCAGAGGCCATGCGGGCGAACTTCCCCGAGGACAACACGATCAACCGCATGGTGACATCGGGTGCTCGTGGTAACTGGCTGCAGATCCGCAACATTGCGGGTATGCGAGGCCTGGTGAACAACCCGAAGGGTGAGATCATCCCTCGCCCGATCATCTCGTCCTACCGCGAGGGCCTGAGTGTTGCTGAGTACTTCATCGCAACCCACGGTGCTCGTAAGGGACTGGCTGACACGGCACTGCGTACCGCAGACTCCGGGTACCTCACGCGTCGTCTCGTCGACGTCTCGCAGGATGTCATCATCCGTGAAGACGACTGTGGAACGACCAAGGGCCTCGAGCTCGCGATCGCTGCTGTCGACTCCACCGGAACGCTTGTTCGTGACGCGAACGTGGAGAACTCCGTGTTCGCCCGTTCACTCGCCGCTGACGCCATCGACCCGAAGGGCACCGTGGTTGCGGAGGCCGGTTCGGACGTCGGAGACGTTCTCATCGACAAGCTCGTCGAGGCCGGTGTCGAGAGCATCAAGGTGCGCTCGGTCCTGACCTGTGAGTCCGCCGTCGGTGTGTGTGCAGCCTGCTACGGCCGTTCACTCGCCACCGGAAAGCTCGTCGACATCGGAGAGGCCGTCGGCATCATCGCGGCCCAGTCGATCGGTGAGCCGGGAACCCAGCTCACGATGCGTACCTTCCACACCGGTGGTTCGGCATCCGCTGATGACATCACGCAGGGTCTTCCCCGTGTGCAGGAGCTCTTCGAGGCCCGTACCCCCAAGGGTGCGACGCCGATCGCGGAAGCTGCTGGACGTGTCACCATCGAAGACACCGACCGCAGCCGCAAGATCATCCTCACGCCGGACAACGGCGACGAGGCAGTGATCTACCCGGTGCTCAAGCGTGCGACCCTCCTCATCGAGGACGGGCAGCACGTCGAGCTCGGTCAGCCGCTGCACCTCGGTGCCGTCGACCCGAAGGAAGTTCTCCGGGTTCTCGGTGTGCGCGAAGTGCAGAAGCACCTCGTCGGTGGCGTCCAGGGCGTCTACCGCTCGCAGGGTGTGCCGATCCACGACAAGCACATCGAGGTCATCGTTCGTCAGATGCTCCGCAAGGTGACTGTCGTCGACCACGGTGATACCGGACTTCTTCCCGGTGAGCTCGTCGACCGGATGAAGTACAACGAGCTGAACCGCGCTGCGCTCACCGAAGGCAAGAAGACCGCATCCGCCCGCCAGGAAGTCATGGGTATCACCAAGGCTTCTCTTGCGACCGAGTCGTGGCTGTCTGCCGCCTCGTTCCAGGAGACGACCCGCGTTCTCACGCAGGCCGCCATGGAGGGCAAGAGCGACCCGCTTCTCGGCCTCAAGGAGAACGTCATCATCGGAAAGCTCATCCCGGCAGGTACCGGCCTCGGCAAGTACCGCAACGTCACCGTCGAGGCGACGGAAGAAGCCAAGGCTGAGCGTTACCCGAACCGCATCTTCGCAACGGACGGTGTGTTCGACGAGTCCGATCTGGGTTTCGTCGACTTCGACACCTTCTCGAACGACGATTTCACCCCGGGGACGTACAACTAATCCTGTACTGAACTGACGAGAAAGGCCCCGGCATTGAGCCGGGGCCTTTTTTGCGGAGCAGGCGATACGTAATTGTGACCTGACCTGCGATGTTTGGTTGTCCCCTAGCGCTAGTGTTGCGTCGAATCCTCCGACAGAAGGCGCGCGATGACCGCAGCAGGCCCACCCACACGCCCCGCCGGTTCGTCTCGCCGCAGCCGCACCTTCTTCATCATCGTGGCCGTCGTTCTGGCCGTGGTGACCGCAGCGGTCGCAGTGTTCTTCGCGACGCGCGGTGCCGGCGCTGAGCCCGTTGCATCGTCGTCACCGTCGCCGACGGAATCAGCGGCTCCGTCTGCCGCGCCGTCGCCGTCAGCCACGACGGTTCCAGCGGCAATCGCGCTTCCCGACGAGTGCGAGGACGCGTTCAGTCCGGAATACTTCGCCCTTCGGTCGGAATCCGTCTGGAACCCACTCAACCATGAGTCCGTTGCAGACTCCCGAATCACGGACTACGCGGCCGTCGAAGAGCTGCGGGCTGGGTTGCCGCAGCTGAGGTGCACCTGGGCTGTTGCCGGAGAAGAGGGCATTCTCAGCTCGATCGCCGACGTCACGGCTGCGGAGTCCGGGCGCGTCATCCTCCTGCTCGAGGAGGAGGGCTACGACTGCGTGGTGCACCGACAAGGAACGGCATGCTCGATCGTCCTCGGCACGAACCCCGACAACGGGCGTCCGGTCTTCGGCGAAGAACACTTCTTCCGCGACAACATCTGGATCGCCGCATTCTGGGCCAACATCGACATCGTCGGATACAACGACGACATCATCGACACTCTCTGGGGATCTACAGAAGGCTGACGGTCGCCGACGAACGGATGCCGCATCACGGCATCCGTTCGATCGTTACGCGACCGCATCCCGCGCCCGCTTTCTCGTTCTGATCGCGCGCCGGTAGGCTTCCGTGGCGACACTATGTTGTCAAAAGACACACGAAGTTCTGAAACGGGGGAGTCATGGGAGTCACCACGTCTCGCACGACCGCTCGGCGCAGCCGGGCACGGCTCGGCCTGCTCGGAACCGCTGCCGCGCTCACCGCCGCTCTTCTCTCGGGCTGTGGTGGAACCGCGACCCCCGATGACCCGTCGACCCCGTCAGCTGAGGCAAGCGCCCCACGGCCGACCCCGTCGACCGAGGGCGGCGCACAGCCCGTCGGAATCGTGATCCCCGCCGACTGCGAGCAGATGTACCTGCCGCAGATGTTCGAAGGGCTGCAGTCGGACTATCCGCCGCTCAACGACCCGACCATGACCGATCCGAACTTCTCGAACACCGACGAACTCGAAGAGCTTCTTCGGTCGACGAACTTTCTGCAGTGCACGTGGGGCGGTGCCAGCGGTACCGGCATCGTCACCGCCGTGGCGAAGGTGACCGCCGAGCAGTCCGCCGAGGCGATCGCGATTCTCGAGAACGGTGACTTCGACTGCACCGAGCAGCAGGAGGGCACCCGTTGTGTCACCCGCGAGGAGACCGAGGGCAATCTGCTCGGTGAGACGCATTTTCTCCGTGATGACGTCTGGCTGTCGACGTTCTGGCTCAATGCACCGGTACGCGGGTACACCGAGAACATGATCGAAGCGCTCTGGGGCTGACGCCGACTCTCTCGACCCGACACCGCGCATCCGGGTGACGCGAAAGGGGGGAGCGGAATCCCCAACGGGGGACTGTGCCGTTCGAAGGCCTCGCAGATAGTTTTGCAAGGCTGCCCGTACCCGGAGGTGATCGAGATGGCATCCATTATGGAAACCCTGATTCTTCAGGGCATTCTGCCGTTCGATCAACTCGAGAGAGTGTCGAGGAACCAGGCGGACGACGAGTCGGCCATCACCGGCCTCGTCACTCAGGGGCTCGTGACACCCGTTCAGTTGGCGCGGGCCCGGGCCACCCAGGCCGGCATCGGCTTCGTCGAACTGCTTGAGTATCCGGTCGACCGCACCGCCGTCACCCTCGTGCCCTCTGTGCTCTGCCGACGCCACGACGTGCTGCCGATCGGTCTCGACGACAAAGTGCTCAGGCTCGCCATGGTCGACCCGGGCAACGTGTTCGCCATCGATGACGTGAGGGCTGCCACCCACCTGCAGGTCCAACCGGTGCTCGCCGAACGCGCCGACCTCCTCGCCGCCATCGACCGCTACCTCCGTGCCGACGGTGAGCTCAGCGACCTCACGACAACGCTCGAAGAAGAGAACGCGCCCCAGGAGTCCGACCTCGCCATCGGCGATGCGCACGACGACGAAGCCCCGATCGTGCGGTTCGTCAACCTGCTCGTGTCACAGGCGATCCAGGACAACGCCTCCGATATCCACATCGAGCCGGGCGAGTACGAGCTCCGGGTGCGGTACCGCATCGACGGGGTGCTGCACGAGATGCAGAGCGCGCCGAAGAGCATTCAGAACGGTGTCATCTCCCGGCTCAAGATCATGAGCGAGATCGACATCGCCGAGCGACGTAAACCGCAGGACGGCCGCATGTCGGTCATGCACGGCGGGCGCAAGATCGACCTTCGTGTTGCCACGCTGCCGACGGTGTGGGGCGAGAAAGTCGTCATGCGTATTCTCGACAACTCGAACACGAGTCTCGACCTGCGCGACCTGCAGCTGCTCGACCGCAACTTCGAGGCGTACAAGGCCTCGTACACGAAGCCGTACGGCATGATCCTCGTCACCGGCCCGACCGGGTCGGGCAAATCCACCACGCTGTACACGACACTCAACTCGGTGGCGCGACCCGAGATCAATGTGATCACCGTCGAGGACCCGGTCGAGTACCGCATGAAGGGCATCAACCAGGTGCAGGTGAACCCGAAGGCGGGGCTCACCTTCGCGAGTGCCTTGCGCTCGATTCTGCGGTCAGACCCGGATGTCGTTCTGCTCGGTGAGATCCGTGACCACGAGACCGCGCAGATCGCCATCGAAGCGTCGCTCACCGGTCACCTCGTGTTGTCCACGCTGCACACCAATGACGCTCCGAGCGCCGTTGTGCGGCTGACCGAGATGGACATCGAGCCGTTCCTCGTGGGTTCTGCCCTCGACTGTGTCGTGGCCCAGCGCCTCGCTCGACGGCTCTGCGACCGCTGCAAGGCACCTGCGGAGTACTCGCAGGAGGACCTGGCGCGGCTCCGTTTTCCGCAGGTGGAGATCAGCAGGCGGATGCCGGGACTGTTCCGGCCGGTCGGCTGCCAGCAATGCTCCAACACCGGCTACCGCGGACGGCTCGCGCTCCACGAGGTCATGACCGTGACCGAAGAGATCGAACGCCTGGCCGTTGCACGCAAGTCGAGCGCCGAGATCGGCCGGGTCGCCCGCGAGCAGGGCATGCTCACGCTCCGCGAGGACGGGTTCACCAAGGCGACCATGGGGCTCACCTCGCTGGAAGAGATCCTCCGGGTCGTCGTCTAGTGCCACACAGTTCTCCAACTCGCAATACCGCAATCCGTAACACCCAGCACCACACGCAATACCTGCACAGACAGCAAAAAGCACACAGAGGGAGTGACGCTTGAGCGACCCAATCTACGAGATCCCGATCCTGCCGCCTGGAGCGAGTGTCGACGGCTGGACCCCGGGTATCCGCCGCCGGAGCCGAGCCGATGCGTCTGCGGCGCTCCCCGACCTCGAAGCATCCACCTTCTCCGCCGGTCTCGAGCCGGCCAGGCGCGGGGAACCCGTTGCCGAGCCGCGCGCCGAGGCCTGGACTCAGCGGCAGGCAGAGCCCGTCGTGCCGTCAGGGTTCGACGCGACCGCAGCGCCTCAAGCCCCCGTAGCCGAGCCGGCGTACCGCCGGAGCAGCTTCAGCGAGCCTGCGCTGCCGACCTACCTGGCCCCGACGGAAGCGCCCGCCGTTGCTCCGGCTCCGCCCGCCTACGCTGCTCCGCCTGCATACACCGCGCCAGCTTCGTCGTACTCGGCACCGACCGAGCAGGCACCGACCGAGCAGGCACCGACCGAGCAGCCGCTGAGCCGCAGCGAACTGAACCGGCAGCAACAGGATGCCGCGGCTGCGGCCGGTCGCTCCAGCTACGGGCAGGCCGAGCCGGAGCCCACGCCGCTTCATGATGTGACTCTCGCCGAGGCGCTGCACACGGTCGTGCGCCTCAACGCATCCGACCTTCACGTGACAGCGGATGCTCCGCCGATGATCCGCGTGAACGGCGGGCTGAAAGCGATCGACGGTGCCCGCCCCTGGTCGCGCGACAAGATCAACGCCGAGCTTCGAGCCATCGCCAACGAGAAACAGCTCGGCATGTTCGAGGAGCACCTCGAACTCGACTTCGCGCACACGCTGACGGAGGAGAGTCGCTTCCGCGTCAACTACTACCTCCAGCGCGGTGCGATCGGGGCGGCGTTCCGCCTCATCCCGACCGAGATCAAGCGGCTGAGCGACCTCGGTGTGCCCGACTCGGTGAGCCGATTCGCGGCGCTGCCGCGTGGACTCGTGCTCGTCACCGGGCCGACCGGTTCCGGAAAGTCGACCACCCTGGCCGGCCTGATCGACCTCGTGAACCGCACGCGGGCCGACCACATCGTGACGGTCGAAGACCCGATCGAGTTCATGCACAAGAACCAGAAGTCGATCGTCAACCAGCGTGAGGTCGGGGCTGACACGCACAGCTTCGCCAATGCGCTCAAGCACGTGCTGCGGCAGGACCCCGACGTCATCCTCATCGGTGAGCTCAGGGACCTCGAGACGATCTCGGTGGCGTTGACAGCGGCTGAGACCGGCCACCTCGTGTTCGCGACACTGCACACGCAGGATGCCGCGCAGACGATCGACCGTGTCATCGACGTGTTCCCGTCTCACCAGCAGGACCAGGTGCGCACGCAGCTCGCCGGAACGTTGCAGGGTGTGGTCAGCCAGACCCTCGTTCCCAAGGCCAGTGGCTCGGGCCGGGTCGTTGCGACGGAGGTCATGGTGATCACCCCCGCGCTGTCGAACCTCATCCGCGAGGGCAAGACCTACCAGATCCTCTCTGCGATGCAGGCGGGTAAGGAACTCGGCATGCACACGATGGACCAGCACCTCGCTGAGCTCGTGAACAGCGGCCGGGTGACCCGCCAGGCCGCGGAGGCCAAGGCGCACGATCCTGAGGGCTTCCAGCGCATGCTGCACGGTACGCAGTCGCCGACCGAGCAGTCCACGCGCGCCATGCAGGCATCCGGAATCGATTTTGGAGATTCGTACTCGGCGAAACTGGAGCGATAGATGGCCACCACAGTCGGGTACGCATACAAGGGCCGTGATGCGGCAGGCAAGATCGTCAAGGGCAAGGTGGATGCCACGAGCGAAGCAGCCGTTGCCGCTCGACTTCGCACGATGGGTCTGTCGCCGGTCTCGATCGATGCTGCCCCGGACGGCACGGGGCTGAGTCGCGAAATCACGATTCCCGGGTTCTCCAAAGGAGTGACGCTCAAGGACCTCGCGATCATGAGCCGGCAGATGTCGACCATGACGAGCGCCGGCCTGTCGCTGATGCGCACGCTGTCGATTCTGGCCGAGCAGACGGAGTCGAAGCCGCTGGCCAAGATCCTCGTCACGGTGAGAGACGACGTCGAGACAGGCATGTCGCTTTCTGAAGCGATGCGCAAGCACGACCGCGATTTTCCGCCGATCATGATCAACATGGTCAAGGCGGGGGAGACCGGCGGATTCCTCGACAAGGCACTCGACACCGTTGCCAAGAACTTCGAAAAAGAGTCGGAGCTTCGCAACAGCATCAAGAGCGCGATGACCTATCCGATCGTCGTCGTGGGAATGGTTGTCCTCGCGGTCGCCGGCATGCTCATCTTCATCGTGCCGGTGTTCAAAGACATGTTCGAGGGCATGGGCGGGAGCCTGCCTCTCCCCACCCAGATTCTCGTGACTCTGTCTGAGCAGATGATCTGGCTCGGACCTGTGATTGTCGTTGGATCGATCGTCGGCTCGATCTGGTGGAAGAAGAACAAACACACGGTCGCAGTGCGCAAGGCGCTCGACCCGTTGAAGCTCAAGATGCCGGTCTTCGGGATGCTTATGACGAAGCTCGCGGTTGCTCGCTTCTCGCGCAACTTCGCCGACATGATCGGGGCCGGCGTTCCGATTCTGCAGTCGCTGCAGATCGTGGGGGAGACCTCCGGCAACTACGTCATCGAAGAGGCTCTCAAGAAGGTTCAGGACTCCGTACGGCAGGGAAAATCGATCGCGACCCCGCTCGCCGAAGAGTCCGTCTTCCCACCGATGGTCATCCAGATGGTTGCCGTCGGAGAAGACTCCGGTGCGCTGCAGCAGATGCTCGACAAGATCGCCGACTTCTACGACCAGGAGGTGAAGACGATGACGGATCAGCTGACCTCGCTGATCGAGCCATTGCTCATCGCCTTCCTCGGCATCGTGGTCGGCGGCATGATCGTCGCCCTGTACCTGCCTGTCTTCAACATTGCCACATTGATGCAATAATCTGAGGTTTTCTCAGCTTAATGTAGCTCAGCCCCCGCTCTGGGGGCGAGAAATGCTCATTTCACCCCCGTTGGCGTGTCTTTACCCGCGAGTCGGCTCCCCTAAAGTCAGAGACCGGCAGGCCATTCAGGCTCTCCCGAAGCACCCAGCCAGTACCCCTCAATCAGAAGGAAAGCCTCATGGTTTCTCGCATCACCGCTGCACTCGCGGCACGCTACAAGGCCATCCAGGAGAAAGAAAAGGGCTTCACCCTGATCGAGCTCCTGGTTGTCGTGATCATCATCGGCGTGCTCGCCGCGATCGCCATCCCGATCTACATCGGTGTTCAGAACAGTGCAAAAGATAGTGCTGTTCAGTCTGACCTCAGCAACTCGAAGATTGCGGTAGTAACGAACTACACAAACAACCCGGACGCTACAACGATCCCGGATCTCGCGACCCTGACCGATGAGGGTTACACCGCGAGCGCAAACTACACCGGTGGGCAGGTTCCGACTGTCTTTGCCGGCTCGACCCCCACTGACTTCTGCATCGACGCTCAGAGCGGCGAGACGGACGTGTGGTTCAGGGTGACGCATGACGCCGGCGTTGAGCCTGGCGAGTGCGCCTGATATTTCCCGAGCTGAACTGAACGTTGGTGGGGCGGCGCCGGAGGGCGCCGCCCCACTCTTTTAGCACATGGTTCGTTTGACCCGAAGGAGGTGACCGCCGTGCGACGTATGAGAGCCAGCTTTCCTGATCACGAACGCGACAGCGGTCTCACCCTCATCGAACTCATCGTGGCGATGATGATCTTTGCGCTGATTGCCGCCGGTATTTCGGTGTCGGTGACCAGTGTGCTCTCAATGACGTCTGGCTCTCGGGCCCGCGTCGCTGCGACCAACCTCGCTGCAAGCGAGATCGACCTCGTGCGCTCATACGAGGATGTATTCAAGGTCCTGACCAAGAGCACGACGAAGACCGTCGACGGCACCACGTTCACCGTTCGACGGTCGACCTCCTGGGTCTCCACCGCTGGAACGGACGTCAGCTGCAGCAGCGCCGGTGGAGCACTGCAATACAAGCGCGTCAACGTCAAGGTGGAATGGGCGGGGAATCCAGGCGCGGATGTTCGGTCGGACACGCTGCTCACGCCGGGTAGTCGGATCAACGAGCCGACGACCGGAACGATTCTCGTGTCGGTCAAGGCGGCGTCCGGGCAGGGGACGCCAGACGTGACGATCAGCGCGGTCGCTACCGCGAGTGGAGGAGCGATCACCACGACGCCTCCGAAAACCGACGCCGACGGCTGTAGCTACCTTCTCAAAGTGGTACCCGGCACGTACAAGGTCGCCATCGCCAAGGCCGGAAACGTCGACAACCTGCACAGTCCCTCGCCCACGTTGTCGGTCACAGTGCTGGCTGGCCAGTCGACCGCCGCAGCTTTCGCATACGACACGGCGGCCACCTACAACGTCAAATACGTAGCAACGCCCGCACCTGCCGCCGCTCTGCCCAACGCCATTGCAGTTCCAACCACCGTGGAGTCCAGTATTTTCGGCGGAGGTGTTCCCGTCGTGCGTTCCCTCTCGTCCTCCATGAGCCTGTTCCCGCAGCCGGCCGGATACCAGATGGTGACCGGCGCCTTCGCTGTGGAGACCGCGACGAAGCCCTGCACCGTCGTAGACCCGACGGCCTGGCTCGATGACGAAAGTGTTGTCCCGCCGCGGACGGGTCAGCTTCCCGGCCTCGTTGCCGCGACGCCGCCGTCCAGCGCAGACATCGATGTGCCGGTTGGCGTCGTCACCGTCAAAGGTGACAGCAACGGGTCTCGTTACCTTTTCGCAGAACGGGTGACATCGACAGTCGTGTCTCCCACCGGCCAGCCCGCTTGCGCGCAGCCGGCGACCTATTCGTTCGCGGCTCAGATCATTCCGACCAACTCGAACTCCCTCATCACCGTCGGCCTTCCCTTCGGGTCGTGGAGGTTGTACACCAGCACGCACGCCGATGGTCGTTCGCCGATCGCCCTTACAACCACTCGAGTGACCGTGCGGACATCTGCACAGCCGGCCACTGGTTCCAGCGTCTTCGTGCTCGACCCTCGGGCGGTGGCACCATGATCCCGCTCCGCACACGTCTGGCTTCACTCAAGAAAGACGCAGAACGAGGGATCACGATGGTGGAACTCGTGGTGTCGATGTTGCTGCTGTCGATCGTGATGACCATTGTCGTATCGCTTCTCATGAGCATCACCAATGCTGCTGCGCTCAGTCAAGGCATCGATGCGAGCAGCAAAACCGCGTCCAACGCCATGAACGAGCTGGCCCAGGTCGTGCGAAACGGGGCGACGGTGCCGGTGAAGAACAACATCGTTCCGCAGCCCGCGTTCGTGTCGGCTGCACCGGAATCGCTGACCATCCACTCCGTGCTCGATTCGTCGGGTTCGATGCTGGTGCCCGTCAGAGTCGGTTTCACCGTCAATGCGAAGCGTCAACTCATCGAGCACCGGTGGACAGCCTCTGTCACCGACGGGTATTACACCTGGCCAACCGGCGTGGCCGTCACATCCCGGAACCTCAGCGGTTCACTCCTGATCCCCGAAGCGGGCGGCACTCCGCTCTTCACGTACCTCGACAGTCTGGGAAATAGGCTGGCGATGGGGACAGACAACAAGTTGACCGCTGCAAACCTGGCGAAGGTCCGGTCGATCACGATCACGATGCGCGTCGAGGCGGAAGGTGGAGCGACCGGCGAGATCATCGAACTGGTCAACACGATCGGTCTCCCTAATCTGGGAGAGGTCAGGACCGGATGAAATACTCAGTGGCACGATTCCTTCGTCTGAAGGGGGAGGAGGGTGCAGCACTCGTCATGGTGATCGTCCTCGGCGCCGTGATGATGATGGTCGCCGGTACCGCGATCACGATAGCCGTCAGCGGGGCGCGAAGTTCTAAGACAAGTGAGGACTGGAACGCAGCGCTTGCCGCTGCTTACGCCGGTGTCGAGGAATATCAGAACCGGCTCGCGAACGATAGTACGTACAGTAAATACGGCAACCCGGCATCCACCTTCTCGTCGACATCCGCGAGCAACGTCGCTCTTCCGTCGGCTCCGGTAAATCCTGCGTTCGGGGTCGGAGTTGCAGACACCTGGGCGACAGTACCGGGCAGCGATGGCCTAGCCTCATTCCGCTACGAAGTCGACAACTCTCGCTATTCAGCGAGCGGCATCCTGACTCTCCGGTCCACAGGTCGGGTCGGGACTTCGACGAGAACCGTGGTTGCTGACCTCAAACAGAAGGGGTTCATCGACTTTCTCTACTTCACCAACTTCGAGGTTCGCGACCCCAGCATGGGCGGCGCCAGCTGCACTCCGACCTACAGCTGGGACGTTCCCAACAGCTGTACGAAGATCCAGTTCGCCGCGAACGACGAGATCAACGGGCCGATGCACTCGAACGACACTCTGAGTCTGTGCGGAACGTTCAAAGGCGAAGTGACGACGGCAAACAACAGGACTCCCAATTATGAGAAAGCCTGCTCGAGCCCGACGTTCGAAGCAGGCGCACCCAAAACCGGACAGACTCTTCCGATGCCGCCAACCAACGCGGAAATGAAGCGAGAGACCAGGTCGGATCTGACGACTCAGGACGTTCCGCGGCCAGGCTGCCTGTATACCGGTCCGACCCAGATCACCATGTCCAGCACCGGGACGATGACGGTCAAATCGCCGTACTCGAAATACACGAACGTCGCCGGTGCCGCTTCTGCCTCAGGTACAAATCCCGCACAGTGCGGCCAGCCCGGCACGAACACCGGTCAGCTCGGGTCGGCCGGGGGCGCAACCATCGACGTCATCGATCAGAACCTCGTGTACGTGCAGGATGTGCCCACAACGATCGGCGATGTCAACCGCACGGCGCCCGGAACGTATCCATCCAACTTCGTCTGCACGAACGGCGACTCGAATACGACCAAGGGCGGATGGGTGTTCTCGACTGGTGCCGCCACCTCCCAGTATCCGATGAAGAACGAAGTCGCGGCAGCGGCGGTGAACCCGGTGCACTACGGGTGCCGAAGCGGCGATGTCTACGTCAAGGGCACGATCAAAGGTGCAATGACGATCGCTGCGCAGAGTTACGTCTATGTGGTTGACGACGTGCTTTACACGGATGCCGGGAACGACATCCTCGGGCTGGTCGGCGGAAACTCTGTGTGGGTGTGGAACCCGATTGAATGCACCAGATACCAGACGGATTGGCGCGGAAATCCGACATCCGTTTGCGCCGAATCGAAATTCGCGCTTGAGAAGAACCGCACGATCAACGCGGCCGTCCTCGCGGTCGCGCATTCATTCCTGGCCCAGAACTACGACAAAGGGTCGAGTAAGCGGGGCACGTTGACGGTGAACGGTGCGATTGCACAAAAGTTCAGAGGTCCGGTGGCGACAACGGGCGACACCGGCTACGACAAGCAGTACAACTACGACCTGAGGCTTCGAGTTACAGCACCACCAAAATTCCTGTCGCCGACATCGACGACGTACGGAGTCAGTCAGATCGGCAGCGTAGGAGCGGCCTTCAACGCGAACGGGGGAGCCGGCTGATGGACGCTGGACTCACTTCCCTCACTGTGGTCCTTGCTGCTTTCATCGGTGTGCTCGGCCTGCTCATCGGCTCGTTCCTCAACGTCGTCGTGTACCGAGTGCCCGCCGGCATGTCCATCGTGTCCCCGCCGAGCGCGTGCCCGGGCTGTGGCTCGGAGATCAAGGCCTACGACAACGTCCCGGTGCTGTCGTGGCTGGCACTTCGGGGCAAGTGTCGTTCGTGCCACGAGCCGATCTCAGCGCGCTACCCGCTCGTCGAGGCCGGTGTCGGAGTGTTTTTCGCCGTTGTTGCGGTCTGGTGGTGGGTGGCGGCCGCACCGGCGGTCTCGACAAGCTCTATCGCCGGCGTGGGCTCGATCATCGGTGTCAGCTCGACCAGCGAGACCGTAGCGAGCGTCCTCATCCTCGTCGCGTTCCTGTGGCTCGCCGGCGTCAGCGTCTCGCTGGCCCTCATCGACCTCGACACGCACAAGCTCCCGAACGCGATCGTCCTGCCGAGTTATCTCGTCGGCGGCGTTCTGCTCGCTGCTGCCGGCATCCTGAACGGTGACATCGACGCACTGATTCGTGCTGCAGTCGGGATGGCCGCGCTGTGGGCCGCGTATTTCCTGCTGGCGATGCTCTACCCCGGCGGCATGGGGTTCGGCGACGTCAAGCTCGCCGGCGTTCTCGGCATCTACCTCGGCTTCGTCGGCTGGGGAGCGCTGCTCGTCGGGGCATTCGCCGCGTTCTTCCTCGGCGGCATCTACGCGATCGCCCTTCTGCTCTCGAAAAAGGCGGGCCGCAAGAGCGGCATCCCGTTCGGCCCGTGGATGCTCGCGGGCGCCTGGGTCGGCATCTTCGCCGGCAACACACTATGGACTTCCTACCTCTCGCTGCTCGGTGTGGCTTAGGTACGGGAAAGCAAGGGGAAACACCATGTCAACAAGCGTTGTGGGAATCGACATCGGCAGTGTCGCGATCCGGGCCGTCGAACTCAAGGATCCGGACAAAGCAAAGCCGACGCTGCTGCGCTACTCGGAGCTTCCGTTGCCCGCCGGCGCGGTGAACCGCGGTGAAGTGATCGAGCCGAACACCGTCTCATCGGTACTGAAACGGTTGTGGTCCACCGGCGGATTCAAGACCAAGAATGTGGTCATCGGCATGGGCAACCAGCGAGTTCTCGCTCGCGACCTCACGGTGCCGAAGATGTCTCAGACCCGCATTCGCGAAGGCCTGCCGTACCAGGTGCAGGAACTCCTGCCGGTGCCGGTCACCGAGGCGATGCTCGACTTCTATCCCGTCTCTGAAGAAACGACCGATTCGGGCACTGTGGTCCACGGACTCCTCATTGCAGCGATCAAGGAAGCAGTGCTCGGCAACGTGCGCGCAGTCGAAAAATCCGGGCTGACGACGACCGGGGTCGACCTCATCCCGTTCGCCCTCTCGCGGGTGCTTCTCCGAAACGGTCACGCGACCGGAACCGTCGCCATCGTCGACATCGGCGCGAGCGCCACAACGGTGGTGATCGCGTCGAACGGCGTTCCGCAGTTCCTCCGGATCATCCCGGCCGGTGGTGATGACCTGACAACGGCCCTCGCCCAGCGGCTCGAGATCGAGACGGCTCAGGCTGAGGGATTGAAACGTGGAGTGGGGCTGCGTACGCGGGTCGATGACCCGCAGTACCAGCGTCCGATGGAGATCATCAACGAGGTGACGAGCGAACTCCTCGGCAGCGCGCGGAACACGCTTGAGTACTTCAGCACGTCACGACCGGATGCCCCGGTCGAACGAATTCTCCTCACCGGCGGGGGAGCCCACCTCGACGGTTTGCCAGACGCACTCGCCGAACTCACTCGAACCCCGGTGGTTCCGGTCGACCCCTTTGCCGGACTGGCCATCTCGAAGTCGATCAAACCGGACGAGCTTCGTGCCAACCAGTCGGGCATTCTCGTTGCACTGGGCCTCGCACTCGGGAGCGCAGCATGAGCAAGACAACAGACATTCTGATCGTCGGCGGTGCCCCACGATCTGACCTTCTCCCGAACGAGATCCGGCAGGAGCACAAAGGCCGACGCACCCGGCGCAAGCTGATCTGGGGAATCTTCGGAGTCGTGCTGCTGGTCTTCGTCGGCACGGGAGCGAGCTACTATTTCGCCCTCACCTCGCAGACGCAGCTGGCTGTTGCGCAGAACCGTACGAACGAACTGCTCCTCGAGCAACAGAAGTACACCGAGGTCCGAATCGTCCAGGACGAGCTCTCGACGGTCGAAGCCGGCCAGCGCGTCGGCGCAGCGACCGAGGTCGACTGGAAGTCCTACATCGACAAGATCGAGGCGAGCCTGCCAGCCAACGTCGCGATCATGGAGGTCGTGATCGACGGAGCCTCGCCGCTCGCCGACTACACCCAGCCAGAGGCACCCCTGCAAGGCATGCGCGTGGCGACACTCACCTTCGGCGCCTGGACGTCTGCTCTGCCCGATACGGATGCCTGGCTCGTCGCGCTGAGCGCCCTCCCGGGTTTCACGGACGCGAACCCCGATTCGATCAAGTTCGATGAAGAGGTGCAGCTGTACGAAACGGTCGTCACGATGCACATCAACGAAGGCGCCTGGTCCGAGAGGTTCGTGCCCGAAGACGAGAAAGCGGCGAATCAAGACGCCGCTGACGATGCTGAATCAGAGCAGACGGCCAAGGAGGAGGACTGATCATGGACAAGACAAAGATCTGGATTCTCGCCTCGGCAATCGTGATGGTCGGCATCCTGGCGCTGGGCTGGTTCGTCGGAGTCGACCCGCAGTTGAAAGCGAAGGCATCGACCGACGAACAACGCATCTCAGTCGAAGCGCAGAACACAGCCACCGAGCTCACGATCGTGAAACTCAAGAAGGACTTCGAGACCATCGATGACCTGAAGACACAGCTGGCCGGCCTTCGCGGCTCGATCCCGGCCGAGGGGCAGCTGCCGTCGTTCCTGACCCAGCTCGATACCCTCGCCGCCGCGAGCAACTCGAAGGTGACGTCGCTCACGGTGTCGGAGGCCATTCCGTACACGGCCCCCGCCACGTCGGTTGCGCCGGTCGAAGAACCCGTCGATAGCGAAGGAGAAGCCCCGGATGCCGACGCGGCAGCCGAGCCCGAAGCGCCGGACGTCCCTGACACGATCACCGACCCGCGCATCACCCCGGAGAACTTCGTAGCGATTCCGGTCGAAGTGCAGGTGGAAGGCGATCGCGACGCGGCTCGGGCATTCATCAGCGAGTTGCAGCATGGTCCTCGGCTGTTCATGGCAACGAACATCACCATCGCCCCGATCGAAGACAAGCCCGGGGTATTCACCGCGACCATCAGCGGCTACGTCTACGTGTTGTTGAAGGAGTAGGTCCCGTTCAACAGGTGTGATCGTCGATAGCGCACGTTCAACAGGTGGAATCGGCCGGTTCTGAGCGCGGTCACCTGCGGAGTGTTTCCGTGAAACGACCCGAGAATCGGCCCGTGTTTTCCCTCGCTGAGACGTTCCACATGGGCAATTGCGACTGCTGCTTTGTCGGGGTGGGATGTCAGTGGTCGGGTGCACACTTATCGTATGAACACCCCGATCAATGATGATTTCCCGGCAGGCCCCGAGCCCGACCGGGGATCGTCCGAGGGGGAACTCGGGGCGGGGGTTCTGGAGGCGCATCTCGACCGTATCGGTCGGTTGTCGTCAGACGAATTGTTGACCCTCATCGCCGACGCCGCTCGGCTGGTCCGACGGGCTGAAGCCGTTCTGGTCGCCGGGTCCCGCGAGGTCGCGAAACGCTCCGACAAGGCGTTCGGGTCGAAAGGGCTCGCAGCGCGTCACGGCTATGCCCGGCCGTCGTTTCTGTTGGAGCAGGTCACCGGGGTCTCATCGCGCACCGCGAATCGGTATTTGAGAGTCGGGGCGTTGACCGCCGCACGGGTATCAGACACCGGCGGAGCGTTGCCGGCCTTGTATCCCGCGGTCAGGGACGCGCTGAGCGCCGGTCTGCTGGGCGTCGAGGCGGCAGAAGTGATCACGAAAGCGTTGGAAGAGGCCGCGCCGCGGGCATCCGTCGATGATCTGGGAACAGCGGAGGTGGCGTTGGTGGGTCAGGCGACCGGGGAGACGGTGCCGGGCGGGATCGCGGTGCCGACGGATCTGATCGCCGGGCAGGCTCGGTTGTGGAAAGACTGCCTCGACCCCAACGGCATCGAACCGCGGGCGGAGTCAGCGTTCGGGCGCCGGGACTTCTGGGTTTCTCGCAAGGTCGAGAACGATCTGGTTGCGTTCGGCGGCCAGCTCACCGTCGACGTCGCGGCGAAACTGCACGCCCTGCTCGGTGCCGTCCTCACGCCGCGCAGTGCCCCACAATGTCTACCAGGCGGTGACGAGTCAGGCGAGTCCACCCCGGCCAACGAGTGGACCACAGCCGGTGGCAGCGCCCCGAAGCTTCAGGAGACGCGGACGCCGGGGCAGCAACGCGCCGACGTGTTCGCCGCGATGATCGATTCCCTGGCCCGGTCCGGCGACATGCCCACCAGCGGTGGGGCAGCGCCCACGGTTCTCGTCACCGTCTCGGCAGACACCCTCGCGAAGAAGCAGGGCACCGGGCAGACAGTCGGAGTCCCTGATCCGATCCCCTACTCCGCGATCGAGCAGATTCTCTGCGACGCGATCATCCAACCCGTGGGTTTGGACCCCGGTGGTGGGGTCGCGGCGCTCGGCACCCGACAACGCACCTTCAACCGAGTACAACGCGAGGCGATCATCGCCCGTGACGGACCCACCTGCTTCGAGTGTGGCATCCCCGCCATCGGCTGTGAGGTCCACCATGTCGTCCCGTGGTCAGAAGGCGGAACAACCACCGTCGATAACGGAGTGATTCTCTGCTGGTCGGATCACCGCAAGATGCACGCTGGCGAGTGGACGATGATCATGGTCGACGGTAAACCGGTCAGCATCCCGCCGGCCTGGATGACCCGCAAACCCTACTTCCACTGAGCCCTTGGTTCCACCGAGCTGGTGGTTCCGAAGCCGAGCAGTGGGCAGAGCTGAGCGGTTGGGCACAAAACAAAGCTGTTGGGCATAAACGGGAGGAATAGCACGTTCCCCTCCGATGTAACAGCGCGTCACGAGAATTTGGCGCGCCAGGCGCAGCGACTTACGCTCGCTTGCCGGAGTACGCGCAGAGTCCGATCGACCTGCATGCTCCGGTCCACTTCGAAAGGGAAACCCACCATGTCTTCACGTTCCGTCCTGTCAAAGCTCGCCGCAGCTGCCACCGTCGCCGGCCTCGCCGTCACCCTGTCGGCCTGCTCGGCGTCCACAGGTTCCGGGACCGCGTCGACCGACTCCGACAGCGCCCTCGACCGCGTCACCGAAGCCGGTGTTCTCATCGTCGGAACGGAAGGCACCTACAAACCCTTCAGCTACCACGAGGGCGGAGCGGGTGACCTCACCGGCTACGACATCGACGTCGTCACCGCCGTCGCCGAAAAGCTCGACCTCGAGCTGCAGTTCGAAGAGACCCAATGGGACGGCATTTTCGCCGGTCTCGAAGCCGGCCGCTTCGACATCATCGCCAACCAGGTTTCGATCAATGACGAGCGCGAAGAGCAGTACACCCTGACCGAGCCGTACACGGTCTCGCCCGGTGCTCTGATCGTCGCCAAGGACAACACCGACATCACCTCGCTCGAGGACCTCGCAGGCAAGACCACGGCCCAGTCGCTCACGAGCAATTGGTACGAGGTCGCCGAGACCGCCGGCGCCACCGTCGAAGGCGTCGAAGGCTGGGCACAGGCCGTCGAGCTCCTCGAACAGGGCCGCGTCGACGCCACCGTCAACGACAAGCTGACCTTCCTCGACTTCCTCAAGCAGAAGCCGGATGCCGGCATCAAGATCGTCGCCGAGACCGAAGACCCGTCGCGGAGCGCGTTCGCACTCAAAAAGGGCAGCGACGACCTCGCTGACGCCATCAACGAGGCCCTCACCGAACTGAGCGAAGACGGCACACTCGCCGAGATCTCTGAAAAGTACTTCGGCGAAGACGTGAGCAAGTAGCCTCGGCTCCTGCGATACTTCCCTCATGACTGAGTGGGAACTGGTCGTCAGCTCGTTCTGGCCGCTGCTGTCCGGGGCCATCACGGGCACCATCCCGCTGTCGCTGATCTCGTTCGCGGTCGGGCTCGTGATTGCGCTCCTGGTGGCGCTGATGAGACTGTCGCGCAACGCGATCGTCTCCGCGATCGCGCGGATCTACATCTCCATCATCCGCGGCACCCCACTGCTCGTGCAGCTGTTCGTGATCTTCTACGGGTTGCCGTCGATCGGCGTGAAACTCGACCCGTGGCCGAGCGCGATCATCGCGTTCTCGCTCAACGTCGGCGGGTACGCCGCCGAAGTCATCCGGGCCGCGATCCTGTCTGTGCACCAGGGGCAGTGGGAAGCCGCGTACACGATCGGGATGTCACGCAGGCGGGCTCTCCGGCGGATCATCCTTCCGCAGGCGGCGAGGGTCTCGGTCCCGCCGCTGTCAAACACCTTCATCAGCCTCGTCAAGGACACCTCTCTTGCATCGCTGATCCTCGTCACCGAGATGTTCAAACAGGCGCAGAAGATCGCTGCGTTCAGCAGCGAGTTCATGTTGGTCTACCTCGAGGCCGCCCTGATCTACTGGCTGATCTGCCTGGTACTCTCCTCGGGGCAGAACGTTCTCGAAAAGAGACTGGACCGCTATGTCGCCCACTGACCGCACCGCCCCTGATGCCCTCCTGACCGTCACAGGGCTGCACAAATCCTTCGGCGACAACGAGGTGCTCAAGGGCATCGACCTCGCCGTCCGCCGCGGCAAGGTCCTCGTGCTCATCGGGCCGTCAGGCTCAGGCAAGACAACCGTTCTGCGGTCGATCAACGGTCTCGAGATTCCGGATGCCGGCATCGTCACGTCGACAGACGGCATCCGTGTCGACTACTCGGCCAAGCCGCCGAAGAAAGACATCCTCACGCTCCGAGATCGCACGGCCATGGTGTTCCAGCACTACAACCTGTTTCCCCACATGACCGTACTGGAGAACATCATCGAGGGCCCTGTGCAGGTCCAAGGGGTATCGAAGACGGTGGCGACAGAAGAAGCCGTCGCTCTGCTCGAACGTGTCGGTCTCGCCGAGAAGCGTGACGTCTACCCGTTCCAGCTCTCCGGAGGCCAGGCGCAGCGGGTGGGGATCGTTCGCGCCCTCGCACTCAAACCGCAGCTCCTGCTCTTCGACGAACCGACCAGTGCGCTCGACCCGGAGCTCGTGGGCGATGTGCTCGCCGTGATGAAGGAACTCGCAGACGAGGGCTGGACGATGGTCGTCGTCACCCACGAACTCGCCTTCGCCAGACAGGTCGCCGACGAGGTCCTCTTCATGGACGGCGGCGTCATCGTCGAACGCGGCGCTCCGAAAGACATCTTCACCGCGCCGAAACAGGAGCGGACGAAGCAGTTCCTCCACCGCATCCTCTCGCCGCTGGATTGAATCGGCCTGCGCAGACGACCCGCGCGGTTCCGCGGAAATGCGCTCATCCGCCGGTACAGTGACTCCCACGGGGCAGATCAGGCCCCGATCGACGAGGAGTGTCACCATGAGCAACACCACCCCCGATCCGGGCAAGCCCAGCGACGGAACCACCCCGGAGGCTGTGCCCTCCGACACGACGGCCGACCCGCAGGCCACGCCCGAGGCGACCTCAGACGAGTTCGACCCGGATGCCTTCCGTGACTCGCGTCCGGAAGAGACCGCGAGCAACGACGCAGCCCCCGGCGACACCGCCGTGCTCGACACCCCCGTCGACCAGTCTCCCGTTTCGGACGCCGGTGCTGAAAGCTCCTCAGCAACCGCTCACCACCACACTCCCGAGGTTGCCGACCACGCTTACGCCGAGCAGGCCGACACCCACGTCCTGTCGTCGTCCGAGCCCACGGTTCTCACCCAGGCAGACCTGCATGCAGACCAGGTGCGCGCTGAAGAGTCCGAGCATGCCGGCGACACCGCCGTTGCTCCCGTGTACACCGACTCGACCGCTCCGGTCGCGCCGACGCCCGCGAACTACGACCGCGTCGAACCCGCCCCCGTGCGCCAGCCGGTCTACGTACAGGCACCGAGCGAGCCCAAGGCCAAGGGCAACCGCGGATTCGGCATCCTCGTCTCGCTCCTCGCCACCGTCGTCTTCGCAGCGATCTACGCGGTCGTCCTCGCGCTGCTGCTCGTCGCCAACAACGGGTCGGTCGACGTCGTCAACGACGTCGTCGTCAAGGCCCCGTTCTGGATTCCGGTGATCTTCTTCTTCGTCGGCATGGTCCTCGTCGTCGCCGTGGTGAACCGCGGTGGCTGGTGGGCATACGTTCTCGGTGGCTTCGTGGTCGCCGCGATCGTCTACGGCTCCTACCTCGGTGGAGTGCTCATCGAGCAGGCCTCACGCATCACCCCGAGCGAGGTCGCCGGAGTGGTCCAGAACGCCCTGTTCTCGCCCGCAGCCGTCGTCGCATTCGTCATCGGCCGCGAGGTTCCCATCTGGTTCGGCGCCTGGATCGCCGCACGGGGTCGCAAGGTCAAGGAACGCAACGTCGAGGCCAGGAACGAGTACGAGCGCATCCTCGACCAGGGTCCCGTCGTCTCCTGACGTGGTGACGACGTGCCCCGGAGATGGGTAGTTCTCCCCGGGGCAGGCTCGCACCCCGTTGGCTAAGCTGATGGCCGGGCAGGATGCCCCACCATCGACAACCGGTCGGGTTCGGCCGGGATTGCCTGTGGCCCTGCAGGAACGTGGGGCATGACCCGAGGAGCGACCGTGACCGTCACCCCTGCAGTGGCGTCCGAAGCGCCGGAGATCGGCTTTCTTCCCGACGGGCGGCCTGACCCGGAGTATGCGACGGCCGTCGGCCTCGTTGCAGCACCCCGTCTGCGTCGCTCCCTAGCGTTCGCGGTCGACGCGGTTATCTGGGGCGTCATCGCTGCGACCGGTCTGATCGGCGCCCTTCCGTTGCTGGCCGAATTGCAGGCCGGTGATGTCACACCCACGACGCTCGCTCGCAGCGACAACTTCGGCACCGCGCTCCTGTTCTACGTCGTCACCCAGTCGCTGCTTTTCGTCCTCGGCCTCGTGCAACTGATCCTCCACGGCATCCGCGGGGTGACCTTCGGCAAGATGATCTTCGGACTGCGGACCGTCCGCGCGTCGACCTTCGCAAAACCCGGGTTCTGGCGAATCGTCGCCCGCGCCGTCGTGATGTACCTGTCTGCCGTCATCGTGCCCTTTCTCGGTGTCATCGTCTTCCTGCTCTCTCCGATCTGGGACCCGCAGCGCCGAGGACGGGGCTGGCACGACCGGATGTTCACCGTCTGGATGGTCGATGTCCGCACAGGCCTCGACCCCACCGACGCGAAAGCCCTCCGCCTTGCCCGAAAAGCAGCGAGCGCCGGGCCCGCCGTCGAGCAGATCGTGCTTCCGTCGCTGGCCACCCGCGCCGGCCATGCGTCAGACGTCGAGTTCGTGCCCAGTGCGCGGTCGAGCTCGGGAGTCATCGCCGCGCACGCCCCTCTGGACACACCCGGTCCCCTCGAACCGTGGGACCCGCCCGCCATCGGAAACGGCACAGCGGCAGGCGACGTCCCGTCCGCTCCGGCGACGGCATCCGCCCCTGTCCCGCCTGACGCATCAGCACCTCCGCTGCCCCGGCAGGAGCCCGTGCAGCAGCCAACGTCCGAAGCGGTCGGCCTGGCTCCGTCAGCTTTTCTCCGTTTCGACGACGGAGCCGTGATCCATGTGCACGGGACCGGGCTCCTCGGCCGCAACCCCGAGCCCCGCCCGGGTGAGACGGTGCAATACGTGATTCCGGTTCCGGATTCCACCCTGCAGATCTCCAAGACGCACGCGAGTTTCGGCTTCGACGACCGCGGGTTCTGGATCTCAGACCGCAACTCAAGCAACGGCACCACGGTGATCCCGCCGTCCGGCGAACCGCTGGAGCTCACCGCCGGACAACGAGAGTACCTCGTCCCCGGCTCCTCTGTTCTGATCGGCGGACGCCGATTCTCCGTCGAGGTCGGGTCCAGCGCCGCATGACCCCTCCCTGCCGACAGCTACCCACGAAGGAACTTCCATGAAGGTCAAGCTCACGCTCCTGCGGCAGGCCGGCTCGTCGGTCGACATCATCATCACGGCGGACTCGACCGCGACGGTGCAGGACATCGCGCGATCGATCGCCGAGACGGATCCGCTCACCGCTCACCTGTCGAAGGACGGCCTCTCGGTCCTCACCCTGTCGGTCGCGCCGCCCACGTCCAGTGACCTCGTTCCGCTGCACCCCGACGTGCTCATCGGTGAGGCGCCACTGGGCTCCGGCTTCCAGGCGTCCGTGATTTCCCTCGGGACGTCGAACGCGCTGCGTACCCCGCAGGACCTTGAGGCGAGCCCGGTGGCCGCTGTCGTCCGCGTGCATTCCGGACCCGATGCAGGTAAAGACTTCCACGTGCCGCAGGGGCACAGCACGCTCGGCCGCGGCGCCGACGCCGACATCGTGCTCAACGACCCCCTGGTCTCGAAACGTCACGCCAGGCTCGAGGTGACCGGCGGGCTCGAGCTCGTCGATCTCAACTCCGCGAACGGTGTCCTCGTCGACGGTGGTCTCGTGCAGCGTGTGAAAGTCATCCCTGGGCAGCGCATCATTCTCGGTGACAGCGAGATCAGCATCACCCCGGTCGGGTCATCGGTTGCCGGAGGGGACATCGTTCTCGAACGGGGCGGCGGACTGATGTTCAACCGGTCTCCGCGCGTCGAAGTGCGTTACCCCGGCGTCGAATACCCGCACCCTAAGGTGCCGGCCGAGGCGGATCCCCGGGTGTTCCCGTGGCCGATGGTCGTCGCACCAGCCATGCTCGGCGTCGCCATGTTCTTCATCTTCGACCGGCCCGCTGCCCTGCTCATGGTGTTCATGTCCCCGCTCATGATGCTGGGAAACTTCGTCGGGCAGCGCACCCAGAGCGGCAAGAAGCTCAAACGGGAGATCGACACCTTCGAGCAGCAGATCGAGAAGCTCGAAGACGACCTCGTCGGCCAGGTCGCCATCGAACGGGACCGCAGGCACGCCGAAGCCCCCGCCGTCGCGACGGTCTACGAAGCGGCGATGCGACTCGGCGGGATGCTGTGGACACGGCGTCCCGAGCACTGGAACTTCCTCTCGATCCGCCTCGGCGTCGGCCGCGCCCGATCTAGGAACACCGTCTCAGACGGCGGGAACAACAACGGGATCCCCGAGTACTCGCAACGCGTGGATGAACTCACGTCGAGTTACGAATGGGTCGACGACGTGCCCGTGGTCGAGTTGCTGCCCAGCGCGGGTGCCATCGGCATCGCCGGGTCACGGGAGGTCGCCGCAGACATCCTGCGGGGAATCGGTGTGCAGTTGTTCGGTCTCCACGCGCCGAACGAACTGGTGACGGCAGCCATCGTCGACCCGTCCTGGACCAACGAGCTCGAGTGGATGAAATGGCTGCCGCACACGACAAGCCCGAAATCACCGTTTGCTGAGATGTCGCTGGCAGACAGCCAGTCTGCCGGAACGGCGCTCCTCAACGGCCTCGAAGAAGCCATCCTCGGCCGGCTCTCCGGAACTCCGAGCAGGCTGGGACCCCTTCGCGATTCAGAGTCGTCGATGGTACTCGGCTCACGAGTCGGCGAGACCGGCGCGGCAGTCGGCGCCCTCGAAGGCGACGTCGCCCTGCTCCTCATCGTCTCGAGCGATGCTCCGATCGATCGACCGCGCCTCACCCAGGTGATCGAGCGGGGACCGGACGCCGGGATCTACACGATCTTCGTCGGCCCCACCGTCGAGTCGCTGCCGGCGGCGTGCCGCACGTTCATCGACGCCACAGCGGGGATGGACGCCGCGCGTGTCGGTTACGTGCGAGCGGGGGAGGACTACACCGACGTCAAGGTGGAGGGTGTGTCGAATGCGTACGCGCACCTCTTCGCGAAGCGCCTTGCACCCGTCGTCGACTCGAGCACGGTCACCGCAGACTCGAGCGACCTCCCGAGGAGCGTGTCGCTTCTCAAACTCGTGGGTACCGACATGGCCTCTCAGCCAGGCGCAGCGATCGAACGCTGGGCTCAGAACAACTCAATCGTCGACCGTTCGGGTGCACAGCTTGGTCGGCTGAAGCGTGCGGGAACGCTCAAGGCCTACATCGGGCAGGCCAGCCCGGATGCCATGTCGCTTGACCTGCGCACCCAGGGTCCCCACGCCCTCGTCGGCGGAACCACCGGTTCAGGAAAGTCGGAGTTCCTCCAGGCCTGGGTCCTCGGCATGGCGGCCGAGTACAGTCCGGACCGCGTGACCTTCCTGTTCGTCGACTACAAGGGAGGGTCGGCATTCGCCGACTGCGTCGAGCTGCCGCACTGTGTAGGACTCGTCACCGACCTCAGCCCTCACCTCGTGCGCCGAGCGCTCACCAGCCTTCGAGCCGAACTCCACCACCGCGAGCACCTGTTCAACCGCAAGAAGGCCAAGGACCTGCTCGAGCTCGAGAAACGCCGGGACCCGGAGACGCCCCCTGCACTCGTGCTCGTGATCGACGAGTTCGCCGCCCTCGCCGGCGAGGTACCCGAGTTCGTCGACGGAGTCGTCGACATCGCCCAGCGCGGCCGCTCCCTCGGAATCCACCTGATCATGGCCACCCAGCGACCGGCAGGTGTGATCAAGGACAACCTCCGGGCCAACACCAACCTGCGGGTCGCCCTGCGGATGGCAGATGTGTCCGACTCCAACGACGTCGTCGGCGACCCCGTCGCGGGCACGTTCGACCCGTCCATCCCCGGCCGCGGTATCGCCAAGACCGGGCCGGGCAGGCTCGTTCCCTTCCAGTCCGGTTATGCCGGTGGGTGGACCAACGAGGAGGTCGACGAGGCACAGGTCAAGATCGCCGAGCTTCGATTCGGTTCGATCGTCGTCTGGGAGACGGATGCCGGCCCCGAGTCCGACTCGCACACCGAAGACCTCGGCCCCAACGACCAGAAGCGCATCGTGAAGAACCTCATCGAGGCCACGAAGGAAGCCAGGATCCCGGCACCTCGGCGCCCCTGGCTCGATGACCTCCGGGTCGAGGTCGACCTGCGGGAGTTGCCGCTCGTCGGAGACAACCGCATTCCGCTCGGCCTCGCAGACATCCCCGAGCGTCAGTTGCAGGAACCGGTGTACTTCGAGCCGGACACCGACGGGCACATGCTCCTCTACGGGACCGGTGGCGCCGGTAAATCCGCCGCTCTTCGCTCCATCGCGACGGCGATCGGCGCGAACCCCGAGATGGGTGCCGCGCAGGTGTACGGCCTCGACTTCGGTACCGGCGCGCTGCGGTCGGTCGAGATCCTTCCCCACGTGGGCTCGATCGTGTCGGGTGACGACGCCGAGCGTGTGCAGCGCCTGCTCCGCACGCTCCGATCGATGCTCGACGACCGCGCGAAACGGTACTCCGAGGTGAACGCCGCCAGCCTCACCGAGTATCGCGAGCTGAGCGGGCGCACAACCGAACCGCGCGTGGTGCTTCTCATCGATGGCTTCGGCACATTCAAACAGGAGTGGGAGACGACCTCAGCGCGTTCGCCGTACTACAACATCTTCATGCGGATCCTGGGTGAGGGCCGGCCGCTCGGAATCCACGCCGTGGCATCCGCTGATCGATACGGCGCGGTCCCGACCGCCGTCAGCGCAAACGTCCCCAAGCGCATCGTCCTGCGACTCTCCGATGACAACTCCTATGCCATCCTCGGAGCGCCCAAAGACGTCCTCAACGAGCGAAGCGGCCCCGGTCGGGCGATCGTCGACGGCTTCGAAACCCAGCTCGCGGTGATGGGTGGAACGTCGAATGTCGCCAAGCAGACCGCAGCGCTGCACGAGTTCGCCGAACAGCTCCGCGCCCGCGGAGCCATCGAGGTCGGTGAGATCGGCGCACTGCCGACCGAGCTCAAGGTGCAGGACCTGCCAGATTCGGTCGACGGGCTGCCCGTCATCGGTATCTCGGACGATGTGCTCGGCCCGAAGGGGTTCGAACCGATCGGGACCTTCGTCGTCGCCGGGCCGCCGCGCAGCGGAAAGTCCAATGCGCTGCGGGCCCTCATCATCGCCATGGCACGACTGGACCCGGAGGCGAAGTTCTTCCACATCGGTGGCAGGCGCGCCGTGCTCAGAGGCTTCAGGCCGTGGGTCAGGTCGGCGTCGTCTGTGGACGATGTCAGAGCACTCGCCAAGGAACTCACCGGCATCATCCCGGACGAGACGATCCCCGGCCGGATCGTCATCGTGCTCGAGAACGTCACCGAATTCGCCGACTCAGACGCCGAGCGGCCGCTCAAGGAAATGTTCCAGGCTCTCAACCGCAGTGACCACTTCCTTATGGGCGACGGCGACGTCACGCAGCTCGGGTCGGGTTACGGCTTCATCGGCGACTTCAAGGGCGGGCGTCGCGGAATCGTGCTCAAACCGGACACGTACGATGGCGACTCGTTGTTCAAGGTGCCGTTCCCGCGCGTGCAGAGACACGAGTTCCCCGAAGGCCGTGGTCTTTTCGTCGAGAACGGGCGTGCGGTCACTGTGCAGATGCCACTCGTCCCCGAAGACTGAGCCCTCCCGGGACCCGGGGGGTGATGGGGAGGACTCCCCATGGCCTCGTCGGATGCCGCTCGATAGGCTGAAGCCGAACGCACGAAATGGGGGGACCGGATGAGCGACATCATGCTCGACCTCGAACGACTTCGCACCGCCAACGAGGGGTTGGTGAACTCGATCAGCGAGTTCGAAAACGCTGCGAAGCGCAACGACGAGCTCGAAAAAAGCATCGGACGTCCGGATGACCGGAGCGCTCTCCGTGACAAGGCGAGCGACTTCGAAAGCGCCTGGAATGACAAACGTGAGGCACTTCTTGAGAATCTCACCGGCATCCAGGAACACCTGCAGGCAATCGTCGACAACTGGCACACCGTCGACACGGATGCCGCAGCGGCGATGACTGCGGACACCACGACCGTCCCATCACAGGCAAGGTAGACGATGGCACTGACTTCACCGACCAAGGGTTACGAACTCCGGCATCTCGAGGGCAAACCCACCGACATCAACACCCGCGGCAACGACCTCGTCACGCTCGGACAGCAGATGGCGGCCACGGCGCAGGCGCTCAAGGACATCGCCGATTCGGGCATGCACAAGAGCATGGGCACAGACAAGCTCAAGGAAGCCGCTGACGAGACTCACGCAGACCTCGACCAGGCGGCGACCAGATACGAGTTGACCGGCGCGGTTCTGGTGACGTACGCCGGCGTGCTCGAGACCGCACAGAACTGGATCGACCCTCGCATCGAAGACATCACAGCGGCCGAGGAGAGCTATCAGAGCGCTGTCGACGCGAAGAACGACGCGCAGGGCCAGGTCGATGATCTCGACCGGACCTGGATCTGGGAAGACGACCCGACACCCGCGGACCGGGACCAGGCTTCAGACGCGCTCGGAACGGCGTCGACCGCCCTCACCTCGGCTTCGACAGCTCGCGATACGCTCTGGAGCGAGTTCGAGACGACGTTCACCACCTGGTCGAACGGGTACGACACCGCTGTCGGCGATCTCGAGAAGGCGATGGAGACCGCGGGCAACAATGACGGCTTCTGGGAGAATCTCGGGGACTTCCTCGAGGTCCTCGGCTGGGTCATCGCGGTTCTTGCCGTCATCGCACTCTTCGTCTCCGGACCGTTCGGTCTGCTTCTGATGGGACTGATCGCTGTGCTCAGCGTCGTCCACTTCGTCGGGACGCTCGCTTCGGCCATCTCAGGACATACGACCTGGGACCAGGTGGTCTGGAGCGCCGTCGGCCTGGTGACCTTCGGCGCTGGCGCCGCGATCGCCAAGGTGATGTCCAAGACCGCACCGGGACTTGCGCGCGTGATGGCATCCGGTCGTGGTGTCCTGTATCAGGCGGTCCGTTCGACACTGCCGCAAGCACGCTTCTTCACCCCGTTCAAGAACATCGGCAACTGGTGGGCTGCACGTGGGGTCGCCCGCGCCGGCACACCGAAGCCGGGCTGGCTCGTCAACCCGTTCACCAGCATCCGCACGGGAAGCACAGGTACCGCCAGGATCAACAGCTTCCTCAACAACATGGGACGCAACTGGGGCACGCAGTTCCCGGAGGTCGCACAGTGGGCGAATGCCACACGGGGAACCGTGATGCCCGGTCTCGGCACCCAGGCCACCCAGGTCGCGACCTGGACCACGGGAACAGTGGCCAGCTGGGGCAGCAACCTCGGCGTATTGCCTCGATTCGGATGACCTCGGCGACGGCGCTAGTCTGACGACATGATGCCATTCAACCCGCTCGAGGCGCCGCCAGGCGTCGCGCGGCAGTACCTGATCGGGCGCGGGATCTTTATGGTCGGGGCGTTCAGCATGCTCGCGATCGTGCTGTTCATGTTCGTGTCCGGGCTGCTCGCAGGCGGCCAGTTCGGACCGACGAGCGACGTGAAGTGGGACGTCATCGTTCCCTGGCCGCTTCTCACGATCCCGGCCTGGCTGGTCATCGCTATCTGCGTCCTGCCCGCGCTCGGAGCGGTCATTCTCGCGCCGAAAGCGACCTGGGAGCAGGCGCCTGAATTCATCTTCATGCTCGCCGTCACCGTGGTCCTCTTCGTTCTGTTGCCGCTCGGCCTTTCCCGCATGTACCCGGATGCCGGCGCCGCCGTATTCGACGACAGATACCCGGAACTGGGACTGGCTCAGCACTGGATCGGAGCCCTCCCGCAGGTTCTCACGCTCGCGGTCCTCGGCATCCGGTTCGCCATGCTCGTTCCGGCATACAACACCGCCGTCCGGCGGAGCAGGGAGAACCCTTCGTGAGCACACTGGCCGACGAACTTCGGCAGCCCGCGGCGCCGTCCACCTTCCGTGTACTGTTGCCGCCAGGCTGGGCCCAGCACCAGCCCAACGAGGAGGGCAGGCAGAAGCTCGCCGAGAGCATCCGTGCCCGGTTCAAGCAGGCCGGGCGCCCCGACCTCGACGTCAAGCTCTCGTTCATGCTCAACCGGCAGTGGACGGCGCTCGGCCGGATGGGCGCCGTCGCCCTCTACCTCCCCACCGAAGATACCGAGGTGCCGATGCCGATGACCGTTGTCGCTGTCCCGTACACGGTCAAGGCTGGAGAGACGCTCGACGCGGATGTCCGCAAACGTGCACGCGGTCCCGTCGAGACGTACGACCTTCCGTTCAGCCGCGTATACCGGTGGATCGAGACCCAGAACAACGTCAACAGTGAAGCAGGCGCGTCAGCACGCTCGATCTCGTACCTGTATCCGGTTCCAGGCAGGAACCCGACTCGGGGGATGCTCCTCGCGACGAGCATCCTTCACCTCCAGTCGGGGGAGTCGGACGAGATGCTCGAGTCGCTGACCACCCTGTCCGATGCGATTGCGGAGACCTTTCGATGGAAATGAACACAGTCGGGTACTCCGTCGATGTCGATCCGGCGCTGTGGGTGCCCGTGCCCCTCGAATTCCCCACGAACGAGTGGCCGAACGCCCAGGTGTGGGCCGAGACGACGGTTCGCTCGCTCATGACCGACATGGAGATCCCTGACGAACTGCACGGGGACCTTGAACGGCTGGCGCTCTCGATCGCGGCGAGCGACTCCCCTCTGCCCGGCGCGGAGGGGCGGTTCTGGTATTTTCCCGTGACAGGGGGGATGATGCAGATCGCCCACCTCTATGCGTCGACGAGGGATGCCGTCGACGACCTCACGCTGGTCGAGGTCGCCGTCGGCGGGCGCGACGAACCGGAGCCTCAGCGGGCCGACAGCGTGCAGTTCGCCGGCTTCGACGACGCGTGGCGAGTCGTCCTGCTCGGCACGCTCCCCGGAGACGACGAACAGGTCCCCGTCGGACACATCCGCTTCATCGGAGAAGCGAAGGGCATCATCGTCATGCTCGATGTCACGGGAACAGACCTGGCGGTGCTCGGTGTGATGGAGAGCCACCTCGCGTCTCTCTTCGCCTCGATCCGGATCGGCACCGCTGCAGAACTCACCAGCCCGAACGTGGGGACTTCTGCCCATTGAGTAGTGTGTGGAGAGTTCAGTAGCGTAGCAATCACGAGGTCCGTAGGGGGCCGAAACCGAAACGGAAAGGTCGAACATGGCTGACTTCAAGGCGTCATACGGCGAAATGGAAAGCATGGCGGGAAGGCTCGAGCAGGGTCGCGAAGACATTGCAGACATCCTCCGCACTCTCAAGAGCGGCGTCGATACGCTTCTCGGCGATGATTTCAAGACGGAGCACGCATCCGGCAAGTTCGGCGAAGGCTACACGGAGCTCACAACAGGGCTCGAGACGGCTATCGACGGCATCAAGGACATGGGTGAGTCGCTCCGCAAGATGCAGCAGGCGATCAAGGACACCGACGCAGCGCTCGCAGGCCAGTAACACCAGCTTTTATCCGAACGGTGGGGAGACGCGGAAGCGTCTCCCCACCGTTCTCTTGAGACTTCGTCTTCATCTCGCACACCGCTGTCGTAAGGGAGCCCGGCCATGGCCGACGTCTACATCAAGGTCGAACACCTCAACCAGTTGAACGGTTCGCTGAAGCAGATCCTCGTCGAATTCAACGATGCGGCAACGCGCACCGACAAGCTCCAGGAAATGATCGACAGCCCGGATGGACGCACGGAGCTTCGCGACAAGACCCACGACTTCGAGGGCGGCTGGGACGACAGGCGCAACGCGCTTATCGAAAAGCTGACCGGCATCCAGGCAGCCGTTGAAAGCACCTGCACCGGATGGCAGGAGTTCGATGCAGACGCAGCCCAGCAGCTGAAGGTCAACAAGAACACCGGCGCCAACCTACCCACCCGATAACAGCCCTTCCCACCCGAACACAGCGCGGAGCTCAGCAGATGGAAACCAAGAACGGGCACAACGTCGCTGTCATCGTCGGCAACGCGGCAGGCATCCAGGACCGCGGTCGTGAGATCGAGGACCTCGGCGATCAGATGGAGGGTGCCTCAGACGTGCTCCGCGAGATCGGCGAAGGGGCGACCGAAGAAAAGGGCCGTTCCATCGAGCGGATTCAGAAAGAAGTCGGCGACGTCCACGAGGAACTGAAGCTCGCCGGTGAGCGCTACAAGCCAACCGGCACCGCCATGAAGAATTACGGCCGCATACTCGATTCAGTGCAGATCGCCATGCGGCGCATCGTCACCGAAGCCGAGACCGCCAAGCAGGAGCTCGATACGAAGAGATCCGCAGCCGTCTCGGCAGCGGAGACCGCCGATTCGGCTCCGGAACCCGCCCCGGACGATACGGCAGCGGCCACCGCGAACACGGAACTCGACGACGCAGCGACCGCCGCGGACACCGCAGCCGGGGACGCGCAGGATGCACTCGACGAACAGCTGCGGCTGTTCGACGTCGAGTGGGATACCTGGGACGCTGCGTACGACGACGCCCTCTCGGCGATCAATGACGCAACAGAGGGCAACGTCACCGACGACTGGACAGACAACCTCGCGGGTGTCGTCGAGGTCGTGCTCGAAGTTCTCAGCTGGGTCGGTGTCGCCCTCGCCATCGCCGCCCTCATCATCGGCGGCCCGATCATCGCGGCCATCGCTGCCGTAGTCGGAATCATCGCCCTGATCGGGACGATATACCTCGCCGCCAAGGGCAGGCGTGGAGCAGGGGACGTCGCGTGGGCCGTCGTCGGGATCCTTCCGTTCGGCAAACTGGGCAAGCTCTTCCAGAAGGGCAAGCGTCTCACCGGCCTGACCGAGTTCTTCACCGGTCCGTTCGTCGACACGGTGACACCGTTCCGCCGGATGCGGGCTCTCTCCGGCCTCGCAGACAATGCCTCTGGTTTCCGCGCAGGTGGAGGCCTTGGCCAGCGTGCCGCGGACGGCCTCGCCGCCCGGTTCGGTTCGGAGTTCTCGAACTTCGGCGGAGCGGGACCCCGCAACATCATCAGTCGCATCGTCGGCGGGTCGAGCAGGGGGTACTCGGTGGCGTTCGCTGAGAACTTCGCCAACCTCTCTGCCCACCACCAGAGGGTCGTCACCCCGCACCTCGGCGTCCTCGCCGATGTCATCGCAAGCGGCTCGAAGGGCGTACCGACGAGCGAGGCCATCTTCAACGTGGCTGAGTTCGCCGTCAAGAAGGAACGCCAGGTCGAAGCCCGGGTCAATGACGTCGTCGCCATGACGTCGCCCGACCCGGTGGACGCCTGGCGGGAACAGCTCACCCGCTAGCGGCACAACGGCAGATCGACGACACCGACCGGATAGGGTTGCACCGATGGCACTGAACGACGTCCCCCCGTTTCGACTGATCCTCCCAGCCGGCTGGGAGGAAAAGCCCGCCGACCGCGAGAGCGTCACGATGCTCATCGAACGGGCGCGCGAGGTCTTCCAGTCGCAGCACCGGCCTGACCTCGACAGTGAGTTCAGCCAGCTGATGGGTGTCTCCCTGCACAAAATGAAGCAGGGGGGAGTCTTCGCCCTCTACCTGCAGACGTCCGTTCCGGCCGACGAGGTGCTCCCGATGTCGATGACCGCCGCGGTCGCCCAGGGGCAGCTCGGGGGAACGCTCGACCGTCAGGTGACCTCACTCTTTCGCGAACAGAAGGCGGAGTTCCTCACCGACGATCGGGCGATCGTGCGCTGGCGCTCCGACGTGGAGCACACCGGCAGGCTGAGCGGTTCGTCATCGCGGAACCTCAACTATCTCGTCGCCGTTCCCGGCACCGAGAGGCGGTCAGCCGTGCAGTTCACGACCACGATCCCGTACCCGACCGGGGAGGACGTCGAGAACGAAGAACTTCTCGACGACATCACCCTGCTCAGCGACACGATCATCAGCACCTTCGCGTGGGAGCCCCAGAACTCATGAAATACACGATCGAGTACGACTCGGCCGCCTGGTTCCCCGTGCCGGAAAGTTTTCCTGACGACACCTGGGTGACCGAAGGCGCATGGCTCGACAGTCTGGTCGCGGATTTCGAGGCAGACCTCGGCAATCTCACCGACGACGCGCGTGCCGCCGTGCACGAGTTCGCGATCGGCGCCCGCGGAGCACGCGTTGCAGGCACATCGCAGACCCTGCTGTTCTGCCCGCGAACGCTGCCGGTGCTCGGGATGGCGAGCATCTATGTCGGAACGCCTGACGACGTCATCGACCTCGACCATGAAGCGTCCGCCGACCACCTCGCCCAGCTGCCCCCTCTCATCGAGGACTTCGCAACAGACAACCTCGGCGCCGGGCGCCGGGCGGCAGTCGTCATCGGGGCGAGCGACGGCAGCTCGGCCGCTGGTCGGTACAACTACGCCTTCAACCGAGACGGATGCGTCGTCACGGTCAGCGGGACGGCCGACGGGCTGCAGGACGCGGCGCTGATGCAGCCGTTCCTCGACGGACTCGTGCGCGGGATACGGCTCGAACCCTGATGCGCCTCGACGCCGGAACCGACGGAACGCCGGGCGCCCGCGCCGTCTCCGTTGTCGTGACGCGTGGTGCGAGTATGCCGCTCACCGAGGTGAGCCCACCTGCCGACGTGATGCGGGAGTTCGAGAACCTCGCGATCGCTCAGCTCGACGCTCTCGCCGCTCGCAAGCTGACCGACATCGACCGCCGATTCAACCGAGCGTCCTCGGCGCTTGGATCGGAGCTCGCCCGGCGGCAGGACGCCGCCTCGGAGACCTACCGTCGCAGGCATCCGGTGACACTCGACGTCTGGGCGTTCCTGTTCGCCGCCGTCAGTATCGGGCTCCTGCTCGCCGGCGGACGTTCAGGCCCCTCTGTTCCCACATCGGGTGCCCTCATCGGAGCATCCGTCCTCGGGGTCGTCGCCGCCGGCCTGCACTTCGTGAGTTCGTCCCGCGCCGCCGGGTCCCAGCAGAGCGGCACGCAGAGCTGGTACCTGGTGATGCTGACCGCCGTTCTTCTCTTCGCGTCTGCGCTCGCCGGCTACTGGCGGTACGGCACGGACACCGACGCCGGATTCCTCATCACCGCCCTGACCATCGGCACGCTGATCTCGTCGGGTGTGTTCGCGACTGTGCTCGTCGTCAGGGGAGCCGGCGCCCGGTCGGCGGAACTCCGGCAACGTGCCGCGCGACGCGAACGCGAAGACGCTCTGCGCGCCGACCTTCGCGTGCAGCTGGGCGATCTCATCGCCGTCTGCCGTGTCGAGGCCGAACGGGTTTTCAGCAGCCTCGACCCCTCGGCTCGGACGGCGCTCGACGCCGCTGTCGCCGCTGGAGTCGCGTCCGTGGAGAAACGCGGCATCCTCGAAACCGCCTCGATCCGCGAGCTGCGCACGAGTTCGCGAGGCGAACTCCGCTACGACCTTCCGCTCTAACCGAAGACCCAGATTGGCTGGCATGGCTGCACTCGTCGAAACCATCACGACCCCCAGGTCGATCGTGACCATCGCCGTGACCGGACGCACCGAAACCGGGCACGTCCGCGAGCACAACGAGGACAGCCTCCTGGCGTCGTCACCGATCTTCGCCGTTGCCGATGGCATGGGAGGCCACACCCGCGGTGACCTGGCCAGTCAGGCAATGGTGCACCAGCTGTCGCACAGCATCCGTCCGGGGCAGCCCACCACACCTGAAGCCGTGTTCACCGCGATCACCGCTGCGAACTCATACATCATGAGCTGGGCGGAGCAGTCCGGGATCGCAGGCACAACCGTGGCGGGGCTGGCGCTCGTCACACTGTCGAGCCAGGCAGACTGCCACTGGATGGCCTTCAACATCGGTGATTCTCGCGTGTACCTCTGGGACAACGATCAGCTCCGCCAGGTCACTGTCGATCACTCAGCCGTCCAGGAACTCATCGACGCCGGGACCATCACTCCGCTCGAGGCGTTGTCGCACCCCGAACGAAACGTGGTCACCCGGGCGGTGGGAGTCGAGACGGATGCCGACCCTGACGTCTGGCTGCTCCCCGCCTCCGAACACCAGGTCTTCGTCCTCTGCTCGGACGGTCTCACGAGAGAAGTGTCGACGGAGCAGATCGCCGACGTGCTCAGGGCAGGCGTCCATGAGGCCGCAGACCGGCTCACCCAGTTGGCTCTCGACGCCGGGGCGCACGACAACGTCACCGTTGTGGTCGTCGACTCCCGCGCGGTCGACACCATGCCGCCGCGCCCGGGATATCATGAAAACCGGTCTCTCGGTTACCTTGAGCAGACCCTGCCGAGAGTGTGAGGGGTGGCATGACCGGGTATTCCTATGAACCTGCGAGCGCGCAGAACTGGTTGGCAGTCGCCACCGCCGGTCGTCTGCTCGTCGCCCGGGTCGCCGATGGCGGAGACCGGGTCGGTGTGCTCGCAGCGACGGGAGATCCCGAAACATCGGTGCAACAGGTGCTCGAGGTCCTCACCGCCCAGGGACTCGGTGCGACAGGACCGTTCGCTCTCCTGTTCTGGGTCGACGGCGATCTGGGCGGCCAGGGACTCGGGGTCATCGTCCGCGGTGACGCTCGTGTCACCGTCGAAACCGCGGATGGCCCCCTCGAGATCTCGTCGCGTGGCGTGACGACCTGGACGGAGCAGGTGATCGAGAACCCGACCGGCTTCCGTGTCGACGTCGACGACAGCGCCGCGACCGCTCCTGAACTTCCCCTCGTCGCCGGAGCGGCCTGGGTATCGCGCATTCGGCTGACGGCATCCGTCAGCCCCCCCGCTTCTGGCGGGCAGGCCCAGACGCCCGCTGAGGCTCCGACGGTCACTGCTGCGCCGCAGGCTCTCGCAGGGTCGAGCGCTCCGGCACACGCGTCCCCTCCGGCCACGACATCCTCGGCCGCCGAACCGGCGGCGCGCGAATCAGCGGCACCCGACTCTCGCCCAGCCGAGATCTCGCACGAAGAAACGCGAGTATTCCATACCTCGACCCGCACCGGAATCGACACTGCTCAGGGCGGTACCGAGCAGCCAGCCGCGGCCGCCGCCGAACCGGAAGGGTACGACTATCTCTTCGGCGCGACGGTGTTCCGACCGGTCGGCGCCGCCGCAGGACTGCCTGCACCAGACGGGTCGGCGACGGCCACCACGCCCGACAGCGGGCCGGTTGCCCCCGTGCCCGCCTTCCTCGATTCCACCCGAGCCGCACAGCGGCAGGAGAAGCCGCCAGCACAGGGCGGAGACCACGATGGCCGGACCGTTCTCGCTGCTGATATCTCGGCTGCGCGTTCACAGGCCAGAGCGCACAAACCTGAGCAGCAAGCCTCCGAGAATCCTGTTCGCGAGGCCCCGCACAGCTACGTTCTCGAACTTCCCGACGGCGGGCGGCAGCCGTTGAGCGCTCCGGTCATCCTCGGCCGCGCGCCGAGCGTGTCGAACGTGCCGGCATCCGTGCTGCCGCACCTCGTCACCCTGACCGGCGACGACATCTCGCGGAGCCATGTGCGGGTCGCCGTCGAGGGGGACACGGTGGTCGTCACCGATCTTCACTCGAGCAACGGAACCCACGTGATCGCCCCGGGCAAACTCCCGCAACTGTTGCGTGCGGGGGAGCCGACACCGGTGATCACGGGAACCGTCATCGATCTTGGCAGTGAGATCGCCCTCACCGTGAGCGAGGCATAGGGTGGCCGCACGGCAGGTCGCAACTCCGCCGGAACTCCCTGGGCTGCGTTACAGCAGGCTGCTCGGTTCCGGCGGGTTCAGCGACGTCTACCTCTACGAGCAGGAGCTCCCGAAGCGGCTCGTCGCGGTGAAGGTGCTCGCATCCGAGGACCTCAGCGACACGTCTCAGGCGGCGTTCGTGGCCGAAGCGAACCTCATGGCCCAGCTCTCCGCCCACCCGTACATCGTCACCATCTACAACGCGGCTGTCGCCGCGGACGGTCGTCCGTATTTCGTCATGGAGTACTGCTCAGGGCCGAGCCTGGCCGAGCAGTACAAACGAGCCCGGTTCGGCGTCGCAGACGCGCTCCGCACCGGTGTGCGGCTGTCGAGTGCCGTTGCGACGGCTCACGCTGCGGGCATCCTGCACCGTGACATCAAGCCGGCCAACGTTCTCACGAACAACTACGGCTGGCCGGCGCTCACCGACTTCGGTATATCGAGCGCCGTCGACATCGACCTCCCGGTGAACACGACGACGCGAGACGCCATGAACGCGGCGGGAGCGGGTACAGCAACGGGGACCATTGGGATGTCGATCCCGTGGTCGCCCCCCGAGATGTTCGACGATCACCCGCAGCCAGACGTCCGTAGCGATGTCTTCTCGCTCGCAGCCACCCTGTACACCCTGCTCGTCGGTCATACCCCGTTCGAGGTGCCTGGCAAACCAAACGGAACCGTCGACCTGATCGGCAGAATCGAACGCGGCACCGTCACACCGATCACCCGCACAGACATCCCCCGTTCGCTCATCTCGATCCTGAACAAGGGCATGGCCGTCTCGGCCGAAGACCGGTTCGCCACCGCCGTCGACTTCGCTCGGGCGCTGCAGCGGGTCGAGATGGAACTGTCGTATGCGCCGACCGCAATCGATGTACCCAACCTGACCGTCCTCGAGCGAGCGCACGACGCCGATGCCGCGGAGTCGGGTGACGCCACCAGGATCCGCCGCGTCTCCACCATCGAGGCTCAGCCGGTCCTCGCTCCCAAGCCGCCAGACCCGTCTCCGCAGACTCCGGCAGATCCCACAGTGATCAGACGGATGCCGTCTGTGGCACCGCACGCGCAGGCCACTGCGCCAGAGAACACCGTTATCCGCCCCCGACCGACCGTCGAGGACCCGGTCGAGGAATCACCGGCCCCGACAGAGCAGGAACCCGCGTCCCGCCGACGGATCTGGCCGATCGTCGCGGGGATCGCCGGCGTGCTCGTGATCGGCGGAGGCATCGCCACCGCCGTGATCTTCGCTCCGACCGAGACCGACCCGTCGCCGACCCCCCAGCCCAGCTCCGACATCGTCACCGTCGGCGTTCCCTCTCCTGAGGCCGGGTCCGTTTCTCTCAATGCCGACGGCACCGCCGTGACGTTCAGCTGGACCAACCCCGAGCCCGAAGACGGGGACCGGTACATCTGGTACCGCAGCGACGGACCGAACCCGGGTGACAAGGTGCCGACCGAGTCGGAGTCGGTCGTCGTCGACGGCATCACGAACGGCAGCCAGGTCTGCATCGACGTTGTGATCCGTCGAACGACCGGCAAACAGTCGACCGAACCCCTGGAGATGTGCACCGAATGAAGGCACCACGGATCGAATTCTGCGGGGAGTGGTACGACATCACTCCGGGTGAACCATTCTTCGTCGGCCGCGAGTCCGACCTGATCATCGACGAGAACCCGTTCCTGCACCGCCGGTTTCTCTCGATCAGCCACGAGAACGACCTGTGGTGGCTCTCCAACGTCGGCAACCTCCTCGCGGCGACGGTGACAGACACCACCGGCCAGGTCCAGGCCTGGCTCGCCCCTGGCGCGCGACTGCCCGTCGTCTTTCCCGAACTCCAGGTGATGTTCAGCGCCGGCTCGACAACATACGAGTTCACGATCCACTCCGAGCCCGAGTACTTCGGCACGACGTCGCTGACCACCATGCAGGCTGGGACGACGACGGTCGGTCCGGTGCACCTCACCAGCAGCCAGCGGCTCCTCATCGTTGCGCTGGCCGAAAACGTGCTGAAGCAGGACTCTCCCGGACGCGGTGAGATCCCCGCGTCTGCGGATGCCGCTGCGCGTCTCGGCTGGACGCAGACCGCCTTCAACCGCAAGCTCGACAACGTCTGCGACAAGCTTGATCGCATCGGCGTGCGCGGGCTGCGCGGGGGACGCGGCAAGCTCGCGACCGGGCGTCGTTCCCGACTGGTCGAATACGCCGTCTCCTCACGTCTCGTCGATTCGGACGACCTCGTTCTCCTCGACCGTGAACGGTCGGAAGCCCCCGGTTCGACCGATTCCTGACCCCAGTTCGGGTCCCGAATCGATGCATTCAAATGACTGCATTTTTCGGCGTGACCGGCGTGTTAGCGTAGACCCGGTTCCTGTCTGAGATATCCGGGAATCAGCAACCGTCTGGATCGTGGGGGGACGACTACGTGTTGAAGTGGCTGAAGGCGCGCAAAGTCACGGCATCCGTGGTCGCGCTGTCGCTTCTCGTCGCGATCCCGGTCACCATCGCCGTTCTCCACGACGGATTCCCGGTCACAGACGTCGATCTCAGCGCGCGTGATGTCTGGGTCACCAACGGCACCGAGCTGCAGGCGGGCCGACTGAACCGCCAGATCGAGGAACTGAACGCTGCCGTTTCCACGGTCTCCAACGACATCGACGTCCTGCAGAACGGTGAGAACGTGCTCCTGCACGACCGCTCGGCATCGAGTGTCGAACGGATCGACTCGGCATTCACCACACTCGTCCAGCGGGCCGAACTCCCACCGAACGCCGCCCTGTCTCTCGGCAAGACGACGCTGTCGATTCTCGAGCCTGACAGCGGGGAGCTCTGGACGACACCGACCGCGGGGGAACTGCGCTTCTCCACCATCGACACCGAGCCGATCGCCAAGCTCGGCGCAGACGCCCAGAGCGTCGTCTCGAGCGAGGGAACGGTCTTCGCCGTCTCGCCCGAGAAGAAGAAGCTCTACGCCTACCCGTCCGCAGGCGGCGAGCCGAAGGTCACCGACCTCCCCGCGCTCGAGGAATACCAGCTGACCGCTGCGGGTGAGCAGGCCGTCATCCTCGACCTCACAAAGAACCGCCTCGTGACGGATGCCACGACCGCGATCGAACTGCCGACGAAGGCCGTGAAGATCCAGCAGGTGAGCGCAACCGGTGGCGAGGTCATCGTCGCGACCGGCTCGTCGCTGTTGCGGGCGCGGCTGAACGACAACACACCGCAAGAGATCGACGCCAACATCACGAACCCGGTCACGAAGGCAGGCGAGGTCTCGTCACCGGTGAACCTCAACGGCTGCGCGCACGGTGCCTGGTCGGGCGCGAGCCGTTACCTGTCCGTCTGCGGCGAAGCATCCCCGACCCGGCAGGACATCGAGCCGCTCGCCGAGGGAGCGAAACTCGAATTCCGGGTGAACAAGAACGTCATCGCCCTCAACAACCTGCAGACCGGAGATGTCTGGCTCGTCGACGCGAACATGCGACTCGTGCAGAACTGGGAAGAGGTCACCCCTCCGCAGGAAGACGACGGCGAAGAGGGAGACGAGAAGGCCTCGACCCAGTCGTTCGAGGACACCCTCGCCGACCGGACCGAGCAGAACCGCCCGCCGATCGCCCGAGACGACGTCCTCGGTGCCCGACCGGGCAAGAGCACGATCCTTCCCGTGCTCGACAACGACACCGACCCGGATGGCGATGTGCTCACCATCGGCCGCAACCTGCAGGGTCTCGTGCCCGAATCGGGCACGGTCGAGTTCATCGACGGTGGTCGGGCACTGCAGTTCACACCGAACCCCGACCAGGCTGCGGGCACGATCTCGTTCCGTTACTCCGTCTCAGACGGCCGATCAGGGGGCGTCTCCGAAGCGAACGTGAGCGTCACGATCATGCCGACCGAAGCGAACTCCGCGCCGGTCGAGCAGCGCAAGGGTGCCGTGTCTGTCGAGGCGGGCCAGGAGATCACCTACAACCCGCTCGCGGACTGGCGTGACCCCGACGGCGACGACGTGTTCCTTCAATCGGCGGTCAGCGACAACGGGGACCTCGTCAGGTTCTCGCACGAAGGTTTCGTCACCGTCACCCACACCTCGGGGCAGATCGGCCCGCGCGACATCGTCTATGTCGTGTCCGACGGTACCGAGACGGCATCCGGAACGTTCACGGTCGATGTGAAGGCCGCTGGCACGCTGAACCCGATCGGTACTCCCGACCACGTCGAGACGTTCGTCGGCGAGCCCGTCGAAGCCTTCCCGATCGCGAACGACCTCTCGACGAACGGATCGCAGCTCTCGCTGCTGGGGGCTGAAGCCCTCCAGGGCGGCCTCTCGGTCACCCTCAAGCCCGACACCAACTCGATGCAGGTGGTGTCAGGCAAGACCGGCGTCTACTACATCCAGTACACCGTCGGTGCCGGTGCAGCGACGAGCATCGGAATGATCCGGGTCGATGTCAAGGACGTCCCCGAAAAGGTTCAGCCGCCGATCGCCGTGCACGACACCGGCTACCTGCGACCCAACGAGCCCACCGTGCTCAACGTGCTCACCAACGACGCGTCGCCGAGCGGCAAGGTCCTCGCCCTGCGTTCTCTCGACATCCCCGATGAGGCACGGGTGCTCTCCATCGAGGTGCTCAACTCCTCGGTGGTGCGGGTGACGTCGAGCGCTGCCGTCACCGAACAGCTGCAGTTCAGCTACACCGTCTCCGACGGGGTCAACGAGGCGGTCAGCACAGTGGCCATCATCCCGGTGCCTCCGTTGACCAAGCACCAGGCGCCGATCGCCGCAGACGACGCCGTCACCGTGCGTGCCGGCGACATCGCCAGCGTCCCGGTACTGGACAACGACGTTCACCCCGACAACGCGGTGATGACACTCTCCCCCGACCTCGCCGAACCCGTGCAGGCCGGCCTCGCATTCGTCGCCGGAGACCGTGTGCGCTACCAGGCACCGCGCGAACCCGGCGTCTATTCGGCCATCTACGCGGTCACCGACGACTTCAAGCAGAAAGCGGTGGCGACGGTCACCTTCAACGTCGTGGCCATCGACGAGGATGCCAACGAGGAACCAGCGCCCAAGACGCTCACCGCGCGGGTCTTCGCAGACTCGGCCGTCACCGTCAACGTGCCCCTCGACGGGCTCGACCCCAACGGTGACTCGGTCATTTTCGACGGGCTGTCGAGCGCACCGGCCTACGGAAGTGTCACCGATTCGACGAGCACGAGCTTCACCTACACGGCGGCGCCCGGTTCGGCGGGGACGGATGTCTTCAGCTACCGGGTCAAGGACGTCTACGGCGCGACGGCCATCGGCACGGTGCGGATCGGTGTCATCGAGCGACCCGAGCAGGACTCGCCGCCGATCGCCGTCGACGACACCATCGAGGTGCAGCCCGGCCGCGTCGCCACCGTGCCTGTGCTCGGCAACGACTCGGATCCCAACGGCTACACGATCGAGGTGAGCAAGAAGCTCAAGGACGTTCCCGAGGGCATCACCGCCACAGTGCAGAACAAACGCTCCGTCGAGATCGAAGCCCCGGACGAGGAGACGAGCTTCGTCGTCCGATACGAGATCACCAACGGCCAGGGCGGATTCGACACGGCATTCGTGCAGGTGCGGGTCACCGAGGACGCCACGATCGCACCGCCGACGGCCATCGACCACATCGTCGAACCCGAGGACGTACTGGCCGAGAAGACCATCGACATCGATGTGACCAAGGGTGCCAACAACGCCGGCGGACGTGTCGATGACCTCGAGATCGGCATCGAGGGTCCCAACGCGGGCAGCGCAGAGATGCTCGCGAACGGCCTCGTCCGGGTCACTCTCGGTGATGCCAGAACGGCGATCGCGTACCGGCTCACCAACACGACCGACGACCTCAGCTCAGCGGCGTTCATCGTCGTTCCGCCGTTCTCCGACGGCCTCCCGCCCCGGATCAAACTCAACCTGCCGACCCAGTACGTCGACATGAACGAGACGAAGAGCTGGAAGCTGTCCGACATCGCCGAGTCGCCGACCGGCAAGGACATCCGCATCACTGGTGCGAACACCGTCAGCGCCATCAAGAGCGACGGCACGCCGAACTTCGTGGACGACCAGACGCTCACTTTCACCCCTGCTCTCGACTACCGGGGCCCGGCAAGCATCACATTCGAGGCGACGGACGGCTCAAACACCGGCGTAGCGATGCTGGTCCTGCCGATCACCGTCGGCGACCCCGAGATGAAGGACGTCCCGCCGACGTTCACCCCGCCTGAGCTGACGATCGAGGCCGGCGAAGCCGCGCAGACGCTCGATCTCCGCACCGCTAGCGACCACCCCAACCCCGAGGTGCTGTCTGCGCTCAGCTACAGCGGAATGTCTGCGGCAACCGGCGGGATCGTCGCCGGGCTCTCCGGTTCGACGCTCACCGTCTCTGCGCCGTTCGGCGTGCAACCGGGGACAGCGACCACCCTGAGCTTCACCATCAGCTACCGCGACTTCACGATCCCCGGAACTGTCCACGTCCGCGTGGTGTCGTCGTCGCAGCCGCTGCCGTCCACGGTGGATGACAGTTATCCCGACGGCCGCTCGAGCCAGGCCGTGACGATCAACGTGCTCCAGAACGACTTCAACCCGTTCCCCGAAACGCCGCTCAAAATTCTCACCGCGGCTGTGAGCAACGGCGCGAACGCCACCGTGCGGATCGACGGTCCGAACCTCATCATCACCCCCGGACCGGACAAGAGTCAGCAGATCAGCGTGATCTACAAGGTCGAGGATGCGACGAAGGACCCGAACAGGCAGGCCCAGGGTCGAGCGGACGTCACCGTCACCAGCGCTCCCGACCAGCCGCCGGCTCCGACACTGGTCGCCGAAGCCGACCGGATCAGGGTCACCATCAACCCGTCGCCGTCGAGCAACGGCGCCGAGATCACCGAGTACACCGTGACACGCACCGGCGGGGGTGGCACCGTCGTCCAGAAAGGCCAGGCCGGCAACGTGCTCGCCTTCACCGGAACCAACGGCACCGAGTACACCTTCAACGTCTACGCCACGAACAACGTCGGCAACAGCGAACGGTCGGCGTCCCAATCGGCAACGTCATACGGCAAACCGAGTGCTCCGAGCACCCCGAAGCTCTCACGCGACGGGGACTGGGCGCCGTCGACATTGACGCTCAATTGGAACAGGCCGACGGACACCGGCGGAAGTATCACCCGTTATAACTGGAGAGTCCCCAACGCCGGGTCAGGAACCGTCACCGGTGAGAGCAACCAGAGGGCGAAGACAGACCGTGTCCCCGCTGGGACATACGGCAACGGCCAGGTCCAGGCCTGCGGCAACGGCGGGTGCGGCCCCTGGAGCGCAGGGTCGAACAGCGTCGAAGTCAAGAACGAGCCGCCGCCCCCGCCACCGACGAAAGACATCACCAGGGTATGGGGGACCGACGGACCGCAGACACGCACCGACCCGCAGGGTCGCGCGATTTCCAACACCTACCGGGTCGCCTTCTCCTGGAGCGACTGGCCTGCCGGTTCCTATCAGGTGACTCCGCAGTACTGCAGCGGCGGCACCTGGAACGACGTCTCCAACACCTACGCCGTTCAGATGGGCGCTGGCGGCTCGTTCACGTTCACGGCGTGGGCGCAAGCGCAACTGCCATCGTGCGGCATCCGCGTCGTCGTCCAAGGTGAAAAGACCAGCGGAAGCTACCCGTTCCCCTAACACCAGATCGTCCATACTTCCCCCACAGAAAGAGAAGCTCAGTGCCCGTAACGCAAGAGCAGTCGGAGTGGTTCGCCGGCGCATTCGATTCCCTCGTCACCAACGTGGGCCAGGCCATCCTCGGCAAGGAGGAGACGATCAAACTCGTTCTCGCCTCGATGCTCTCGGAGGGTCACGTGCTCCTCGAGGATTTCCCCGGCACCGGCAAGACCGTGCTCGCCAAGGCCCTGGCCAACACGCTCGAAGGCACCAATTCGCGCATCCAGTTCACTCCTGACCTGCTGCCATCCGACGTCACCGGTGTCACCATCTACAACCAGTCGACGAACAAGTTCGAGTTCCACAAGGGTCCGATCTTCGCGTCCGTTGTTCTGGCCGATGAGATCAACCGTGCGTCGCCGAAAACCCAGTCCGCTCTCCTCGAGGTGATGGAGGAAGGGGTGGTCACCGTCGACGGTGAAAGCTACCCCGTCGGCAAGCCGTTCATGGTGATAGCGACCCAGAACCCGGTGGAGCAGGCCGGAACCTACAAGCTCCCTGAGGCTCAGCTCGACCGCTTCCTCATCAAGACCTCGCTCGGGTACCCCGACCGTTCGACGGCCGTCGACCTGCTTCTCGACTCAGCCAACCGGTCCAGGGCGTCACAGATCAGCCCGATCATCGGGGGACCGTCGCTCATCGCGATGTCCCAGCTGGCATCCGCCGTGCACGTCGACCGTTCGGTGATGGAATACATCACGGACATCGTCCACGCCACCCGTTCGCACAAGGATGTCGCGCTCGGCGTGAGCATGCGTGGGGGGCTTGCCCTCGCCCGGATAATCAAAACCTGGGCGCTCGCCCACGGTCGCGCATATGCGACCCCTGACGACGTCAACACGCTCGCCGTGCCGGTGCTCGCGCACCGCCTCATCGTGGATGCCGAGAGCGAGTTCGCCGGGGTCAAGGCCGAAGACGTGATCTCGGGCATCCTCGTCGAGTTGCCCGTTCCCGCCTACCGCGCCGCCTAGACACCCTGAATCCGCGCCCATGACGACAAGCCTCGAAACGCCTGTGCTCGATGAGCCGGCCGTGGCTGGACCGCGCCCCGAAACGGAAGCGGTCACGCCGGCGAGCCCCGCTCCGGTGAAGCGTCGTCGTACGCTCGACCTCTCCAGGGTCCGGGCCGTCGGTCGGGCGGTCGCCGCTCCGGTATCCGCCCTCTGGCGCATCGTTTCGTCGTGGGTCGGCTGGGGCTGGGGCCGGGTCAAACCGTACCTCGGCATCATCAGCGGGCTCGGAGCGCTCGTGCTCGGTAGCGCCGTCGTGGCTCTTGTCGCTGGGGTGCTGCTCGGCTGGGCCGAACTCACCGTCGTTGCGCTCACCCTTTTCGCCGCTCTCGCGGTCGCGGCCCTCTTTCTCATCGGTCGGGCCTCATATTCGGTCGACATCAACCTCAACCCCCGGCGCGTCACCGTCGGGGAGCGCGCCATCGGTCGCGTCCTCGTCACCAACATCGGCAAGAAGCAGGCGACGGCGACCACGCTCGAGGTGCCGGTCGGCGAGGGACTCGCCGAGTTCGCGATCTCGTCGCTCGCGCCCGGTGCAGAGACCGAGGAACTCTTCGCCGTCCCGACGAACAAGCGAGCAGTCATTCTGGCCGGACCAGCCGTCTCGGTCCGCGGCGACCAGCTCGGACTGTTCCGGCGAGCCGTGCGTTGGACCGACCAGATCGAACTGTTCGTTCACCCGGTGACCACGCGTCTCCACCCGACGGCCGCCGGCCTCGTTCGCGACCTCGAGGGCCAGATCACCAAGAAGATCACCAACAACGACATTTCGTTCCACGCCCTGCGCGCGTACGTGACAGGAGACGACGTCCGGTACGTTCACTGGCGTACGTCGGCCCGCACCGGGCAGCTCATGGTCCGTCAGTTCGAGGAATCCCGGCGCAGCCAGCTGACGATCGTTCACACGAGCGACGAGAGGTACTACGCGAACGATGACGAGTTCGAACTCGCGGTGTCCGTGACGGCATCCATCGGTTCCCAGGTCATCCGCGACGGTACCCAGATCAGCGTCGTGACCGAGGGGCGCATTCTCAAGACGCACTCGGTGACCTCCCTGCTCGACGACAGCTGCCGCGTCGAGAAGGTCTTCGGTTCCACGGCCACCCCGCGTGATTTCGCCCGTGAGGCGACCAAGCGACTTCCGCCGCCCAGCGTCGTCGTCATCGTCGCAGGATCCGGCATGGATGCCCCGGACTACCGGGCGATCCAGCGACTCTTCGGAGGGGAGACGAACGTCATCGCCCTGAAAATCGACCACGGCTCGCGTCCGCGGATCCAGGACGTCGCCGGACTCTCCATCGTGACGCTCGGAGCCCTCGGTGATCTTCCCCGGGTGATGGCGAGGGCGGTATGACCGACAACATTCCCAACCCGCCCGACGGCACGCCGCCGGGCGGCGGTACGAGCGCAGCCAAACAGCCGAAGGCGCCTCAACAGCCGAAGGCACCAAAGGCACCAAAGGCACCGAAGGCGGCCCGGACACCGGCCGCTCCCGCCCCGAAGCTTGCCGGCGGAACGGTTTCGGCCGGTGCCTGGCAGGACCTTGCGGTGGTTTCTGCGCTGGCTGCGCTCGGCATCTGGGGCCTCGCCCCGGCGTTCGGCGGCAACGGCTACCTCCTCGCCGGACTCGGCGGCCTTCTCATCGGAACCGCAGCGGGGTACCTGTCTCATCTGTTCCGGCTCAATGCGTTCTTCACCGGGCTCGGTGCGATCGCCCTGTATTTCGTGTTCGGGAGCGCGCTGGCGATGCCGGCAGACGCGACCTTCGCAGTGCTCCCGAACCTCGTCACCCTGCGCGGACTCGCTTTGGGGTCCGTCTTCGGCTGGACAGACATCGTCACCCTCGGCGCCCCGGTCGGTGCGCCGGACTACATCACCGTTCTGCCGTACGTCGCCGCCTGGCTGGTCGGACTCGTCAGCGCCGTCCTCGCCCTGCGCTGGCTCCCTCGCCATGACCGCTCAGCGACGAGGCTCGCCGTTCTGCTTCTCGGCCCCGCGCTGCTCTACGTTCTCAGCGTGCTCTACGGCACCTCGACGCCGTACCTCGCGAGCGTGCGGGGAATCGCCTTCGCCGTTCTCGCTCTCCTCTGGCTCGGCTGGAGGCGGGGCGCAGCGCAGAACGCCAGCCTGCAGGAGCGCCGCGGGCTCAACCGGTCCAAGCTCATCGGCAGCGCGATCGTCGCCGTCGCTGCGGTGCTGGTCGCCACCATCGCCGGTTCGATCCTCATTCCAGCTCCCGAGTCCCGCTTCGTCCTCCGCGAAGAGGTCGTTCCGCCGTTCGACCCACAGGACTACCCCAGCCCGCTCAGCGGATTCCGCAAGTACACGAAGGACCTGGGTGAGAGCGACCTGTTCCGGGTCACCGGGCTCACGGCATCCGACCGCATCCGTCTTGCGGTCATGGACAGCTACGACGGTCGGCTGTGGGACGTCTCCGGTCCGGAAGATCAGGCCGAGGGGTCGGGATCGTTCCGCCTCGTCGGCGCGGAACTTCCAGCGCCCCCGCTCATCGAGTCGTCCGCCGGCCGGTCGGTCACCATCGAGATCGCCGGATACTCCGGTGTGTGGCTGCCGGTCGTCGGCTACCCGGAAACGCTGGCTCTGCCGACGACCCCGACCGACAAGTCGCAGGATCTGCGCTACAACGCCGCGACGGCGACGACCGTGCTCACGTCCGGGGTCGAAAACGGCTACGAGTACAGCTTCACCTCCGACGTGCAGGACGAGTTCAGCGAAGACGCACTCAAGAACGTCCCCGTCGCCTCCGTCGAGCTCCCGCTCGTCGAGCGGGTGCCGGACGTCGTGGCGGCGAAGGCCGCAGAGTATGTGGGCACAGCAACGACACCGATCGAACAGCTGCGTGCCATGGAACAGGCCGTGAAGATCAACGGATTCCTCAGCCACGGACTCGCTTCTGACAGTGTGCCGTCGCGGGCCGGCCACGGCGCGGATCGGATCGAAGAACTCTTCACCCGCAATCAGATGATCGGTGACGAGGAACAGTTCGCCGCCGCGTTCGCGCTCATGGCACGATCGCTGGGTTTCCCGGCCAGGGTGGTCATGGGGTTCGCGCCCAAGGACGTTCAGGAAGGTGAATCGGTCACGGTGACCGGAGACGATGTCACCGCGTGGGTCGAGGTGCCGTTCGAGGGTGTCGGCTGGGTCAGCTTCTCGCCCACCCCGGACGAAAAAGAGATTCCGCAGGACCAGAACCCGAAGCCGAAGACCGAGCCGCAACCGCAGGTACGGCAGCCTCCGCGTGCGGAGAAGCAGGACGATGATCTGCTGACCGAGGTCGACATCAACGACAGCGAAGACGACGACAGGAACGACGACGCGTTCGTTCTCCCGCTGTGGGTCTGGATCCTGGCCGCAGCGATCGGCATCCCCCTGCTGCTCTACTTCGTGCCTGTGCTCATCATCGCAGCCATCAAACGCAGGCGGATGAAGCGGCGGCTCGAAGCCGAGACATCGGATGCCCGTGCTGCCGGCGCCTGGGACGAACTGCTCGACCGGTATGCGGAGTACGGTTTCGCTGTACCCGAGATCGGCACCCGTCGTATGTTCGCCGAGGATCTCGGCAGCCAGTTCGATTCCGTCGCATCGCCCGAGCCGTCAGGCGACCCAGCGGGTGCCACCGGCGAACAGCCAGGGGGAGTCGCGACGCTCACGCGCCTGGCACACGGCACGGACGAGGCGGTCTGGGCCGGACAGGATGTCTCCGACGAGCGGATCGACGAGCTCTGGACGACGACGACGGAGTCGAGTGAGCGCGCAGGCGCAGCGGTAGGCTGGTGGCGTCGGCAGGTCAGCCGCTTCCGGGTGAACTCGGGCCAGACCGTCGTGGAACGCCTCACCGCCCCCGGGCGTGGCGGCTCAGCCGGCCGACGGGGTGGGAGGAAGAAATGAGCGAAACGAACGAGTGGAACGGCTATGCCATCCCGCCGCGTCCACCGCTGCCCACCCCCGACCCGCAGGCGCCTCCCGCACAGACGCCGCCACCACCCGAGCTCGAAGCCACGCACGCACCAGCCGCTCCCGCGCAGGCGCCGCCGCCCGCTCCGCCGATCGCCACGCCCGCCTCTGCCGACCGAGGTGACACATCTGTGCGTCGGATCGGGATGCCGCCGGGCATGGAGCCGTCGCTCGACACGGTTCCGTCGTCGGACCACGCGGCGCCGGTGCCCGTTGCCCGTCCGGAGTTCGGGGTCGCCCCGACACCGTTCGCCCCCGCACCCGGAGTCGCTCCGGCGGCGGATCCCGCCGCCCCCGTCACCGCGCCGGTCGCTGCGGCATCCGGTAATCCTCGTCTCGTCCTGCCTGACGGCACCGTTCTTCCGCTGGCTGCCGGGCTCATCGTCGGTCGCGACCCCCAGGAGCAGGAGGGCTACGGCGTGACCGCAAGGGCCACGCTCCACGATGTCGAGCGCAGTGTGTCGAAGACGCACGCCATCCTCGGACTCTCTGAGGGCCGCGTCTGGGTCATCGACCTCAACTCGACGAATGGAACGGTGCTCGTTGCCGCCGACGGCACCGAGACGCTCTGCACCCCAGAGGTCGCCACTCCCATGCCTGCCGGATCCGACGTGCGGTTCGGTGAATACCGGGTACGCGTCGCGCTCGACTGAGCCCCATGTCAGCGCCCGAAGGGTCGGGACGGTCGGCCTCGTACCCGTACATGCTCGTTCTCTTCGCCGTCGTCCTCTACTTCGCTCTCGTCGTCTGCGCCTTCGGTTTCGTCAGCCTGCTGACCGACACTGACGTCGTCGACGCGTCGGATGCCGGCCCGCTGGTCGGACCGGCCGCCACCGGCTCGGCCGTGCTCACCGTGCTGTTCTTTCTCATCGGCATAGCCCGGCAGTACGAACATGACCTGCGTGCAGCGGTCGCCGGGGCGGTGGAACATCCGGTCCGCCTCCCGCTCGGCCGGTCGGTCCTGATCGGTGCGGTCAGTTTTGCCGCATACGTCCTGGTCGGGGCGATCCTCTACGCCGTCACAACAGGGGAGCTGTTCTCCGCGGTGCTTTTCGCAGCCGACTCCACCCTCTCGGGCTACGCCCTCGTTGCCGGCATCCTGGCTGCCGCGGTCGCCGTGATCTACATGATCGTTCTGGCGACCGGTGGCGAACATCCGGCGCGTCCGTTATGGCCGTGGGAGCGGTAAGGCGGGTACTCTCGGAGTCATGGACCGGTCGCTCGACACGCGAGTGAGTCAGGCAGTTGACGCGTGGCTGCGCTGGCTGCCGCGCTGGCGCCCGTCCACTCACCGCGGTCGGACCAGACTGTGCCGCCGGTGCTTCGGTTCGCCCATCATGGCCGCCGTCGGGCTCGACCATGACGTGCCCCATGCCGTGCAACACGGGCTGTCGACCCGGGTCAAGGCGATCGTCGACGACATCGTCGACGACTACACCCAACGGAACCTTCCACTCCTGCAACGTGAGCTCCACGAGGCGGACGTGCGCAAGGAGCGCCAGTACCGCCCGGATCACGGACTCGACCCCGAGTTCGACGGGTTGCCGGTCGACCCGGATCCGATTCCGGGAGAGCCGTACCTGTTCACCCTTGCCGGACTCGCGGGAGAAGAACCGTCTGACGATGATCTCCCTGTTCCGTTGAGCGAGGAAGAGAAGGCCGCACTCCGCACCGAGATCAGGCTCGCGGACGAATGTGCCATCCACGCAGGGAAGCTCGTCTGTATCGCCATCGAGGCGCACCGCGAGCGAATCCAGGAGGCCGTGGCACTGTACGTCGAGCCGCAGGTGGAGGCTCTTCTGGCCGACCTGACCCTCGAGCTGGATTCACCTCCGTCGTGGTGAGTTCGGCGTCATGGGGAGTACTGCCCCTGTGACAGCACTCCGCTGATCGGTAGGCTTCTCGCAACGCCGGGAACATCCGTGCGTGCAAATTTTCTCCGGGGGATGCGATGACGAACGACAACGACGGAACACAGCGACCGGGCGGGCCGTGGGGCGAACCGCAGCCGACCCCGCCGAACCCGTACACCCAGGGTCAGCCACCGCAGGACCCATCCGTGCAGGGCCAGCCGCCGCAGAACCCATACGCTCAGGGTCAGCCCGCACAGAACCCGTACACGCAGGGCCGGCCGCAGCAGGACCCGCACGCTCAGGCCCCTGCCGAACCGAACCCGCACGGTCAGGCCCCTGCCGAACCGAACCCGTACGGTCAGGCCCCTGCCGAACCGAACCCGTACGGTCAGGCTCCTGCTCAACCGAACCCGTACGGCCAGGTACCTCAGAACCCGTACAGCGAACGACAGGGAGCGTCCGATCCCACGTCGGCCCAGCCCACCGCCGCCTACCCGCACGCCCCGGCAGGCAACGTTCCCCCGTCATTGCCTGGCGGACCTCACGCGCCGACCGAGGTCTACCCGCCCTTCGGCGGTCAGCCACCCGTCGCGCCGCGGAAGAAGAAGCGGAGCCCTGCGGGCTGGATCGCTGCTGCCGTCGTACTCGTGCTCCTGATCGTTGGTGGGATCGTCGGCTTCAACATCGGAAGCGCGGCGCACGCCCCCGAGCTCCAGGTCCAGGCCTACCTCGATGCCCTGAAGAGCGGCAAGGCGGAGTCTGCGTTGAAGCTCGCCGGCACAAAGGTCGAAGAGACGGACCTCCTGCTCACCGATGAGGCCTATGCGAACGCGGAAGACCTCATCACCCGCTACACCATCAGCGATTCGACGGTCGACGGCGACTCAGCGACCGTCACGGCGAGCATCACGCAGGGTGGCGAGAAGTACGACCAGGACTTCACGCTGACCAAAGCCGGCACCGACATGGTTCTCTTCGACAAATGGGCGCTGGAAGCCCCCGACCTCGGCGCGGTAGCCGTCCCGGTGACCGCTCCAGACGACGCCGTCATCGAGGTCGGTGGCGTCGATGCGTCGTCCGCACGCAGTGAAGGAACAATCGAACTCCGAGCCCTGCCCGGCACCTACGCCGTTGCGCTCGGGGGAGAGGCCGCCTGGTACGACGCCGAGCCGACCACGGCATCCGTTCTCGGATTCGGCGAGGATGCAGCCGAGGTCGAGCCGCTCGTCATCGCCCTGACCGATGAGGGAACCCAGGCAGCGACGGATGCCGTCGACGCGTGGTTGGATGCCTGCATCGCCTCGACAGAACTCGTACCGCCCGGATGCCCGTTCTCGGCGTCGAACTCCCGCAACTACGAGATCTCGAACCTCGTCTGGACCGTGACCAAGCCCACCTTCACCATCGGCGAGTACTCCGATGGCACGTGGGCGATCGTCACCGACACCGAGGGGGAGGCGAAGGCCACAGCAGACGCCAAGGACCCGTCGACCGGTGGGACCGGCCAGATTTTCACCGACCCGTTCTCGTTCGAGGTGGGCGGAGTGATCGAGGGGTTCACTGACGACGGTGCGACCTTCGTCCCGTCCGAGTGAGTTGGCGGTCATTTGACCGCCACACCCCGACAGGCTATTATTCTTGAGGTGTGCGCTTTGTCGCGCTGCAACGTCGTGCCCGAAACGGTACGGCCTGGAGCTGGATGGATTTCACACCACCAGGGACGGATTGCACCTGCGTCGTCCCCCACGGCATACCCACCACATCAAGCACCGCTTTTCTGCAGTGCCGGTGGGTCCAAATGAACTCGCCTCGCGCGAATGCTAGCAAACATTGCAGCTGTCACCGTGCAGCAAAAACAAGGAGAAGTAGTGCCAACTATTCAGCAGTTGGTCCGTAAGGGTCGCTCGCCGAAGGTCACCAAGACCAAGGCTCCCGCCCTGAAGGCCAACCCCCAGCAGCGTGGCGTGTGCACCCGTGTGTACACGACCACACCGAAGAAGCCGAACTCGGCGATGCGCAAGGTCGCTCGTGTGAAGCTCTCCAACGGGACCGAGGTCACCGCGTACATTCCCGGTGAAGGTCACAACCTTCAGGAGCACTCGATGGTCCTCGTCCGTGGTGGACGAGTGAAGGACCTTCCTGGTGTCCGTTACAAGATCATCCGTGGCGCACTCGACACGCAGGCCGTGAAGAACCGCAAGCAGGCTCGCAGCCGCTACGGCGCAAAGATGGAGAAGAAGTAATGCCTCGTAAGGGACCAGCACCAAAGCGCCCCGTCGTCGCAGACCCCGTCTACGGCGCACCGATCGTCAGCCAGCTCGTCAACAAGATCCTTGTCGACGGCAAGAAGGGCCTCGCCGAGCGCATCGTCTACAACGCACTCGAAGGCGTTTCAACCAAGAACGGCCAGGACGCCGTCGTCACGCTGAAGAAGGCGCTCGACAACGTCCGTCCGACCCTCGAGGTCCGCTCACGCCGGGTCGGTGGCTCCACCTACCAGGTGCCCGTCGAGGTCAAGCCTCACCGCGCAAACACCCTCGCACTCCGCTGGCTCACCAGCTACGCCAAGGGTCGCCGCGAGAAGACCATGACCGAGCGTCTCACCAATGAGATCCTCGACGCATCAAACGGCCTCGGTGCCGCGGTCAAGCGCCGCGAAGACACCCACAAGATGGCCGAGTCGAACAAGGCCTTCGCTCACTACCGCTGGTAGCAGCGATCGGATGCCTCGGCGGTTTCGATCGCTGAGGCATCCGTTCAGCCTGTTCGGCCTTTTCACATTCAACTTCCTGGAGGAACCCAGTGGCACTTGACGTGCTCACCGACCTGAACAAGGTCCGCAACATCGGCATCATGGCCCACATCGATGCCGGTAAGACAACCACCACAGAGCGCATCCTGTTCTACACCGGTGTCAACCACAAGATCGGTGAGACCCACGACGGTGCCTCCACGATGGACTGGATGGAGCAGGAGCAGGAGCGTGGCATCACGATCACCTCTGCTGCCACCACGTGTTTCTGGGGCGACAACCAGATCAACATCATCGACACCCCCGGCCACGTCGACTTCACCGTTGAGGTGGAGCGTTCGCTCCGCGTCCTCGACGGCGCGGTCGCGGTGTTCGACGGCAAGGAGGGCGTTGAGCCCCAGTCCGAGACCGTCTGGCGCCAGGCCGACAAGTACGACGTTCCGCGCATCTGCTTCGTCAACAAGATGGACAAGCTCGGCGCTGACTTCTACTTCACCGTCGACACCATCATCAAGCGCCTCGGCGCCAAGCCGCTCGTGATCCAGCTGCCCATCGGCGCTGAGAGCGAGTTCGAAGGGGTCGTCGACCTCGTCGAGATGCGCGCGCTGACCTGGCGTGGAGACAGCAAGGGTGACGTCGAGATGGGCGCCAAGTACGCCATCGAAGAGATCCCTGCCGACCTCGCCGAGAAGGCTGCCGAGTACCGCAAGCTCCTCCTCGAGACCGTCGCCGAAACCGACGACGCACTGCTCGAGAAGTACTTCGGTGGCGAAGAGCTGACCGTCGCCGAGATCAAGGCTGCGATCCGCAAGCTCACCGTCAACAGCGAGATCTACCCGGTCCTCTGTGGTTCAGCATTCAAGAACCGCGGTGTCCAGCCGATGCTCGACGCTGTCATCGACTACCTGCCGAACCCGCTCGACGTGCCGGCAACCGAGGCACGCGACCCGCGCGACGAAGAGAAGATCATCCTCCGTCACCCGGACGCTGCTGAGCCGTTCGCGGCTCTCGCCTTCAAGGTTGCGGTTCACCCGTTCTTCGGTCGCCTCACGTACATTCGCGTGTACTCGGGTCGTCTCGACTCCGGTGCCCAGGTCATCAACTCGACCAAGGGCAAGAAGGAGCGCATCGGCAAGATCTTCCAGATGCACGCCAACAAGGAGAACCCCGTCGACTTCGTGACCGCTGGTCACATCTACGCGGTCATCGGCCTCAAGGACACCACAACCGGTGACACCCTCTGTGACCCGAACGCGCAGGTCGTGCTCGAGTCGATGACCTTCCCTGAGCCGGTCATCTCGGTCGCGATCGAACCGAAGACGAAGCAGGACCAGGAGAAGCTGGGAACAGCCATCCAGAAGCTTGCCGAAGAGGACCCGACGTTCCGCGTCGAGCAGAACCAGGAGACCGGCCAGACCGTGATTCACGGTATGGGCGAGCTCCACCTCGATATCCTCGTCGACCGAATGAAGCGTGAATTCAAGGTCGAGGCGAACGTGGGCAAGCCCCAGGTCGCCTACCGCGAGACGATTCGCCGTGCCGTCCCGAAGCACGACTACACCCACAAGAAGCAGACGGGTGGATCTGGACAGTTCGCAAAGATCCAGTTCGGCCTCGAGCCGCTCGAGATCACCGCCGAGAAGACCTACGAGTTCGACAACAAGGTCACCGGTGGGCGTATCCCCCGCGAATACATCCCCTCCATCGATGCCGGATTCCAGGACGCACTCCAGGTCGGAATCCTCGCCGGTTACCCGCTCGTCGGTGTGAAGGCGATTCTGCTCGACGGAGCTGCCCACGATGTCGACTCGTCTGAAATGGCGTTCAAGATCGCAGGCTCGATGGGCTTCAAGGAGGCCGCACGCAAGGCTGACCCGGTTCTTCTCGAACCGCTCATGGCCGTCGAGGTGCGCACCCCCGAGGAGTACATGGGTGACGTGATCGGTGACATCAACTCCCGCCGTGGCCAGATCCAGTCAATGGAGGACGCGTCCGGTGTCAAGGTGATCGCCGCCAAGGTCCCGCTCTCCGAAATGTTCGGCTACATCGGTGACCTGAGAAGCAAGACCTCTGGTCGCGCCGTGTACTCGATGACATTCGAGAGCTACGCGGAGGTCCCCAAGGCAGTCGCCGAGGAGATCATCCAGAAGAGCAAGGGCGAGTAATCGCCCTGCGGCGGGGGAGTGCGCGAGAGTGCTCTTGTGCATTCCCCAGCCGCAACCTAGTAACATAAACACACAAATCCCCGTAGTAAATCCGGTCGCAAACCAGTGCCCGGCTTCGCTACATCAGTCCTGAGGAGGACCATAGTGGCTAAGGCCAAGTTCGAGCGGACCAAGCCGCACGTAAACATCGGTACGATCGGTCACGTCGACCACGGCAAGACCACCCTTACCGCTGCCATCTCCAAGGTGCTTGCTGACAAGTACCCGTCGGCAACGAACGTTCAGCGCGACTTCGCGTCGATCGACTCGGCTCCTGAGGAGCGCCAGCGCGGTATCACGATCAACATCTCCCACGTCGAGTACGAGACGCCGAAGCGTCACTACGCTCACGTCGATGCACCCGGCCACGCCGACTACATCAAGAACATGATCACCGGTGCGGCCCAGATGGACGGCGCCATCCTCGTGGTTGCCGCCACTGACGGTCCGATGGCCCAGACCCGCGAGCACGTTCTGCTCGCCCGCCAGATCGGCGTTCCTTCGATCCTGGTCGCGCTGAACAAGTCCGACATGGTCGACGACGAAGAGATCCTGGAGCTCGTCGAGCTCGAGGTTCGCGAACTTCTCTCCAGCCAGAACTTCGATGGCGACAACGCCCCCGTCGTTCAGGTCTCGGGCCTCAAGGCTCTTGAAGGCGACGAGAAGTGGGTCAACAGCATCCTCGAGCTTATGCAGGCCGTCGATGACTTCATCCCGGACCCCGTTCGCGACAAGGACAAGGCGTTCCTCATGCCGATCGAGGACGTCTTCACGATCACCGGTCGTGGAACAGTCGTCACCGGCCGCGCCGAGCGCGGAACTCTCAAGATCAACTCCGAGGTCGAGATCGTCGGCATCCGCCCGACGCAGAAGACCATCGTCACGGGTATCGAGATGTTCCACAAGCAGCTCGACGAGGCGTGGGCCGGCGAGAACTGTGGTCTCCTGCTTCGCGGCACCAAGCGTGAAGACGTTGAGCGCGGCCAGGTCGTCGTCAAGCCGGGTTCTGTGACCCCTCACACCAACTTCCAGGGGAACGCCTACATCCTGTCCAAGGATGAGGGTGGCCGTCACAACCCGTTCTACGCGAACTACCGCCCGCAGTTCTACTTCCGCACAACGGACGTCACCGGCGTCATCACGCTGCCTGAGGGCACCGAGATGGTCATGCCTGGTGACACCACCGAAATGACCGTTGAGCTGATCCAGGCCATCGCCATGGAAGAGGGCCTCGGCTTTGCAATTCGTGAGGGTGGCCGCACCGTCGGTGCCGGTACCGTCACGAAGGTTCTCAAGTAATTCTGAACCGATAGATCCGCGAAAAGGGTCCGGCCGAGAGGCCGGGCCCTTTTTCGTGCGCTGAGAGGCCCGAGCCTGCTGCGCACGAGTACGGCTCGGCACACGGACAGCGCGACAGCTAAGGACATCTCCTGATCATCGTGCGACTCATCGCCCGCGGTGTTTGCCCAGGGCGACGCGGAGAAAACGGGCGACACCCGAACTGGGGGCGGAGAAGTCCCGCGTTTTGGATGTGATAGATCCTCATGTCTGGCAGTCTGGACTCAGCCGTGACAACACCCCCTCGGTCACGACCACCGGCGGCCCCACCCCCTCAGGGGCCGCCGGCTGGCCGGTTCCCGTTCCGATCTGGAACTCGCCGGTCGTCTCCGCCAGAATGGCGACACCGCGATTCGCGGCAGAAGACGGAGGATGCAGCATGGCACTGGACGACATCACGAAGAAGGCGCAGGAGTTTCTCGCCGACAACAAGGTCAAGGATGCGCTCGACAGCCAGCAGGCCGAGGATGCCAGTGACAAGCTGCTCGACTCGGTTGCGGATGCCGCCAGCCGCATGACCGGCGGAAGATTCGACGAGCAGATCGCCGGTGCGAAGGACGCGGCGGACAAGGCTGTCGGGACAGAGAAGTAGACGCATCGCAGACCTCGAACAGTGAGTCCCGGCCTGCGAGCCGGACTCCCTGTTTTACCGGGGAATCGCGGGCCGCTGCCGAGCAGGGCGACCCAGGGCTCCAGCGCGACACGCCCGGGTTGCACAATGGGCACGGATCTGTCAGACTCATCTAGTTCAACATTTTCTGCGCGCTTGAGTGCTGCGCAGAAATCACTGCCAGGCAGTGCATAGGTCACGTTCGAAACCGAGCAAGCAAACCTAGGCCGCGGGTAGCAGAACATCGACTTGGTCGACAATCCCCAACAACTGGCGTGAGCCGCAATCGCAGGGTATTTCTGCGCGTGCGGGATGCGTCACGGGGGCTGCGACAAGACTTGACAGTAAAACAGTGGTGCGACAGCAAGTAGTGCCCAGCGTTGTCCTCAACGCTAAGAAGCGCGTCCAATGCGAAGAGATTCGTAAGACGCAAGACAGAGAGTGAGTCAAACATGGCGGGACAGAAGATCCGCATTCGACTTAAGTCATATGATCACGAGGTCATTGACACCTCGGCGCGCAAGATCGTCGACACGGTAACCCGCGCGGGTGCCACGGTTGTCGGTCCAGTGCCGCTTCCGACGGAGAAGAACGTGGTGTGTGTCATCCGTTCTCCCCACAAGTACAAGGACAGCCGGGAGCACTTCGAGATGCGCACCCACAAGCGTCTGATCGACATCATTGACCCGACGCCCAAGGCCGTCGACTCGCTCATGCGACTCGACCTGCCGGCGGACGTCAACATCGAGATCAAGCTCTAAGGGAACGCATGTCTATCGAGAACAAGACCAGCAAAGGTCTGCTCGGCACGAAGCTGGGCATGACCCAGGTCTGGGACGAGAACAACAAGCTCGTACCCGTGACCGTCATCGAAATCACCCCGAACGTCGTGACGCAGATTCGCACGCCCGAGGTCGACGGCTACAACGCGGTTCAGATCGCCTATGGCCAGATCGACCCGCGCAAGGTGAACAAGCCGGACGCCGGACACTTCGACAAGGCAGGCGTGACTCCTCGCCGCCACGTCACCGAAGTTCGCACCGCTGACGCCGGCGACTACGCCGCCGGCCAGGAACTCACCGTTGATGGAACGTTCGAAGCCGGCCAGAAGGTCGACGTCGTCGGAACCAGCAAGGGTAAGGGTTTCGCCGGTGTGATGAAGCGTCACAACTTCAAGGGTGTCTCCGCATCTCACGGTGCCCACCGCAACCACCGCAAGCCCGGATCCATCGGTGCTTCGTCGACCCCGAGCCGTGTCTTCAAGGGCATGCGCATGGCCGGTCGCATGGGTGGAGAGCGCGTCACCGTGCTCAACCTGCACGTCCACTCGGTTGACGCCGAAAAGGGCCTGCTGCTCGTCAAGGGTGCCGTTCCCGGCGCTCGTGGCCGCATCGTTTTCGTCCGTAACGCAGTGAAGGGAGCGTAGTTAGATGCCTAACGCAACTAGCACCGCAACGCTCGACGTTCTCGACACGAAGGGCAAGAAGTCCGGCACCGTCGAGCTGCCCGCCGAGTTGTTCGACGTTCAGACCAACGTTCCGCTGATCCACCAGGTCGTTGTTGCTCAGCTCGCCGCAGCACGCCAGGGAACCCACAAGACCAAGCGTCGTGGAGAAGTTTCCGGTGCAGGCCGCAAGCCGTTCAAGCAGAAGGGAACCGGTCGCGCCCGTCAGGGATCGATCCGTGCTCCTCAGATGACCGGTGGTGGCATCGTCCACGGACCGCAGCCGCGTGACTACTCGCAGCGCACCCCCAAGAAGATGATCGCTGCAGCTCTGCGCGGTGCACTCTCCGACCGGGCCCGCGGCGAGCGGATCCATGTGGTCGAGACCCTCGTGATCGCTGAAGAGCGCATCACCAAGGCTGCCGTCGACTACCTGGCGACCATTGCCACCTCTCCGCACGTCCTGATCGTTCTCGAGCGGGCCGACGTCGAGAGCTACAAGGCTGTTCGCAACATCCCAACCGTTCACGTCATCAACCATGACCAGCTGAACGCCTACGACGTGCTCGTGGCAGACGACATCGTCTTCACCAAGGCTGCCTTCGACGCTTTCGTCGCAGGTCCGGCCAGGGGTAAGTCGGTCACGGCTGTTGCTTCGTCCGCTGACGTCACTGAGGAGGCCTAGTCATGTCCAACATCAACAAGGACCCGCGCGACATCATCATCTCGCCGGTCGTTTCGGAGAAGAGCTACGGCTTGATCGACGAGGGCAAGTACACCTTCGTCGTCGACCCCCGTGCGAACAAGACCGAGATCAAGCTCGCTATCGAGAAGATCTTCAAGGTCGAGGTCGCCTCGGTCAACACCCTGAACCGCACCGGCAAGACCCGTCGTACCAAGTTCGGCATCGGCAAGCGCAAGGACACCAAGCGCGCCATCGTGACGCTCAAATCCGGTTCCATCGACATCTTCACGGCTGTCGGCTAGGAGCGTAAGGAAAAACTATGGCTATTCGTAAGTACAAGCCCACGACCCCAGGTCGCCGTGGATCGAGCGTCGCCGATTTCGCTGAAATCACGCGCTCGACCCCTGAGAAGTCGCTTCTGCGTCCGCTCTCAAAGACCGGTGGTCGCAACAACCAGGGCCGCATCACGACCCGTCACATCGGTGGTGGCCACAAGCGCCAGTACCGCGTTATCGACTTCCGTCGTAACGACAAAGACGGTGTCAACGCCCGTGTCGCTCACATCGAGTACGACCCCAACCGCACGGCGCGCATCGCGCTGCTGCACTTCGTTGACGGCACCAAGCGCTACATCCTCGCTCCCAACAAGCTCGCACAGGGCGACGTTGTCGAGTCAGGTGCCGGCGCCGACATCAAGCCGGGCAACAACCTGCCGCTGAAGAACATCCCCACCGGTACCGTCATCCACGCAATCGAATTGCGTCCGGGTGGAGGCGCCAAGATGGCTCGCTCAGCTGGAGCTTCGGTTCGTCTCGTCGCCAAGGACGGCATCTACGCGCAGCTTCGTCTGCCGTCTGGTGAAATCCGCAACGTCGACTCGCGCTGCCGCGCCACGATCGGCGAGGTCGGCAACGCCGAGCAGTCGAACATCAACTGGGGAAAGGCCGGCCGCAAGCGCTGGAAGGGCGTTCGCCCGACCGTCCGCGGTGTCGCCATGAACCCGGTCGACCACCCACACGGTGGTGGTGAGGGTAAGACCTCGGGTGGACGTCACCCGGTCAGCCCGTGGGGTCAGAAAGAAGGCCGCACCCGCCACCCGAACAAGGAAAGCGACAAGCTCATCGTTCGTCGCCGTACCGCCACCAAGAAGCGTAAGTAGGAGTTGTAGAAGATGCCACGCAGTCTGAAGAAGGGCCCCTTCGTTGATGACCACCTGCTCCGCAAGGTGGTTCGTGCGAACGAGTCCAATAGCAAGAACGTGATCAAGACCTGGTCGCGCCGCTCGATGATCGTCCCGTCCATGCTGGGACACACCATTGCGGTGCACGACGGTCGCAAGCACATCCCGGTGTTCGTCACCGAGTCGATGGTCGGGCACAAGCTCGGCGAGTTTGCACCCACCCGCACCTTCCGTGGACACGTGAAGGATGACAAGAAGGGTCGTCGCCGCTAAGGCGGTGACGAAAAGGAGGAGAGAAATGGTGGAGTCAGTCGCACGAGTGCGTCACATCCGCGTCACCCCCATGAAGGCCCGCCGCGTCGTCAACATGATCCGCGGAAAGCAGGCCGCCGAGGCCCTGGCCATTCTGAAGTTCGCACCTCAGGGTGCGTCAGAGCCCGTCTACAAGCTGGTTGCTTCTGCCATCGCGAACGCTCGCGTCAAGGCAGACAAAGACAACCAGTTCCTGGACGAGCAGGACCTGTACATCGCCAAGGCATACGTCGACGAGGGTGCAACCCTCAAGCGTTTCCAGCCGCGTGCCCAGGGCCGCGCATTCCAGATTCTCAAGCGCACCAGCCACATCACTGTTGTGCTCGCCACTCCTGAGGAGGGTACGAAGTAATGGGTCAGAAAGTTAATCCATACGGCTTCCGCCTCGGAATCACCACCGACCACGTGTCGCGCTGGTTTTCCGACAGCACCAAGCCTGGTCAGCGTTACAGCGACTTTGTCGCCGAAGACGTCAAGATCCGTCGTCTGCTGGGCACGTCGCTCGATCGTGCGGGAGTTTCCCGTATCGAGATCGAGCGGACCCGTGACCGCGTTCGCGTCGACATCCACACCGCCCGTCCGGGCATCGTGATCGGTCGCCGTGGCGCCGAGGCCGAGCGCATCCGCACCGACCTCGAAAAGCTCACAGGCAAGCAGATCCAGCTGAACATTCTCGAGGTCAAGAACCCCGAGGCTGACGCCCAGCTGGTCGCACAGGGAATCGCCGAGCAGCTCTCCGCACGTGTGGCTTTCCGCCGCGCGATGCGTAAGGGTCTGCAGGGCGCCCAGCGCACCTCGACCGTCAAGGGTGTCCGCATCCAGGTCTCCGGCCGCCTCGGCGGCGCCGAGATGAGCCGTTCCGAGTTCTACCGCGAAGGTCGCGTGCCTCTGCACACGCTCCGCGCGAACATCGACTACGGCTTCTACGAGGCGAAGACCACCTTCGGTCGCATCGGCGTGAAGGTCTGGATCTACAAGGGCGACATCACCAACAAGGAGCTCGCTCGCGAGCAGGCGAACGCCAAGTCGAGCCGTCCGGAGCGCAGTGACCGTCCGCGTCGCGCACCGCGCGCCGAGGCTCCGGTCGCAGAAGGGGCAACGGCCTAATCATGCTTATTCCACGTCGTGTCAAGCACCGCAAGCAGCACCGTCCCCACCGCACTGGCCAGGCCACCGGTGGAACCGTTGTCAGCTTCGGCGAGTACGGCATCCAGGCCCTCACACCCGCCTACGTGACCAACCGTCAGATCGAGTCCGCTCGTATCGCGATGACGCGTCACATCAAGCGTGGTGGAAAGGTGTGGATCAACATCTACCCCGACCGTCCGCTCACCAAGAAGCCTGCTGAGACCCGCATGGGTTCCGGTAAGGGTTCGCCCGAGTGGTGGGTCGCGAACGTCAAGCCCGGCCGTGTGCTCTTCGAGGTCGCCGGCGTCCCCGAGACGCTGGCCCGCGAGGCACTCACCCGTGCAATCCACAAGTTGCCTCTCAAGGCACGCATCATCAAGCGCGAGGAGGGCGACGCATAATGGCGATCGGTTCCAAGGAGCTCACCCCCGTTGAGCTCGACACATTTGAAGACGAACGTCTTGTCGACGAACTGCGCAAGGCCAAGGAAGAGCTGTTCAACCTGCGCTTCCAGGCCGCGACCGGCCAGCTCGAGACCCACGGCCGCCTGCGTGCCGTGAAGCGCGACATCTCTCGCATCTACACGATCATTCGTGAGCGCGAGCTCGGCATTCGGGCAACGCCCGTCGCCGAGGTGGTGCCGGCCAAGGCTGCGAAGAAAACCAAGAAGAAGGACGCCGCCGCTGAGGCAGCGTCCGACACCGAGACTGAGGAGGCCAAGTAATGGCTAAGTCTGACGCTAAGGGCGCAGCACCCGAGGTCGCCGCAGTAGAGGCCGAGGCCGTTGTTCGTGGCTACCGCAAGACCGCACGTGGCTATGTCATCAGCGACCGCATGGATAAAACCATCACCGTCGAGGTCGAAGACCGAGTGAAGCACCCGCTTTACGGCAAGGTCATCCGCCGCACCTCCAAGAGGAAGGTGCACGACGAGCTCAACGGCGCCGGCATCGGTGACCTCGTTCTGATCAGCGAGACCCGTCCGCTCAGCGCCACGAAGCGCTGGCGCCTGGTCGAGATCCTCGAGAAGGCCAAGTAAGCCTCGCGGCTTGCTTGTCAGAAGGAGTAAGAAATGCTTCAGCAGGAATCCCGAGTAAAGGTCGCCGACAACACCGGCGCCAAGGAGCTCCTCACCATCCGCGTTCTCGGTGGATCCGGTCGGCGTTACGCCAGCCTCGGCGACACGATCGTCGCCACCGTCAAGGATGCGATCCCCGGTGGGAACGTCAAGAAGGGTGACGTCGTCAAGGCGGTCATCGTTCGCACCAAGAAGGAAGTTCGTCGTCCGGACGGCTCCTACATCAAGTTCGATGAGAACGCAGCGGTCATTCTGAAGAACGACGGCGACCCCCGTGGTACCCGCATCTTCGGACCGGTCGGTCGTGAACTTCGCGACAAGAAGTTCATGAAGATCGTGTCGCTGGCACCGGAGGTTATTTAAGTCATGGCGAAGATCAAAAAGGGCGACCTCGTCCAGGTCATCTCAGGCCCGACCCAGGCTCGCGGCGGTTCACGCGGCAAGCAGGGTCGTGTCATCGAGGTGCTCGTGGAGAAGAACCGCGTCATCGTCGAGGGTGTCAACTACGTCACCAAGCACGTCCGTCAGGGACAGAGCCAGCGTGGAACGAAGACTGGTGGCATCGAAACCCACGAGGCTCCGATCCACATCTCCAACGTGGCACTCGTCGATCCCGAGACCAAGAAGCCGACCCGTGTCGGCCACCGCAACGAGCAGGTAGTGAAGAACGGCGTCACCAAGACGGTCCGTGTTCGCTACGCCAAGAAGTCAGGTAAGGACCTTTGATGACCATCGCGTCAGTGGAGTCTGGCAAAATCCAGCCCCGCCTCAAGGAGAAGTACAAGGCAGAGATCCAGGAGCAGCTGCTCAAGGAACTCGGCCTCAGCAACGTGCACGAGATCCCGACGCTCACCAAGATCGTCGTGAACATGGGTGTCGGTGAAGCAGCGCGCGATGGCAAGATCATCGACGGCGCCGTTGCCGACCTCGTCAAGATCACGGGCCAGAAGCCGCAGGTCACGAAGGCCCGCAAGTCGATCGCCCAGTTCAAGCTGCGTGAGGGCCAGCCGATCGGCGCCCACGTCACGCTGCGTGGCGACCGCATGTGGGAATTCCTCGACCGCCTGCTGAGCCTCGCGCTTCCGCGTATCCGCGACTTCCGTGGCCTGAGCCCGAAGCAGTTCGACGGCACAGGCAACTACACGTTCGGTCTGACCGAGCAGTCGATGTTCCACGAGATCGACCAGGACAAGATCGACCGCGTTCGCGGAATGGACATCACGGTCGTCACGACCGCGAAGACCAACGATCAGGGTCGCGCGCTGCTCAAGGCGCTCGGGTTCCCGTTCCAGTCGACCGAAAAGTAGTCGAAGCAACAGACTCAGGAAAGTAACGGTATATTAGGTCGGTTGCTTGCAATCGGCCCGCGTGCCGCAGCACAACTGAAGAACTTGATCGCCCAGGGCGCCGGTCAGCCGATTTCTCTGTGAAATCGGGTGGCTGGCGCACTGCGGCGTCGAGATCAGGGGGGCGGAGCATCCGTTTCACCCCTAACCACCACAGGTCGTCATTCGTGTAACGGGTGAACGAAACCTGGTGAACGAAGGAAAAATCATATGACAATGACAGATCCGGTCGCAGACATGCTGACCAGACTGCGCAACGCGAACTCGGCACACCACGAAACCGTGTCGATGCCGCACTCGAAGCTCAAGTCGCACATCGCCGACATCCTCACTTCTGAGGGCTACATCTCCGGTTGGGAAGTTGCAGACGCCCGCGTCGGCCAGACCCTGACCCTCAACCTCAAATTCGGCCCGAACCGTGAACGCTCCATCGTGGGCATCAAGCGTGTTTCGAAGCCAGGACTGCGCGTTTACGCGAAGTCGACCGAGATTCCCAAGGTTCTCGGTGGCCTCGGCGTCGCCATCCTGTCCACCTCCTCCGGTCTGCTCACTGACCGCCAGGCCGAGAAGAAGGGCGTAGGTGGGGAAGTCCTCGCCTACGTGTGGTAGCCATAACATGTCGCGTATTGGAAGACTTCCCATTGAGATCCCTGCAGGGGTCACCGTAGCGGTCGACGCATCTGTCGTCTCGGTCAAGGGCCCGAAGGGTGAGCTGACGCTGAACGTCGCCAGCCCCATCGAGGTCACTGTCGCAGATGGCCAGGTTCTCGTGACTCGCCCCGATGACGAGCGCGAGTCGCGCTCACTGCACGGGCTCACCCGCACGCTCATCAGCAACCAGATCATCGGTGTGACCCAGGGTTACACCAAGGGCCTGGAGGTCGTCGGTACCGGTTACCGCGTCGCTCAGAAGGGCAGCTCAGTCGAGTTCGCACTGGGCTTCTCCCACCCGGTCCTGATCGACCCGCCTGCCGGCATCACGCTCACCGTCGAGGGCAACAACAAGCTCACGGTGTCCGGGATCGACAAGCAGGCCGTCGGCGAGGCTGCTGCCAACATCCGTAAGATTCGCAAGCCTGAGCCCTACAAGGGCAAGGGTGTGCGTTACGCCGGCGAGATCGTTCGCCGCAAGGCCGGAAAGGCTGGTAAGTAACCATGGCCGTAAAGTCCAAGTCGGCTGCCCGTGACCGTCGTCACGCGCGCCTCCGTAAGAAGATCGATGGAACAGCGGCTCGCCCGCGTCTCGTCGTGACCCGTTCGGCTCGTCACGTATTCGTCCAGGTCGTTGACGACAGCAAGGGTTTCACCCTCGCGTCGGCATCCACCCTCGAAGCTGACCTCCGTACCTTTGACGGAGACAAGACCGCCAAAGCCAGGAAGGTCGGCGAGCTCGTTGCAGAACGCGCGAAGAGCGCCGGCATCGAAGAAGTCGTTTTTGACCGTGGTGGTAACCGTTACGCGGGTCGCGTCGCGGCCATCGCCGAAGGTGCTCGAGAGGGTGGGTTGAACCTGTGAGTGAAACAAGCAAGGTTGAGGCCGCTACCGCGGACCAGCCAGTCGAAAAGCCGGTCGAGACCGCAGCTGGAACCGAGAGCTCCGGGCGCGTTGACGCTCGTGGCGACCGTGGCAGCCGCGGAGGACGTGGCGATCGCAACCAGGGTCGCGAGCGCAACAGCCGCGATGCTGACAAGAGCCAGTTCCTTGAGCGCGTCGTCACCATCAACCGTGTGTCCAAGGTCGTCAAGGGTGGTCGTCGCTTCAGCTTCACCGCACTCGTCGTCGTCGGAGACGGCAACGGACTCGTCGGTGTCGGATACGGCAAGGCACGTGAGGTTCCCCTCGCGATCTCGAAGGGTGTCGAGGAAGCGAAGAAGAACTTCTTCCGCGTTCCCCGTGTCGGCTCGACCATCCCGCACCCCGTCCAGGGTGAGGCTGCCGCCGGAGTCGTCCTCCTGCGTCCGGCCGCTGCGGGTACCGGTGTTATCGCCGGTGGTCCCGTCCGCGCCGTTCTCGAGTGCGCCGGCATCCACGACGTCCTGAGCAAGTCGCTCGGTTCGTCGAACACGATCAACATCGTTCACGCCACCGTCACGGCGCTGAAGATGCTCGAAGAGCCCCGCGCCGTCGCCGCACGCCGTGGCAAGGAGTACGACGAGATCGCTCCTGCCAAGCTGCTGCAGGTCGAGGCACAGGCCGCCGCGAAGGCTGCGGCCTCCGCAAAGGTAGGTGCCTGATGGCTCAGCTGAAGGTCACGCAGACCAAGTCCAAAATTAGTGAGAAGCAGAACCAGCGCGACACGTTGCGCAGCCTGGGACTGAAGCGCATCGGAGATGTTGTTATCCGTGAGGACAACAAGCAGAACCGTGGCTACGTCAACACTGTTGCTCACCTCGTAAAGGTTGAGGAGATCGACTAATGGCGATCGACAAGAAGGACGTCACCGAGGAGACCGCCAAGAAGGCTCCCGCGAAGAAGGCCGCTGCGAAGTCGGCCGACACGAAGGCGCCCGCCAAGGCGGCAGCCGACAAGGCTCCTGCAAAGAAGGCACCTGCGAAGAAGGCCCCGGCCAAGGCCGCACAGGCTGACTCCGCAGCTGCTGACGCTCCCGCTGCCAAGGCACCTGCTGCCAAGGCACCGGCAAAGAAGGCTCCTGCGAAGAAGACTCCGGCCAAGAAGGACGAGGAGGTGACCCCTCGCGCCCAGGTGCTGAAGGTCCACCACCTCCGCCCAGCCGAAGGTTCCAAGAAGGCACGCCAGCGTGTCGGTCGTGGTGAAGGCTCGAAGGGTAAGACGGCAGGCCGCGGTACCAAGGGTACGAAGGCTCGTTACACCGTTCGCCCCGGTTTCCAGGGTGGACAGCTTCCGCTGCACATGCGTACACCGAAGCTGCGCGGGTTCAAGAACCCGTTCCGCGTCGAGTACCAGGTCGTCAACCTCGAGAAGCTGGCCGAGCTCTACCCGAAGGGTGGCGACGTCACCGTCTCCGACCTCGTGGCCAAGGGTGCCGTTCGCAAGAACGAGAAGGTCAAGGTCCTCGGCAACGGCGACATCGACGTGAAGCTGAACATCTCGGTAGACAAGGTCTCCGGGTCGGCCGAGCAGAAGATCGTCGCAGCCGGCGGTTCTGTCAAGTAATTCCACAGTCGCCGGACTGCCCCTCGCGCAAGCGAGCAGGTCACCGATTGTTCGACAGGCCCGGTAATCGAGTAGATTCGATTGCCGGGCCTGTTCGATACGGGACCATTGACCGGCACCAAGAGCCGAATTCTTCGGTTCGACATCAGGAGGCCTTTTTTGTTTAGCGCCGTTGCGCGGATCTTCCGCACACCAGACCTTCGCCGGAAGATCGGGTTCACACTGGGCATCATGGCCCTGTACCGACTCGGGTCGTTCGTGCCTGCACCGTTCGTCGACTTCGGCAACGTTCAGGCCTGCCTCGCGCAGAACCAGGGAACATCGGGCCTTTACGACCTCGTCAACCTGTTCTCAGGTGGCGCGCTGCTCCAGCTGTCGATCTTCGCTCTCGGCATCATGCCGTACATCACCGCGTCGATCATCGTGCAGTTGCTCCGCGTGGTCATCCCGCACTTCGAAACTCTCCACAAGGAGGGCCAGTCCGGGCAGAGCACGCTCACGCAGTACACCCGCTACCTGACGATCTTCCTCGGCATCCTGCAGTCGACGACGCTCATCACCGTCGCGCGGAGCGGTGCCCTGTTCGGCACCAACACCAGCGCGGAGTGCAGCCAGCTGCTCACCAACGACACCTGGTACGCCGTTTTGCTCATGGTCATCACGATGACCGCAGGAACCGGCCTCATCATGTGGTTCGGTGAGATGATCACCGAGCGCGGTATCGGCAACGGGATGTCGCTCCTCATCTTCACCTCGATCGCCGCCACGTTCCCCGGATCCCTCGGCGCCATCGCCCAGTCGCGCGGATTCGAGACCTTCCTTCTGGTCATCGCCGTCGGCCTCGTCATCATGATGCTCGTGGTGTTCGTCGAACAGTCGCAGCGTCGCGTTCCCGTGCAGTACGCCAAACGTATGGTCGGCCGCCGCACTTACGGCGGAAACAACACCTACATCCCCATCAAGGTCAACATGGCCGGAGTCATCCCGGTCATCTTCGCCTCATCGCTGTTGTACCTGCCCGCGCTCGTCGCGCAGTTCAACGCACCGGCCGCCGGTCAGGAGCCAGCAGCCTGGGTCACCTGGATCACGAACTACCTCACCACGGGTGATCACCCGCTCTACATGGCGATGTACTTCCTGCTCGTCGTCGGCTTCACCTACTTCTACGTGGCGATCACGTTCAACCCTGAAGAGGTCGCAGACAACATGAAGCGGTACGGCGGCTTCATCCCCGGCATCCGTGCCGGTCGTCCGACCGCCGAGTACCTCGACTACGTGCTCACCCGCGTCACGCTCGCCGGTGCGCTGTACCTCGGCTTCGTCGCTCTCATCCCTCTCGTCGCCCTGTCTCTCGTCGGTGCCAACCAGAACTTCCCGTTCGGCGGCGCCAGCATCCTCATCATCGTGGGTGTCGGACTCGAGACCGTGAAGCAGATCGACGCACAGCTTCAGCAGCGGCACTACGAAGGACTGCTTCGTTGAGCGCGCGGTTGCTCATCGTCGGCCCGCCGGGGGCAGGCAAGGGAACACAGGCTGCCGTGCTCGCGAACGCCCTGGGCATCCCCGCCATCTCCACCGGAGACATCTTCCGTGCCAACATCAAGGACGGCACCGAGCTCGGTCTCAAGGTCCAGGAGATCGTCTCATCCGGCGGCTACGTCCCCGACTCGCTGACAAACGCCATCGTGCAGGATCGTCTGCACCAGCCGGATGCCCTTGACGGCTTCCTGCTTGACGGCTATCCGCGCACTGCAGAGCAGGTCGCAGAACTCGACCGGATCCTCGCAGAGACCGGTTCGGAGCTCGGCGCAGTCGTTCAGCTCGTGGCCGACCCGGACGAGGTCGTGACACGGCTGCTGAAGCGCGCAGCCGAACAGGGGCGTGCTGATGACACGGAAGCGATCATTCGCCACCGCCAGGACGTCTACCACGAGCAGACCGAGCCGGTGATCGCCGCGTACAAGGACCGCGGCATCGTCGTCGAGGTCGACGGGCTCGGAGCCGTCGATGAGGTCAGCGCACGCGTGCGTGCCGCTCTCGTCGACCACGGCATCGCCTTCTGACCCGTCGGGTTCGACATGCTTCGCAAATCGATCTACAAGACGCCTGCCCAGATCCGCCTCATGGTGGAGCCAGGGCTGGCAACGGCGGCATCCCTCGTCGCGGCCCGTGCCGCCCTGCGCGTCGGGTCGACGACCGCTGCGGTCGACGCGGCCGCCGAGGCAGCGATTCTCGCGCTCGGCGGTGCACCGAATTTCAAACTCGAACCCGGCTACTCACACACCGTCTGCGCATCGGTCAACGAGGATGTCGTACACGGCATCCCGAATCACCGGGTTCTCGAACCAGGCGACATCGTCTCGATCGACAGTGGAGCCGTACTCGGTGGCTGGAACGGGGACGCCGCTTTCACTGTCGTGCTGCCGGATCCGACCAGGCCCGAGCTCGTCGCTGAGCGGCAGCGGCTTTCGGATGTCACCGAGGGTTCGCTCTGGGCCGGTATCGCCCGGCTGGCGTCTGCTTCCCACCTCAACGAGGTCGGCGACGCCGTCCAGGGCTACATCGAGAACCGGGGGAGCTTTGGCATCCTCACCGATTACGTCGGGCACGGGATCGGTCGATCCATGCATGAGGCACCACCCGTGTTCAACTACCGGGTGCGGCAGAAGGGCCCGGAAGTGAAGCCGGGGCTCGTCGTCGCGATCGAACCGATGGTCGTGCTCGGCAGCATCGACACCCACATCAAGGACGACGACTGGACCGTCGCCACCGATGACGGGCTTGCCGCTGCACACTGGGAACACAGCGTCGCCGTGCACCGGGACGGAATCTGGGTGCTGACCGCTGAAGACGGCGGCGCCAGCGGCCTTGCGCCATTCGGCGTCACTCCTACGCGTCCGGCCTGAGCGCAGTAGGGTCAAGTCCATGACCTCGCTCGTGCTGCTCCTCGACCCGATCGCCGCAGACGCCCAGCCGGACGACGTCGAGCTCGCGGCCTCGCTGACATTCGTTCCGCCCGAGGAACCGATCCTCTCCGCTTTCGATGCCGGGGCTGGGCGCGGTGACGGGATCTTCGAAACACTCGGAGCGAACGACGGCCGTGCCAGGGGAGTCGAGGCGCATCTCGACCGGTTGGCGGCATCCGCTGTCAAACTCGACCTTCCGATGCCGCACCTCGGTCAGTGGCGAGCGGGAATCGCTGCGATCCTCGAGGCGCTGCCCGCGGACGGACAGGCGTCGATCCGGCTCGTTCTCACCCGCGGAACCGACCCGTCAGGCCCGCCGACCTGCTGGCTCACCGGAACGACGGTGCCCGATCGCGTGCCGGAGCGCACCACAGGCATCCGAGTGGTGACTCTCAGCCGTGGGTACGTCAACGACGTGGGGGAGTCCTCTCCGTGGCTGCTCGTCGGGGCCAAGACCCTGTCGTATGCGCTCAACATGGCTGCGCTCCGTGAAGCTCGACGGCGGGGAGCAGACGATGCCGTGTTCACGTCGACGGATGGCTTCGCACTCGAGGGCCCGACCTCGTCGTTGCTGGTCCGGCAGGGCAACACGATCGTCACACCGGCGATCCAGCACGGCATCCTCGCCGGTACGACGCAGGCCGACCTGTTCGACTTTCTCGCGTCGGAGGGATTCGCGTGCGAGTACCGCACGGTCGAGGCGTCGGAGTTGCTGCGGTCGGATGCCGTCTGGCTCGTCTCCAGCGTCAGGCTCGCTGCTCCGGTCACGGCGGTCGACGGCACTGCTGTCGCCACCGACCTCGACCTCACGGCCCGGATGAACGCGGCCCTGCTGGCCTGAGTCCCGTCCGTTGCCCGTCTCCACATTCAGGAGCCCCCTCCACATTCAGGAGATTTGTCCGACACGCCGTGGTGAGAGCGCTCCCGTACGGCGTGTCGGGTCGGATCTCCTGAATTTGCAGCAGGGGCGAGGGGCGAGGGGCGAGGGGCGAGCGGCGAGGGGCGAGGGCGAGGGGCCAGCGGGTCAGGAGTCCATCGTGTGCACGAGCTCGTCGATGAACGCCCCGAAGTCCACCGACCTCTTCACGATGCGCTGCACATCCTCACGCTCAGAGAACACCTCGACGAACTGATCGAACACGCGCTGGAAATTCGCTCGCTCCGCCGCACTGAACGCGATGAACGCGACGACGTTCACCCGGTTGTCACCCCAGGGCATGCTCGACTCATTCACCGCGATCGCGATGGACGTCGAACGGGCGGTCATCGCCATCGCGTGGGGGACAGCGAGGGAATCCGTGAACGCCGTCGACGACATCCGCTCGCGTTCGATCGCACCGTCGACGTAGGCGTCGTCGATCACGCCGCGAGCCACCATGAGGTCACCCAGCTGACGAATCATGCTCGTCTCATCCTTCGCCCGGACGTTGCGTAGGAAGAGCGACTCATCGAAATACTGCAGAACCTCGTCCTTGATGAGGGCCCTGCGCTTCACCCGTCGCACCCGGCTCAGCGCCTGGCGCACGCGGTCGGCGTCTCCCTGGGTGAAGAACGGCTGGATGACGAGGATCGACTCGTCCGGAACGGGCGGTTCGATCGTGGTCAGGACGATGTCCGCGTCGAGGCTGCTCCACGAGAGGTCGCTTCGGGTGACCACACGCACCACATCGATGGCATCACCGAGCATGAGCATCACCCGGTCGCGCAGCAACAGGTGCATGTCGTAGTAGTTCGGGCAGACGAGGACACAGCGCAGCAACTCGTCCGATCTGGACTGCTGCTGCAGGTGCGCGCCGACGTGCATGGCGATGTACGCGATCTCGTCGTCGGTGATCTCGACCGACCCGTGCTGTTGCAGCCTGCTCGCGATGTAGACCGCGAGTTCGTAGATCATCGGGTATGAGGTCTTGATCGACCGGGCCATCGGGTTGCGCGAGTACGAGTGGTCCTGCGCGCGACGGAGCAGATTCTGCACGTGCAGGGTCAGTCGTGTGATGAAATCCTCGTCGGACAGGTCGACGAGGTACTCCTCGCCGGCGTTCTTCACGATGCTGCGCACGATGTCGAGGTCGGCCTGGTTGAGGTAGCCGGAGTCTGGCGTATCGGCGGCGATGGTCACCGCGCGGGTGGACAGCAGATAGGCGAGATAGTCGATGTCGGCGTCGCCGAGAGCCGTGTCGAAGTGGGTGGCGATGAGTGTGGCCAGTGCGGTCGGGATGCCGTCGGCGTCCGCGACCGGATCGACGGCGGGGGAGGGCACGAGCCTGTTCTTCGATACGCGGTCGACGGCGATGGCGATGTGCAGAAGCACGTTGTCGATGCCGTAGTCGTTGAGCGCGAAACCCCGCTCGGTCAGCATGTCGATGAGCGCCGTCTTGAATTCGCTCAGGCTGTCTGACGCGAACTCCCGCTGGATCGCCTCGAGCTCGATCAGCCCGCGCTCGGTCTCATCGCGGAACATCCGGGACAGCAGTCGCCTCCGAGCGAGCTCCGTCCCGCTCAGAGTGACCGTGCTCGCTGCCCTGGTCAGGGACAGCTCAGCCTCGGCGAGGAGCAGACGCACGCGGGAGAGGTCGGATTCGATCGTGGACTCAGAAACGTGCAGGCTCTCGGCCAGTTCGAAGACATCGAGACCGTCGGGGCTGTCGACCAGCCGACGAACGATGCCGTACAGCCGGGCACGTGGCGTCTCCGCCTGCTCGACGCTCGCTGACGCCCGAAAGGCCGCATAGGCATCCGGGTTGATCCGGTACCCGCTCGGACCTGCCTCGACCACCGGGCTGCCCCCAGCACGTCCTTTGACGGCCGTCACATAGCTGCGGATGCTGCGGGAAGTGACCCCGAGGACGTCGGCGAGCTCGCCTGCCGTCACCCACGTGCCCGCTCTGGCGAGGTAGGTGAGGATCCTGTCTTGCCTGTCCCGTGTCACGATCTCCCTCAGGCGCTCGACCGGCAGCGGCGCTGCCGCCATCGGCGTCCTCTCCGAGTCAACCACCTGCCGGCCCATCCCGTGCGTCGGAGTCACGATTTTCCGCAGGGGCGGAAAGCACTGTGGTGGCGGGCGGTTCGCGACCGGGGAGAGAATCGGTCAAGCCTGCGCGTGAGCCGGGCGGCACCGACCAGAACGTTGAACGGCAATGGAGGCGATCGATGAGAATTCTCGTGGTGTGCGGTGCCGGAGCATCGTCGACCTTCGTCGCCCGCCGTATCCGTAAAGCTGCCGACACCCGCTCTCTCGAGGCAACGGCTGAAGCGTGCCCGATCGACTCGCTCGGTGACCGACTCGATACAGCCGACGTCGTGCTTCTGGGGCCGCACCTCGATGGCCGCCTCGCCGACGTTCGCCGCAGCGCGGATGCCGCCGGTGTCGCCGTCGCAATGATGCCATCCACTGTCTTCTCGTCGCCTCTCGGCGACGAAGCCCTCGACCTCGCCCTGGAAGCTGCAGGGGCGCTGTCACGACGAGGGGAACCACAACGCAGCGACGGAGGAACGCATGGCTGAACGCACCGTACGAATCGGATCATCACACGGGCTGCACGCGCGGCCGGCCAAAATCTTCACCCAGGCCGCGACGGCATCGGGGTCGAAGGTCACCCTCGCGAAAGGAAGCGGCAAGCCTGTCAACGCCGCCAGCATCCTCGGGGTCATCTCGCTCGGTGTGAACCACGGCGACTACGTCACCCTGACCGCAGACGGCGACAACGCCGAGACCGTGCTCGACGGCCTCGTCGAGCTTCTGGTGACCGACCATGATGAGTAACGACCTCGCAACGGGCATCGTCGGCACCGGCACCGGCATCGGGCAGGGCGTCGCCGTCGGAGTCGTTGCCCGGATGTCCGAACCCCTCCCCGCCCCTGACGACGCGGCGAGCAGCCGCACGCAGGCGGAGGAGACCGAGCGGTCACGCGCGTCACTGTCCGTCGTCGCGCGGGAGCTCGAGCAGCGTGGCGCGTCTGCAGGCGGTGCCGCGAAGGACGTGCTGGAGGCGCAGGCCATGATGGCCGAGGACCCCATGCTGTCCGACGCCATAGACGAGGCGCTCGCCGCGGGAAAGACCGCGGAGCGGGCCGTGTTCGAGGCATTCGCAAGCTTTCGCGATCAGCTCGTCGCCATGGGCGGATACCTCGGCGAACGCGCCGCTGACCTCGATGACGTGTCACAGCGCGTCATCGCCCACCTCCAGGGTGTCAGCGCCCCCGGAGTGCCCAACCCGGATCACCCGTTCGTCCTCGTGGCCCGCGACCTCGCTCCTGCAGACACGGCAATGCTCGATCTCGGCAAGGTGCTCGGCCTCGTCACCAGTGACGGCGGACCGACCTCGCACACCGCGATCCTCGCCAGGGAGAAGTCCATCGTGGCCGTGGTCGGGGCAGCGGATGCCAGGACGCTGGCAGACGGCACCGTCGTCATCGTGGACGCGGAAGCGGGAACAGTGACGGCCGACCCGACCGACGAGCAGATCGCCGACGCCGAGCGTCGCATCGCCGAACGCCAGGCCGCCGCAGTCGCCCCGGTCACCCCTGGAGCGACCGCAGACGGAACAGCCATCCCGCTCCTCGCCAACCTCGGCTCGTCTGCGGGTGCGCAAGCTGCAGCAGGCGCCGGCGCGGAAGGCGTCGGTCTGTTTCGAACCGAGTTCCTCTTTCTCGACGCCGGTGGCTCCGCCCCGACCGTCGAGCAGCAGCGCGAACACTACATCCGGTTGCTCGAGGCTTTTCCGGGCAAGAAGGTCGTCGTCCGGGTCCTGGACGCGGGCGCAGACAAGCCGCTGCAGTTCCTCAACGACGCGCACGAAGAGAACCCGGCACTCGGTCTCCGTGGGCTCCGCTCGCTCCGCGCCAGCGAGGACATCCTTCGTGAGCAGCTCACCGCGCTCGCCGAAGCGGATGCCGCGACAGACGCCGAACTGTGGGTGATGGCCCCGATGGTCGCCACGGTGGAGGAGACGCGGTACTTCGTCGGTCTCGCCCGCGAATACGGCATCCGCACTGCCGGTGTCATGGTCGAGGTGCCTTCAGCAGCCCTCCTCGCGGACCGCGTTCTCGCCGAGGCCGACTTTGCCTCCATCGGGACGAACGACCTCACCCAGTACACCCTCGCCGCCGACCGCATGCTCGGCTCCGTCGCCGCGTTCCAGGACCCCTGGCATCCGGCCGTCCTCCGGCTCGTCGGCGAGGTCGGCGCCGCCGGCGCCGCGGCGAACAAACCTGTCGGCATCTGCGGAGAGGCGGCAGCAGACCCCCTGCTCGCCGTCGTGCTCGTCGGTCTTGGCGCCACCAGCCTGTCGATGTCCACCCCGGCGCTCGTCGATGTGCGTGCATCGCTTCTGACCTACACCATCGACGAGGCTCGACAGCTCGCCGAGATCGCCCTGGCCGCCGATGGGGCGGCCGAATCCCGCGCAGCGGTTGCCGCCGCTGCACTCACCCTGAAAGAGGCAAAATCATGACGACGACGTCAACCCCGAGCAAGTCGGGAGGTGCGAGGGTCCGCGTCCAGCGATTCGGAACCTTCCTCTCCGGCATGGTCATGCCCAACATCGCCGCGTTCATCGCGTGGGGGCTCATCACCGCGTTCTTCATCGCCACCGGATGGCTGCCGAACGGCATCCTCGGTGGATTCGGCGACGCGGATGTCATCGGCTGGCAGGGCGCAGCAACAGCGCTTGCACAGACCGAAGACGGCGCCACCTTCCAGCAGTATGTCGGGTTGGTCGGTCCGATGATCACCTACCTGCTCCCTCTGCTCATCGCCAACACCGGTGGACGGATGATCTACGGTGAACGCGGCGGCGTGGTCGGCACCATCGCCACCATGGGTGTCATCGTCGGATCGAGCATCCCGATGTTCATCGGCGCGATGATCATGGGCCCGCTCGCCGCATGGCTGATCAAGAAGGTCGACAGCATCTGGGACGGCAAGATCAAGGCCGGTTTCGAGATGCTCGTCAACAACTTCTCCGCAGGGATCCTCGGCGCGCTCCTCTCCATCGCCGCCTTCTTCGGCATCGCCCCGATCATCACGACGGTGAGCGCATGGCTCGAAGGGGTCGTCAACTGGCTCGTCAGCCTGTCGCTCCTTCCCCTCGTCAGCATCTTCGTCGAACCGGGCAAGATCCTCTTCCTCAACAACGCCATCAACCACGGCGTCTTCACCCCTCTGGGCGTGCAGCAGGTGGAGGAGAGCGGCAAGAGCATCCTGTTCCTGATCGAGGCGAACCCCGGCCCGGGACTCGGCATCCTGCTCGCGTACACGTTCTTCGGGCTGGGAATCGCCAGGGCCAGTGCCCCTGGCGCGATCATCATCCAGTTCTTCGGCGGGATCCACGAGATCTACTTCCCGTACGTGCTGATGAAGCCGATGCTCGTCTTCGCAGCCATCGCCGGCGGTATGGCGGGGGTCGCGACCAACGTGGTCTTCCAGACAGGTCTGCGTGCCCCTGCATCCCCAGGAAGCATCATCGCCGTGCTCATCCAGACGGCATCAGACAGCTACGTCGGCGTCATCCTGTCGGTCATCGTCGCGGCCGGTGTCTCGTTCCTCGTCGCGGCCATCATCCTTCGTGCATCGCGTAAGAAGGACCTGGCATCGGGCAACGCCGGCGACATGAGCGCCGCCGTTGCAGCGACCGAGGCGAACAAGGGCAAGAAGAGTTCCGTCCTCGGGGGTCTCGTCACCGAAGGAACGACCGACACCGGCAACGCCGGTGGTACCGCGACGGCGACTCTCGTCAAGAACATCGTCTTCGCGTGTGACGCCGGTATGGGATCGAGCGCGATGGGAGCATCCGTTCTTCGCAACAAGATCAAGAAGGCGGGCGTCGATGGAGTGAAGGTCACCAACCAGTCCATCGCCAACCTCACCGGCGATGCCGACCTGGTCATCACCCACCAGGACCTCACCGACAGGGCACGGGAGAAGTCACCGAACTCGCAGCACATCTCGGTCGACAACTTCATGAACAGCCCGAAGTACGATGACGTGGTCGAACTCGTCAAGCGAAACAACAGCCAGGGGGCTACCGAATGACAGACCAGATTCTCACGGTGTCCACCGTCGTCGCTGCAGGTTCAGCGACGACGAGGGACGAGGCCATCCGCGAAGCGGGGGAGCTCCTCGTCACCGCCGGAGCTGTGACACCCGCGTACGTGGACGCCATGCTCGAACGCGAGGGTTCGGTGTCCACGTACATGGGCAACTACCTCGCCATCCCGCACGGCACGAACGAGGCCAAGGACGCGATCACCCGGTCGGCCCTGTCGCTGGTTCGTTACTCCCAGCCGATCGACTGGAACGGCGACGAGGTGCGCTTCGCCGTCGGCATCGCCGGACTCAATAATGAGCACCTCGAGATCCTCTCGAAGATCGCCATCGTGTTCTCCGACGAAGACGAGGTGCAGAAACTGATCGATGCGGCAGACGCGAACGAACTGTTCACCCTGCTCGAGGAGGTCAACGCCGAATGAAAGCCGTTCACTTCGGTGCAGGGAACATCGGCCGGGGCTTCGTCGGGCTCCTCCTCCACGACGCCGGTTACGAGGTGGTCTTCGCCGATGTGAACGCCGAACTCATCGATGCGCTCGCCTCGAGCGAGTCGTACACGGTCCACGAGGTCGGTGACGGCGGCGGGAACCGCACCGTCACCGGCTTCCGGGCCGTGAACAGTGCGTCGCACGAGAACGAACTGATCGCCGAAATCCAGACGGCAGCTGTCGTGACGACCGCCGTCGGTCCGAACATCCTGCGGTTCGTCGCGCCGGTGATCGCGCGGGGCTTGGCCCTGCGCGACCCCGGTCTCCCGCCGCTCGCTGTGATGGCATGCGAAAACGCCATCAACGCCACCGACCTGCTGAAGACCGAGGTCCAGGCAAGCGTCGGACCGGACGAGTGGGAGGCGATCGCCAACCGCGCGGTCTTCGCCAACACGGCCGTCGATCGGATCGTGCCAGGACAGGACGCCTCAGCGGGGATCGACGTCACCGTCGAGACCTTCTACGAGTGGGTGATCGAGTCGGGGCCGTTCGGGGACGAGGCCCCTGACATCCCTGGCGCGACATTCGTCGACGCGCTCGGCCCGTACATCGAACGCAAGCTGTTCACCGTGAACACCGGGCATGCGACCGCCGCATATTACGGCTTCGCTGCCGGGATCGACAAGATCTCCGACGCGCTCGCCGACCCCACGGTTGCGGATGCCGTCCGTCTGGTACTCGAGGAGACGAGCGCGCTGCTCGTCGCCAAGCACGGGATCGATCCGGATGCGCAGCGTGCCTACCGGGAGAAGATCCTCGGCCGGTTCGCCAACCCGCACCTCCCTGACACCGTGCAGAGAGTCGGCAGGCAGCCGCTCCGCAAGCTGTCGCGCAACGAGCGCTTCATCTCGCCCGCCGCGGAACTCGCCGAGAGGGGGATCGGGCACAGCGCCCTCGTCGGGGCTGTGGGCCAGGCCCTCGCGTTCGATGTGCCTGACGACGAGCAGAGCGTCGAACTGCACCGGATGCTCGCCGAGCTCGCTCCCGAGTCGTTCGTCGAGCAGGTCACGGGACTCGCGCCGGAGCATCCGCTCTTCAGCGAACTCGTGGCCGTGGTGCGGGCGCGCGCGGGCTGACCGCCGGTTGGCGAAAATGCGCCGAATACCATAGGATTGTCCGTTGGTGCTTTGTGCACGCTTTCCGGCGTGTTCTCCATACGGACTTTGCAGCACCATCATCCATCCGCACGACCAGTGCGTACTATTTTTAGCGACAGTGAGGCTATGGCCAAAAAAGACGGTGTCATTGAGATCGAAGGCGCAGTTGTCGAAGCTCTGCCCAACGCGATGTTCCGCGTTGAGCTGACGAACGGCCACCGCGTTCTTGCCACCATTAGCGGCAAGATGCGCCAGCACTACATCCGCATCCTTCCTGAGGACCGCGTGATCGTCGAGCTCAGCCCATACGATCTGACCCGCGGCCGGATCGTTTACCGCTACAAGTAGAACGCGCTGTAAGTAACGGCCTTGACCTGTTTCGAGCGTGCTCGAGCAGCCAGGCACGACGACAGCGAAAAGAGAGAATCACATGAAGGTCAACCCCAGCGTCAAGAAGATCTGCGACAAGTGCAAGGTCATCCGTCGCAACGGACGCGTCATGGTCATCTGCGAGAACCCGCGCCACAAGCAGCGTCAGGGCTAGTCCTCTCTTTCCTGAGGACAACCGCACGACCAGCAACACACTATCGGCAGTTCCAGAACTCGATCGAGGGACACCTCGGGTCGGAGGCCCGGGCACAGGAACTGCTCCACACCTCCACTAACTCCTAGGAGAAGCCACCATGGCACGTCTCGCCGGCGTAGACATTCCCCGCGATAAGCGCGTGGAAATCGCACTGACGTACATTTACGGTGTTGGACGCACGAGGGCTCTGAAGACCCTCGTCGACACCGGCATCAGCGGAGACATCCGCGTGAAGGATCTCAGCGACGATCAGTTGATCCTGCTGCGTGACTACATCGAAGGCAACTACAAGGTAGAGGGTGACCTCCGCCGTGAAGTTCAGGCCGACATCCGCCGCAAGGTCGAGATCGGTAGCTACGAGGGCATCCGCCACCGTCGCGGCCTGCCCGTTCGTGGACAGCGCACCAAGACCAACGCTCGTACCCGCAAGGGCCCGAAGCGCACCGTTGCCGGCAAGAAGAAGGCTCGCTAGGCCCCGGCCTTCGAGCTCTTCGCCGAAAGATTTAGGAGATATTCATGGCTGCACCCAAAACGGCTGCCCGCAAGCCCCGTAAAAAAGAGAAGAAGAACATTGCTGTGGGCCAGGCCCACATCAAGTCCACCTTCAACAACACCATCGTCTCGATCACGGACACCACCGGTGCCGTCATCAGCTGGGCGTCTTCTGGTGGAGTCGGCTTCAAGGGTTCGCGCAAGTCGACCCCGTTCGCCGCTCAGCTCGCTGCAGAGTCTGCTGCCCGCCAGGCGCAGGAACACGGCATGAAGAAGGTTGACGTTTTCGTGAAGGGTCCCGGTTCCGGCCGCGAGACCGCCATCCGCTCCCTCCAGGCTGCAGGCCTCGAGGTCGGTTCGATCAACGATGTCACCCCGCAGGCGCACAACGGATGCCGCCCGCCGAAGCGTCGCCGCGTCTAAGCCTTTCAGCCATGGTCGATTGAGCAGTGCCAGGCGGCGCTGCTCAATCGACCGTTGACGAACACAACTCAATACCTCGCCATTGCAAGTGTCATATAGCGGACACTTAGCCGAAAGGAATACATAGTGCTTATTGCACAGCGCCCAACGCTCACCGAAGAGAACATCTCAGAGTTCCGCAGCCGGTTCGTGATTGAGCCCCTGGAGCCTGGCTTCGGTTACACCCTCGGTAACTCACTTCGCCGTACCCTGCTCTCCTCCATCCCGGGCGCTGCTGTGACCAGCATTCGCATCGATGGCGTGCTGCACGAGTTCAGCACCATCCCCGGTGTGAAAGAGGACGCCACCGAGATCATCCTGAACATCAAGGGTCTCGTCGTCTCGAGCGAGCACGACGAGCCGATCACCGCTTACCTCCGCAAGACCGGCGCAGGCCAGGTCACCGCGGCTGACATCTCGGCTCCTGCCGGTGTCGAGGTGCACAACCCGGATCTCGTCATCGCGACGCTGAATGACAAGGCGAAGTTCGAACTGGAACTCACCATCGAGCGTGGCCGCGGCTACGTGTCTGCAACGCAGAACCGCAACGAGTTCTCCGAAGCCGGCCAGATCCCGATCGACTCGATCTACTCGCCCGTCCTCAAGGTGACCTACCGTGTCGAGGCGACTCGTGCCGGTGAGCGCACCGACTTCGACCGTCTGGTCGTCGATGTGGAGAGCAAGCCGGCCATCACGCCGCGCGACGCCATCGCATCCGCCGGCAAGACCCTGGTCGAGCTGTTCGGTCTCGCCCGCGAGCTGAACAACGCGGCTGAGGGCATCGAGATCGGCCCAGCGCCGGTCGACGCCGTGCTCTCCAGCGAACTCTCGATCCCGATCGAGGACCTCGATCTGTCGGTGCGTTCGTACAACTGCCTCAAGCGTGAGGGCATCAACACGGTGTCCGAGCTCGTCGCCCTGAGCGAGACGCAGCTGATGAACATCCGTAACTTCGGCCAGAAGTCGGTCGATGAGGTTCGCGACAAGCTCGTTGAAATGGGCCTTTCGCTGAAGGATTCGGTTCCCGGATTCGACGGCGCCCACTTCTACTCGGGTTACGAAGACGAGACCAGCAACTAAGGCTCGTCCTCGACGCCTTTTCACTTTTTGATTCTGGAGAATAACGACAATGCCTCAGCCCACTAAAGGCCCCCGCCTGGGAGGCGGACCAGCGCACGAGCGTCTCATGCTCGCTAACCTGGCCGCTGCCCTGTTCACCCACAAGAGCATCAAGACCACCGAGACGAAGGCCAAGCGTCTCCGTCCCATCGCCGAGCGTCTCATCACGTTCGCGAAGCGCGGTGACCTGCACGCCCGTCGTCGCGTCATGCGCATCATCGGTGACACCTCGGTCGTCCACGAGCTCTTCACCGAGATCGCTCCGCTCGTCGCCGAGCGCGAGGGTGGCTACACCCGCATCACCAAGCTCGGTTTCCGCAAGGGCGACAACGCGTCCATGGTGCAGATCGAACTGGTTCTCGAGCCCGTCACCCCCAAGGTGAAGAAGTCGAAGCCCGCCGCTGCCGCTGAGAAGCCGGCAGAGGCTGCTCCGGTGGAGGAGGCCGAGGTTGTGGCCGACGACGCTGCGGTCGAAGAGACCCCCGCCGCCGAGTCGACCGACTCTGCAGACTCCGCTGACGCCGAGAAGGCCGAAGAGAAGTAACACCCCTGCGGTGTACGAAGCCCCCGGTATCCGAGAGGATGCCGGGGGCTTCGTCGTTCGCCCGCATAGGCTTGAGGGATGAACCAGGTTCTCCCTCCCCTCAGCAGCCGCGTCGATGCCCCGCCCGAGTTGGCGCTGCCCGCGCACCCTGACGTCGCCGTGTGGCGAGCGGCGTTCCTCGACGATGTCGATGCGATCGCCGCAACACAGGCCCTCGCCGACCGGATCGACCACCCGGACTGGGCAACACCCCGGGAAGACCTCGACGACGACTTCCGGGCATCGCACGTCGACCTGGCTCGCGATTCGATGGTCGGCTTCGACGCCGATGGCGCGGTAGCCGCGTTCGGCTATGTCGTCCTCGGCCCGGGACAGGACACCCGGGTGCAGTCCTACCTGCCTGGCACCGTGCGTCCAGACCTGCGCGGGCGTGGCATCGGACGCATCCTCCTCGACTGGCAGAAGAACCGGTCACGGCAACAGCTCTCCACGTCGGAGAAGACCGTTCCAGGATGGTCGATGGTCGACGTCGCCCACGGAAACGACGCCGCTCTCGCTCTCGCCCAGGACCTCGGCTTCGTCATCTCCCGTTACTTCACAACGATGAGCAGGGTGGCGGCAGAGCCGGTTCCCGACGTGGAGGCGCCGGACGGCATCCGTATCGTTCGGTGCACGCCCGACCTGTTCGAAGCGACCAGGCTGGCGCGCAACGATGCGTTCCGTGACCACTGGGGCAGCCAGCCGCGGATGCCGGAAGAGTGGGCCAAGATCACCGGGAGCTCGCAGTTCCGGCCGGAGCTGTCGTGGGTGGCTGTCGACGGAGACGGAACGGACGCCCGTGTGGTGGCATTCGCCCTGACGTCGCTGAACGAACACGACTGGGCGTCTCAGGGCTAGAGTTCCGGCTACATCGAACTCATCGGCGTCGTGCGCGACTGGCGCGGCAGACGCCTCGCGCCGGCCCTCATCTCGCGGCTGCTCACCTCGTTCGGCGAAGCCGGGCTCGAGCGGGCCGTCCTCGACGTCGACACGGCGAGCCCGACCGGAGCGAACAGCCTGTACGAGCGACTGGGCTTCCAGGCGGGTACCCAGGAGATCGCGCTCGTCATCGAATACTGACGGCGACCGTAAACTGGCCACGTGACCACCCAGCCGCAGCGATTCCGACTCGATATCGCGTACGACGGTTCCCGGTTCGCCGGCTGGGCGAAACAGCCGGGCCTCCGCACCGTACAGGGTGTACTCGAAGAAGCGATCACGACGATCCTCGGCCGTACCGGCGACCGAATCCTGGTCGCTGTCGCTGGGCGCACCGACACCGGCGTTCACGCCACCGGGCAGGTCGCCCACCTCGATCTCGACGAGGAACGGGCGGCTCGAGTGCGTCGCGGACGCCCGGCGAAGGACGGGCTGCATCCCACCGGTAGCGCTCTGCGCCGCAAGGTGAACGGAGTGCTCGGGCAGTACCCGGACGTCGTGATCACCAACGCCGCCCCAGCGCCTGACGGCTTCGACGCCCGGTTCTCTGCCGTGTGGCGTCGGTACGAATACCGCATCGCTGACAGCCTCTCTTTCAGGAACCCGCTTGAACGCGCTCAGACGGTGTGGCATCCGGCGCCGCTCGACGTCGACCTGATGAACGCCGCAGCAGAGTCCCTCGTCGGGCTCCATGACTTCGCGACCTACTGCCGGCCCAGGGAGGGCAGAACGACGATCCGCTCGCTCCAGCGGTTCGGCTGGACCAGGGACGCCAGCGGCGTGCTCGTCGCCGGCGTTCGCGCCGACGCGTTCTGTCACAGCATGGTTCGTGCTCTCGTCGGCGTGTGTGTCGCGGTGGGGGAGGGCAAGCTGCAGGTGGCGGATGCCGCGCGGCTTCGCGATGCGCTGCACCGGTCGAACGAATTCGCCGTGATGCCGGCGCGTGGACTCACCCTCGCCGAGGTCGGATACCCCACCGATTCGCTCCTGCGGATGAGGGCGGAGCTCACTCGGTCGCGGCGGTCCCTGCAGGATGGCGCCGATCCGTTCGCCGATACCGGCCCGTTCGCAGAGTTTGACCACGACGACGACGCCGGGTAAGCTTGCTCCTTGGTGTCTGCTCTGTCTGCAGCGCGGCATCCGAAGTTGAGCCCTCCACCTGCGGCGTTCCGATTCCGGAACTCCCAACGGAGCGGGATTCACGACCAACCAACTTACGACAAGAAAGCAGCACTATTGTGACGCGCACGTATTCCCCCAAGGCTTCTGAGATCCAGCGGGACTGGTTCATCATCGACGCCACCGACATTGTGCTCGGCCGCCTGGCCAGCCACGTCGCCATCCTCCTCCGTGGAAAGCACAAGGCTACCTTTGCCAACCACATGGACACCGGTGACTTCGTCATCATCATCAATGCCGAGAAGGTCGCCCTGACCGGCCAGAAGCTCCTCCAGAAGAAGGCTTACCGCCACTCCGGTTACCCGGGTGGCATCAAGGCCGTCACCTACGCCGAGCTGCTCGAGAAGAACCCCGGCCGCGCGGTGGAGAAGGCTGTTCGCGGCATGCTCCCCAAGAACTCCCTCGGTGCCGCGCAGCTGCGCAAGCTGAAGGTCTACACCGGTGCAGAGCACCCGCACGCTGCTCAGCAGCCCAAGACGTACACCCTCGACCAGGTCGCCCAGTAAGCGCCGGATAGACATAAGGATTCCTACAGTGGCGAAGATTTCAGATTCCATCGCAGAGACCCCGGAGAGCTTCTCGACCGAGACGCCCACCGAGGCAGCCCCCAAGGCGGCCCGTCCGGCCCTCAGCGTTCCCGGCGCAGCCGTCGGACGTCGCAAGCAGGCCATCGCCCGCGTGCGCCTCGTTCCCGGTTCAGGCACCATCACGGTCAACGGCCGTGAGCTTGCCGACTACTTCCCGAACAAGCTGCACCAGCAGCTGATCAACGACCCGTTCACGGTTCTCGACCTCGCCGGCGGCTACGACGTCATTGCACGGATCTCCGGTGGTGGCCCGTCCGGCCAGGCCGGTGCACTGCGCCTCGGCATCGCCCGTGCGCTCAACCAGATCGACGAAGAGAACAACCGCGCAACGCTCAAGAAGGCCGGCTTCCTCTCCCGTGACGCTCGCGTCAAGGAGCGCAAGAAGGCTGGACTCAAGAAGGCACGTAAGGCACCTCAGTTCTCGAAGCGCTAACCGCGCTCCGGTCCTGGACTGTTTTCCATGCCTCGTCTGTTTGGTACTGACGGAGTTCGCGGTCTCGCGAACTCCGACCTGACGGCAGACCTCGCTCTCGGCCTTGCCCAAGCCACCGCAGTGGTGCTTGGGCAGGGCCGAAGTGCTGAGGCCCGCCGCGCCGCCGGTAAGCGGCCCGTCGCCGTTCTCGCGCGCGACCCCCGTGTCTCCGGTGAGTTCCTCGCTGCCGCCGTCGCCGCCGGACTCGCTTCGAGCGGTGTCGACGTGCTCGACGCCGGCGTCATCCCGACCCCCGCTGCGGCGTTCCTCATTGCCGATATCGATGCGGACTTCGGTGTGATGATCTCGGCGAGCCACAACCCCGCGCCAGACAACGGCATCAAGATCTTCGCTCGCGGCGGACGCAAACTCCCCGACGAGGTCGAGGAACGCATCGAGTCGTACCTGACCGAACCCAAGCTCGCCCCGACCGGGGCAGGGGTCGGTCGCATCCGGCGATTCGCCGATGCGGAGGACCGCTACGTCCTCCACCTCCTCGGGAGCCTGCCTCACTCCCTCGACGGGCTGCACGTCGTGCTCGACTGTGCGCACGGTGCTGCTGCCGGCGTTTCCCCTGAAGTGTTCAGGGATGCCGGAGCGAAGCTCACCATCATCGGCAACGATCCCGATGGCATGAACATCAACGACGGCGTCGGATCGACCCACCTCGACCTGCTCGCCGAGGCCGTTCGCGAGCACAAGGCAGACATCGGAATCGCCCACGACGGCGACGCCGACCGCTGCCTGGCCGTCGATGCGGCCGGCAATGTCATCGATGGTGACCAGATCATGGCGATCCTGGCCGTGTCGATGAAGGAGCGCGGACACCTCACGGACGACACCCTCGTCGCCACGGTGATGAGCAACCTCGGGTTGCGCATCGCGATGGAAGAACACGGCATTTCAATGGTGCAGACCAAGGTCGGTGACCGATATGTCCTCGAGGCCATGAACAAGGGCGGTTTCGCCCTCGGTGGGGAACAGTCCGGCCACGTGATCATGAGCGAGTACGCGACGACCGGCGACGGCATCCTCACCGGCCTTCACCTCGTCAGCGAGATGGCCAGGACGAAGAAGACGGCGGCAGAGCTCGCAAGCGTCATGGATGTGTACCCCCAGATCCTCGTGAACGTCCGGGATGTCGATCGCACGGGCATCCACACCGACGAGGTCCTCGCCGAAGCGGTGCGCGCCGCTGAAGCCGAGCTGGGCGACACCGGCCGCGTGCTGCTGCGCCCCAGCGGCACCGAGCAGCTCGTGCGTGTCATGGTCGAGGCGGCCGACCAGCCGACCGCAGACCGGCTCGCACACGCCCTCGCGGATGTCGTCCGGGAACGCCTGGCCGTCTGAACAGCGTGAAGAAGGCCCTGCCGTCCCACTCGGGACCGCAGGGCCTTTCTGCAGCACTCGCGCCCTTCAGCATTGCACCACGCGCGGCGCTCAGACCTTGCGGAGCAGGACCTGGCTCACGGTGTGGTCCGCCGCCTTCTTCAGTACGAGTTTCGCCCGCGCGCGGGTCGGACGGATGTTCTCACGCAGGTTCGGTTCGTTCACCTCGCGCCAGTAGAACCGCGCCTTGTCACGCGCCTCGTCTTCGGAGAACGAGGCATAGACGTTGAAGAACGAGTTCGGATTGGTGAACGCACCGCGCTGCAGCGCCATGAAACGCTCTTCGTACCAGGAGGCGATGTCCGATGTGCGGGCGTCGACGTAGATGCTGAAGTCGAAGAGGTCACTCACCGTCAGGCGGTGGCCGTTCCCCGCCGGCTGCAGAACGTTGAGGCCCTCGACGATGAGGACATCGGGGCGCCTGACGACCACCTGGGCGTCAGGGACGATGTCGTACCTGAGGTGGGAGTAGAACGGAGCCCGCACCTCGCCCGCGCCGCTCTTCACCTCACTCACGAAACGAAGGAGGGCTCGCCGGTCGTACGACTCGGGGAACCCTTTTCGCTCCATGATTCCCCGCCGCTGAAGTTCCGCGTTGGGGTAGAGGAATCCGTCGGTCGTGATCAGCTCGACCCTCGGGGTGTCCGGCCAGCGAGACATCAGTTCACGGAGCAACCTGGCAACCGTCGACTTGCCGACGGCCACCGACCCGGCGACACCGATGACGAACGGCGTGCGCTCGGTCTTCTCGCCGAGGAACGAGCTCGTCGAATCGTGCAGTCGCTTCGCGTTGGCCACGTACAGGCTGAGGAGGCGGCTGAGAGGGAGATAGACCTCGGCGACCTCGTTGAGGTCGAGCCTGTCGCCGAGCCCGCGCAACTGGAACACTTCGGCATCCGTCAGCGGCAACTGTGTCGTCGGGGCGAGTCGTGCCCAGTCCGATCGGTCGATTTCGACGAAGGGGGTCGACTGGCTGTGCGACGCAGCGACGGAGGAGGGGTCGGACATAGGTTCCCAGTCTATTGCCGGTATCGTTGAGCCCATGTGTGGAATCGTCGGTTACGTTGGCAACAACGACAGCATCAATGTCCTTCTCAGCGGTCTCGGTCGACTGGAGTATCGCGGCTATGACTCCGCCGGTGTCGCCGTCATCGACGAATCGGGCGCGATGCGCACCCGCAAGCGTGCCGGCAAGCTCGCCGTGCTCGCCGGCGACGTGAAAGCGAGCGCCATGCAGGTCAGCCACACCGGCATCGGCCACACCAGGTGGGCGACCCACGGTGCCCCCACCGACCAGAACGCCCACCCGCACCTCGGCGACGACGGCAAGCTCGCACTCATCCACAACGGCATCATCGAGAACTTCGCGCCGCTGAAGAAAGAACTGCTCGCTGACGGCTTCAGCTTCATCAGCGAGACCGACTCCGAGGTCGCCGCCGTGCTCCTCGGCAGGGAATACCGCGAGACCCAGAACCTGCGCGAAGCCTTCCAGCGCGTCGTCGCCCGCCTCGAGGGCGCGTTCACCCTCCTCGCCGTGCACGAGAACGAACCGGGAGTAGTCGTCGGTGCCCGCCGCAACTCTCCGCTCGTGATCGGACTCGGAGACGGTGAGAACTTCCTCGCGTCTGACGTCGCCGCGTTCGTCGAGTACACCCACAAGGCCCTCGCCATCGGCCAGGACCAGATCGTCTCGATCACCCCTGACGCCGTCGACGTCACCGACTTCTTCGGCGCAGCCGTCGAAGTCGAGCCGTTCGAGATCCAGTGGGATGCCAGCGCTGCCGAGAAGGGTGGCTGGTCCAGCTTCATGGCCAAGGAGATCGACGAGGAACCGGATGCCGTCGCCAACACCCTGCGCGGTCGCATCGACGCAGACGGCCAGGTCGTCATCCCCGAGCTCAGCGGTCTCGACGAGCTGTTCGCCGACATCAACCGCATCGTCGTCGTGGCGTGCGGAACGGCGTCGTACGCCGGGCAGGTCGGAAAGTACGCCCTGGAGAAGTGGGCAGGCATCCCGGTCGACGTCGAGCTCAGCCACGAGTTCCGTTACCGTGAGCCCGTCATCACCCCGCAGACGCTCGTCGTGTCGATCAGCCAGTCAGGCGAGACGATGGACACCCTCATGGCCGTGAAGTACGCGAGTGACGCCGGGGCGAAGACCCTGTCGATCTGCAACACGCAGGGTGCAACGATTCCCCGTGAGTCCGATGCCGTCGTCTACACCCACGCAGGACCAGAGGTCGCCGTGGCGTCGACGAAGGCGTTCGTCGCGCAGATCACGGCGCTCTACCTCTTCGCGCTCCACCTCGCTCGCGTCCGTGGCGCCCAGGCGCCCGCTGTGCTCGCCGAGCAGTCCCGCGAGCTTCTCGACATCCCCGCGAAGATCCGGACGATCCTGGGTGAGAAGGATGTCGTCACCCAGCTGGCACGCTGGATGAGCGACTCCCGCGCCGTGCTCTTCCTCGGTCGCCACGTCGGATTCCCGATCGCGCTCGAAGGAGCGCTCAAGCTCAAGGAACTCGCGTACATTCACGCCGAGGGTTTCGCAGCAGGTGAGCTCAAGCACGGTCCGATCGCCCTGATCGAGCCCGGACAGCCGGTCTTCGTCGTCGTGCCGAGCCCACGCGGCTCGGCGACCATCCATTCGAAGGTCGTGTCGAACATCCAGGAGATCCGCGCCCGCGGCGCCAAGGTGATCGCGATCGCGGAAGAGGGAGACGCATCGGTGCTCCCGTTCACCGACGTGGTCATCCGCATCCCGCTGGCCGCGCCGCTGTTCGAGCCGCTGCTCGCCGTCATCCCGTTGCAGATCTTCGCGATGGAGCTGGCCAGCGCCAAGGGCCTCGACGTCGATCAGCCGCGCAACCTGGCGAAGTCCGTCACGGTCGAGTAGCACGGTCGAGTAGCACGGTCGAGTAGGCATCGTCGCACTCCCGTGAGGGAGAGGAGAGCAGTGTGATCGTCGGCATCGGAGTTGACCTCGTCGACCTCGCGCGATTCGAGCGCGCGGTCGATCGAACCCCGAAGCTTCGCGATCGCCTGTTCGCCGAGAGCGAACGGGACAAGCCGCTGCGCTCCCTGGCCGGCCGCTTCGCCGCAAAAGAGGCGCTCATCAAGGCGCTCGGAAGCTCAGACGGCGTGCGCTGGCTCGACATCACGGTGTCGAACAGCGCTGAGGGCGACCCCCGGTTCGACCTCAGCGGGCAGACCGCCGACGTCGTCGCCGCCCGCGGCATCACGTCGCTCCACCTGTCGATGAGTCACGACGCAGGGGCTGCGATTGCTTTCGTCGTCGCTGAGCGGGCAGACGCACAGGCGGGAGGGTCATGACCGGCTTCCGGCAGGCGCAGATCGACCTCGACGCGGTGACCGCGAACATCCGGCACCTGCGCGCGATAATCGGGACGCCGCACGTCATCGCCGTGGTGAAGGCAGACGCCTACGGTCACGGCGCCGTCCCGGTCGCGCGCGCAGCACTTGCCGGAGGAGCGGACTGGCTCGGGACCGCAGACATCGACGAAGCACTCGCGTTGCGCGCAGCGGGGATCGACGCGCCCCTTCTCTGCTGGCTCCACCCTGCTGGAGCAGACTTCGCCGCTGCTCTCGCCGGATCCATCGACCTCGGTGTGTCTTCGGCGGCGCAGCTCGCCGAGATCGCGGATGCCGCAGGACCTGCCACCGCGCAGGTCCACCTCAAGCTCGACACCGGCCTCAGCCGCAACGGCATAGCCGAAGCCGACTGGGAGGCCACGTTCGCCCACGCCAGTGAACTCGAACGCGCGGGGAAGATCGCGGTGCGGGGGATCTTCTCGCATCTGTCGAACGCCTCAGCGACGGATGACAGGGCGGCGCTCGGGGTCTTCACCCGCGGGCTCGCGCTCGCCGACGCCGCAGGGCTGACACCCGACCTCGTCCACCTCGCAGCGACGGCGGCGGCGATCGACATGCCTGACACCCGCTTCAACACCGTGCGGATCGGCATCGGCATGTACGGCCTGTCGCCGTTCGACGACCGGAGCTCTGCCGCTCTCGGGCTCACGCCGGTGATGACACTGTCCGCCCAGGTCGCCGCCGTACGGCGGGTCGCCGCAGGAAGTGGCGTGTCGTACGACTACACCTACCGCACGACGGACGAGTCGACCCTTGTGCTCGTCCCGCTCGGGTACGCTGACGGCATCCCGCGCCAGGCATCAGGGGCAGGGATCGTGTCGATCGGCGGCCACCACTTCCGGGTCGCAGGCAGGATCGCCATGGATCAGTTCGTCGTCGATGTCGGCAACTGTGCCGTCGCTGTCGGCGACGAGGTCGTCGTCTTCGGGGACCCGGCTGTCGGTGTGGCCTCCGCCAGCGACTGGGCGACGGCGGCGGGGACGATCAACTACGAGATCGTGACACGCATCGGCTCCCGTGTGCAGAGGCGGTATCCGGTGTGATCGACTCCCCGGTCGACGTTGTGATTCACACCGCAGACGACATGCATGACTTCGGGGTGCGACTGGGCCGCGATCTCACTGCCGGTGACCTGCTCGTGCTCACCGGACCGCTTGGCGCGGGCAAGACGACACTGACGAGGGGAATCGGCGAGGGGCTTGGCGTCCGCGGGCCGGTCACCAGCCCGACCTTCGTGCTCGCCCGCACCCACCCCAGCCTCGTCGGCGGACCTCCGCTCGTACACGTCGACGCCTACCGGCTGAGCGAACCGATCGAGCTCGACGATCTCGACATCGACTTCGCCGGCAGCGTCGTCATCGTCGAGTGGGGGCGGAGCCTCATCGACGCCGTGGCATCGGCCTGGCTCGACGTCGAAATCGAGCGTCCAACAGGAGCGTCCGAGTCCGCTGGGACGGATGCCGCCGACAGCGACGTGACCGATGAGCCGCGTCGCGTCCGCATTTTCCGCCACGGGTCCTGACCAGTCCGTCTGCCGGTTCGTCGCTCCGCGACTGCCGGCGCTGAGAGAACCGGTCCTCTCTCGGAGGATCAAGCCCACGCCGGCGACCGCGTAGGCTTGATCCGTGCTTCTCGCCATCGATTCCTCCATCGGCACGTCCGTTGCCGTCGTGGATCGCGACGGCGGGATCCTCTCAGAACTCAGCGTCGCCGACACGATGGGCCATGCCGAGGTCGTCGGGGCGCTTCTCAGGGATGCCATTGCCGACGCAGGCGTCGAGGTGGGCGACCTGTCTGCGGTGGCGTGCGGGATGGGTCCTGGCCCGTTCACCGGACTCCGCATCGGTATCGCGGCGGCCCGCGCCTTCGCGTTCGGCGCAGGAAAACCCGTTGTGCCTCTCGTCAGCCACGACGCCATCGCCTTCGCCTGGTATCGCGAGGGAAACAGCGGAGATCTCCTTCTCACCACAGATGCCCGCAGGCGCGAGCTCTACTGGTCGGCATATTCGGGCGCGGACCCGAGCGGTCTGCCGGTCCGTATCACCGGCCCCGGGCTCGCCAGGCCCGACGACGTGCCGGTCGCGTCAGCGGTGCGTCTCGACGCCGTCGGGGTCTCGTCCGGCGCACTGGGGATGCTCGCCGAACTCACCTGGGCGGCCGGGGCGTCCTTCGCCGCCGACGAACCGCTCTACCTTCGCTCGCCTGACGTGAGCATGTCGACCAGGAAGCGGGTGACGGGATGACCTGGAAACTGCGCGCTGCCACCGTCTCCGACCTGTCCCACATCATGCAGATCGAGAATTCCGTCTTCGCGACAGACGCCTGGTCCGAATCTGCGATGCGCAGCGAACTCGAATCGGCTCACACCCATTACGTGGTGGCGACGGCGCTCGGCGCGCCAGACATCGTGCAGGGCTACGGCGGGATGCTGGCACCGCAGCTGGCAACGGAAGCCGACATCCAGACGCTCGCGGTTGCGCCGGATGTGAGGCGGATGGGGCTCGGGCGGGTGCTGATGCACGCCATGCTCCGGACCGCGAGGGCCGAGGGTGTTCGCGAAGTCTTCCTCGAGGTCAGGGCAGACAACGACGGCGCGCAGGCGCTCTATCGCTCACTCGGATTCGAGTCGATCGGCGTGCGTCCGGGGTACTACCAGCCCGATGACGTCGATGCGATCGTCATGAAGCTCGAACTCACCCGTCAGGGGCCAGCGGTGGGTGTCTCATGAGCGCACCGGGAACACACAGTGGTGCCCCGCTCGTTCTCGGCATCGAGACCTCGTGCGACGAGACCGGAATCGGCATCGTCCGTGGGAAGACACTCCTCAGCAACACCATCGCATCGTCGATGGATCAGCATGCGCGGTACGGCGGCGTCGTACCCGAGGTCGCAGCGCGCGCCCACCTCGAAGCGCTCCTTCCGGCGCTGAACGCAGCCGTCGATGAGGCAGGGGTGACCCTCGATGAACTCGATGCCATCGCTGTGACCAGCGGGCCCGGCCTGTCCGGTGCGCTCATGGTCGGGGTCGGTGCAGCAAAGGCTCTTGCGGTTGCGCTCGACAAGCCGATCTACGCCGTGAATCACCTCGTCGGTCACGTCGGCGCCGACATCCTCGACGAATCAGGGACCCCGTTCGACTACCCGACGATCGCCCTCCTCGTGTCCGGCGGTCACACGTCACTCCTGCTCGTCCGTGACCTCGTCAGCGACGTCGAACTGCTCGGCGAGACCATCGACGACGCGGCCGGTGAAGCATTCGACAAGGTCGCCCGCCTGCTCGGGCTTCCGTACCCGGGCGGCCCGGAGATCGACAGGCTCGCCGCGACCGGCGATCCGACAGCGATCCGTTTTCCGCGCGGGCTCAGTCTTCCGAAGGACCTCGTCCGCCATCGCTACGACTTCTCCTTCTCCGGGCTCAAGACCGCGGTCGCCCGATGGGTCGAGAAGCAGGAAGACCTCGGCAACGAAGTGCCGGTGGCGGATGTCGCGGCCAGTTTCCGTGAAGCGGTCGCCGACGTCCTGCTGACGAAAGCACTCGCAGCGTGCGCTGACCACGGTGTTCCCCGACTACTCCTCGGAGGAGGAGTCGTCGCGAACGCGCGGGTGAGAGAACTCGCAACCCAGCGGGCCGCGGCCGCTGGCGTTGCCCTCCGCATCCCACCGCTCTCGCTCTGCACCGACAACGGCGCGATGATCGCCGAACTCGGAGCGCAACTCATCATGGCAGGGCACGAACCGTCCACCCTGAATTTTTCGGCGGATTCGACGCTGCCGGTGACCGAGATCCAGGTGCGCTGAGGCGTCACTGGCAACGCGCGGTCGCTCGACCGACGGGGGAGCGGCCTCCGGGTTCGCCTCCGGGGTAGTGTTTCAGTCATGTCGAATTCCGGGCTTCCCGAGAACCTCCCAGCGCGTCCCCCGCTTCCACCGCAGGCCGAGAGTCCTGTGCACCCCGACGCGCCACGCTCCCCAGACGAAACGACGCCTCCCACCGGGATCGTATCCCCGGCTGAGAGTGAACGACCGGCCGGCAGCGAGTCGAGTGGAGAACGGCCGAGAGGAAACACCGGATACTCCGGCACAGCCAGCCCGCCACCCAACCCCTACGGCCAGGCCAGGCATGCGCCGCCTGTGCCCCCGTCCTCCGGCCCCCCGTCGCCTGTGCCCCAGCCCTCCGGGCCGTCCTCGTCCAGCTTCGCGCCGCCGAGCAACCCCGGATTCGGTCAGCACCCCCAGCCAGCAGCCGGTCAGCAGGCTCCGCCGCGGTACGGCCAGCAGGCTCCGCCGCGGTATGGCCAGCAGTCACCGCCGGCTTCCGGCCAGCAGCGCCCTCCGGCCTCCGGCCAGCAGGCTCCGCCGCAGAGTGGCCAGCAGGCTCCGCCGCAGTACGGCCAGCAGGCACCGCCGCCGCAGGCCAGACAGGCTCCACCGGCCTCCGGCTACCAGGTTCCCCCGGCCTCCGGTTACCAGACTCCGCCCGCATTCGGCACGCAGGGGCAGCAGGCCCCGCCGCCTTCCGGGCAGCAGGCTCCGCCGCAGTACGGCTCGCAGGCTCCGGCGGCGTACGGCCAGCCGCCGGCGGCGTCCGCCCCGGGCTACGCCCAGACCTACGGGATGCCGCCGCTCGCCGCCGCTGCTCCAGCGAAACCCGCGTCGAGGAGGGCAACAACGGGTCTGGTGCTCGGCGTCATCGGCGTCATCGGTGGCATCATCTTCGGCTGGACTCTTCCGCTTGCCATCGTCGCAATCGTGCTCGGATTCCTTGCCAGAGCGCGTGAGCCCCAGGCCGCAGGGACTGCGCTCGCCGCCATCGTCACCGGCTTCGTCGGCCTTGTCCTCTCTGTCGGCTGGCTGGTGTACAGCGTGGTCACCTGGCTCGCGCTGACCGCGTCGTAGCGAAGAGTCCGTCGTGCCCGTGAAACCCGCCGTGCTGTTCACGGCCGCCACCACCAGTTACCTGGCGAACTGCGTTCTCGGTACAGCCGTCGCCACGGGAACGCTCACGACAGGGCGAGCTCACTGGGTGCACCATGCCCTGTACATTTCCACCGCGACGCTGGCCGGCGCGGCAACCAGCTCGCTGTTCTGGAGCCGCAACCGGGCCGGCTGGCTGCTGCTCCCCGCCGCGGTTCCGCTCATCCTCATTCCCGCCATCAGCTCGCACTCGCGTCGGCACATCGGAACGGCTCTCAGCGCCGCACCGTTCTTCGTGGCGAGCCTCATCAAAGCCTGGAGGTAGCACGTGGAATTTCTCGACGTCGTTCGTCGAAGGAAAACGACCAACGGTCCGTTTCTCCCCGACCCGGTCAGCGAAGAGCACCAGCGGCTCCTCATGGAACTCGCCGGCCGTGCACCGTCGCAGTTGAACAGCCAGCCGTGGCGCTTCGTGATCGTCGAAGAAAAATCGACCATCGAACAGATCGCTGCGATCAGTGGTGAGAGCATGACCGAAGCCATGTCGAACGGCACGTTCTTCGAGCGCTACAAACCGTACTTCCGATTCAGCGCCGAAGAGATGGCGACGAGACGTGACGGGATGCTCTTCGATCGTCTGCCCGCCGCCCTGCGGCCGTTCACGAGCCAGGTCTTCACCTCGCGCGGCCAGAAACTCATGAACACGATGCGAGTTCCGCAGAAGCTCGGCGAAGAAAACCGCAAACTCGTGGCAGGGTCACCCCTGCTGATCGGAGTGATGCTCGACCGGGCGGAGTATCGGCCGGGGGAGCTCTCGTCGTTCTACTCGGTGTTCAGCATGGGCGCGGCGATGGAGAACGTGTGGCTGGCCACCGCGGAACTCGGGATGGGCATCCAGTTCGTGTCGTTCCCCATGGAGGTGCCTGGCAACTGGGCGAAGATCGAGGCCCTCCTGCAGGTTCCCGACAGCCTCGAACTCATGGCGGTCTACCGGCTCGGCTATCTTCCGCCCGAGCAACGGCGCCCAGCGATCGACTGGTCGAGCCACGAGCGCAAGCTCCCGTCTCAGTACGTCTTCCGTGGCACCTGTGAAACGCCTCAGGCCGGGTGGGACACCCCGCAGGGAGCATCCGACCCGGCCTGAGACCAGTGGTCAGCGACCGGTCGCGTCCGGCTCCCGGTCGACGTTGCCTCGCCATGCGCCGGTTTCGAAGCCGTTCGACTCGATCAGTTTCTTGAACTTCTTGAGGTCGTGACCGATCTGGATGTCGTCGACCTGCAGCAGGGCGCCGGCCTTTTCGACGAGGCCCTGTGGCTTCCAGTCGAGCTGCACAGAGATGCGGGTCTCGGCGTCGCTGAGGCGGTGGAAGGTGACGACACCGGCGTGGTCTTCGCCGCCCGTGCTCTTCCAGGCGATCCGCTCGTCGGGGTTCTGCTCGGTGATCTCGGCGTCGAACTCGCGGTTGATCCCGGCGATGGAGACCTTCCAGTGGGTCGAGGTGTCCGTGGTCTGGACGACCTCGTCGATGCCGCTGAGGAACTGTGGGAACGACTCGAACTGGGTCCACTGGTTGTAAGCGGTGGAGATCGGTACTGAGACGTCGATATCGGAGTGGACGGTAGCCATGGGGCATCCTTCTCTCTCGTAGTGGATGGGTCCTCAGCCCATCACGGGCACGATCCGCTGTCGAGGGGGTTGCGACGCGGCCCCCGGGCGTGACAGGGATTGTCACAGCCGTTCGCAGAGCAGAGCGGCGTGCCTTCCATCGACCCGCGTGAGCACGAGAGTGGCGCTGTTCGGGCCCTTGAGACCCATGCGGGTGCGGAACGCCGCCGGGTCGATGTCTGCTCCGCGTTTCTTGACCTCGAGCGTGCCGATTCCGCGTGAGCGGAGTTCGCGCTTGAGCGTTCGTTCGTCGAGCGCGAAACGCTCGAGCACCCGGAACCCGGTCGCGAACGGAGTCGTCCCCTCCCTGTCGCCGGTCAGGTATGCGATGCCGTCGCTGAGCATGCGGGCGTCGAGCGAGCGCGCGACATCGCCGATCAGCCGCGCCCGAATCACAGCGCCGTCCGGCTCCCAGAGATACGCGCCGAGCGGGCCGCCGTCGACGTCCTCACTGTCTGCCGCTGCGTGCATCTCGTGACTTCCGGCAGCATCGAGAACGAGGGCAGACCGCCGGATGCCGATCCGGGCGAGTGCGCCGAACCAGAGCCCGAGCTCGACCACCTGCCCGTCGACGCTTACCCACTGCGCTTCGGCCTCATCGGGGATCAGGTCGCGGTCAAAGCCGGGCCCGAGCTTGACCCCGGTCGGCCGGGTCGCTGCGGCCTCGAAGACCAGGTCGAGTGAGGGGGTGTAATCGGCGTACCTGGTCAGCCGCGACGTGTTGGCGTGGCCGGCCGTGCGTCTCGCCGGGTCGAAATAGAGAGCGTCGAATCGGGTCAGATCGACGTCTTCCGCCGCCCGATGCTCGACGCTCGACGATTCGAACGGGGCGAGGTTGTAGCTCGCCACCGTCGCGGTCACCTCGTCCACATCGACGGCGGTGACCTGGAGCCCCAGTGCAGCGAACGCCATGGCGTCCCCGCCGATCCCGCAGCCGAGGTCGGCGACGTTCGTGAGTCCGGCGCGCTCGAAACGGCCGGCGTGGAGCGCGGCGACGCGCAGCCTGGTCGCCTGTTCGAGACCGGCTTCGGTGAACAGCATCCGCGATGCGAAGTCCCCGAACTTGGAACGTGCCTTCACTCGCAGGCGAGCCTGGGTGAGGACGGCAGCGACGAGGGCGGGGGAGTGGCCGGCCGCACGGAGCCGGGACACGGCGGCGACGGGGTCTCCGCCGGTGTCGGAACCGGAGACATCGTCGAGGAGGGTCAGGCCGTCCGGTGTCAGCAACGCGAGGAGCTCGGCTCTTTCCATCCCGCAAACCTACCAAGCGCTGCCACCCCGGCGGTCGCCCGATTGGCACTCACGTTGCGAGAGTGCCAGCGGATGCCTAGACTGGCGTTAGCACTCTCGATGTGAGGGTGCTAACTCAAGTCTTAGTTCAGAAAGAGGTCAACCGTGTCGGTCTCCATCAAGCCGCTCGAGGATCGCATCGTCATCAAGCAGGTCGACGCCGAGCAGACAACTGCTTCAGGTCTCGTCATCCCTGACACCGCCAAGGAGAAGCCCCAGGAGGGCGTCGTCGAAGCAGTAGGCCCCGGCCGCATCGACGACAACGGCAACCGCGTTCCGCTCGACGTCGCCGTCGGCGACAAGGTCATCTACTCCAAGTACGGCGGAACCGAAGTGAAGTTCGACGGCCAGGACTACCTGGTTCTCTCGGCTCGCGACGTTCTCGCTGTGGTGGTCCGCTAAGGACCGCACGTTTTACGCGAACGAATCCCGGATGGCGGAAACCATCCGGGATTCGTCCGTTTAACCGACGGGAGCATGGGGCACAGCGAGTAGCATCGACGGGTGCCTGCCGCCTCTGACCCCGCCGATCTCGATGTCGTTACCGGCGGTGTCGCGGTCGCAGCCGACCAGGAACCCGCCCGTCTGAATCGCGCGGGACTGGCATCCGCTGTGACCGCATATACCCTCTGGGGTGGCCTGCCGCTCTACTTCCTGCTCCTGGCGCCAACGGGGCCGTTCGAGCTGGTCGCCGCCCGGGTGATCTTCTCCCTGATCTTCTGCGCCCTCCTGCTCACCGTCACCCGGGCGTGGAAGCCGTTCATCCGGCTGTTCCTCACCCCGCGGATCAGTTTCACCATGGCGCTCGCCGGCGCATTGATCTTCGTCAACTGGCAGACCTACGTCTACGGCGTGCTCAGCGACCAGGTGGTCGAGGCGGCGCTCGGCTACTTCATCAATCCGATCGTCACCGTGTTCCTCGGCGTCTTCTTCCTGCGCGAACGGTTGCGCCTGATCCAGTGGATCTCGGTCGGCATCAGCATCGTCGCCGTTCTCGTCCTCGCCATCGGTGCGAACGGCGTGCCTTGGATCGCCCTCATCCTCGCCTTCTCGTTCGGCTTCTACGGCTACATCAAGAAGCGGGTCGGTCAGCGAGTGGATGCCGTCGCCGGGCTCACACTCGAAACGGCGTGGCTGTTGCCGGTGGCCGTCGTGCAACTCGTCATCGTCGGAGTCACCAGCGGCCTGACGATCGGCACCATCGGGCCATGGCACACGGCACTTCTCATCGGTACCGGGGTCGTCACCGCCGTTCCCCTGCTGTTCTTCGCTTCGGCATCGAGACGGCTTCCGCTCGTCTGGATGGGGTTCATCCAGTTCTTCGCTCCGGTCATTCAGTTTCTCGTCGGAGTGCTGGTGCTGCGTGAAGAGATGCCGATCGAACGCTGGATCGGGTTCGGACTGGTCTGGATCGCCCTCGTCGTTCTGATGGTCGATATGGCGGCCAGCGCGCGACGCTCGGCGCTCCGGCGCAATAAAACGTCTCAGTCGCGGCTCTGATCGCGGGAAAAGATCACGGACTGTAACGATTGCGCCCCTGTTACACGGATGTAACCCGGATGTATTGTTCGCCGACGGTTGCTCGAATAGGTTGGCACAACGACAGTACAGAGCACTGTCCTTTGGATACGACACACAGCAAGGAGCAACATGGGCGTTTTCACCCGGGCTACGGCCTCCCGCTCACGCACCCGCACAGCCACTCTCAGTGGGCTTGCATTCCTCGGAGCCAGCGCGCTGGTTCTCACCGGATGCTCGGCCCCAGGCGGAGGCGACGGCGGGGGCAACGAGCCGCCAGCAGGCGACCTGACCCTCAAGATCGGAACGCAGCTGCCCCAGACCGGAAACCTGGCATTCCTCGGCCCGCCCGAAGAAGCAGGTGTCGGACTCGCCGCCAAGGAGATCAACGACGCTGACCTTGGCATCGAGATCGATGTCGAGTACGGCGACTCAGGCGACACCGACAACAAGGCATACGCCACCGAGGTTCCGCGACTGCTCCAGGCGGGTGTCTCGGCCATCATCGGTGCGGCATCCAGTGGTGTCACGAAGCTGTTCATCGACGAGGTCACCGGTGCAGGCGTCATCAACTTCTCCCCGGCGAACACGTCGGCCGACTTCACCACGTGGGACGACAACGGACTGTTCTGGCGAACAGCTCCCAGCGACGTTCTGCAGGGCGAGGTCCTCGGTAACCTCATCGCCGAAGACGGCAAGGAAACCCTTGGCATCCTCTACCTGAACGACTCATACGGAACCGGCCTCGCCCAGTTCACCACTGAAGCGTTCGAGGCAGCTGGCGGCGAGGTCGTCGAGGAGCAGTCATACAACACCGGTGACACCTCGTTCGACGCGCAGATCAGCGCGCTGACAGCGGCCAACCCCGACGCGATCGCCCTGATCGCGTTCGAGGAGACGAAGACGATCGTTCCTGCTCTCTCCGGTTACCCGGCAGAGAACCTGTACTTCGTCGACGGCAACCTCGCTGACTACTCGGCCGATTTCCCGGCAGGCACCCTCACGGGCGCCAAGGGAACGCTCCCGGGCCTCGACACTGCTTCGCTCGGTGACTTCACCGACCGGCTGCAGGAGTTCTGGCAGGGTGAAGGCAACGACGAGCTGAAGGACTTCAGCTACGCGGCCGAGTCCTACGACGCCGTTGTTCTCATCGCTCTCGCTGCCATGGTGGCCGGATCGACCGAGGGCGCCGACATCGCCGAGAAGCTGCAGGAAGTTTCCGGCGGCGCGGGCGAAGGTGAGAAGTGCGGCACGTTCACCGAATGTGCTGAGCTGATCAACGAGGGTACGACCGTTGACTACGACGGTAACTCCGGCCCGATCACGTTCGATGAGAACGGTGACCCGACCGAAGCGACCATCGGTATCTTCCAGTACCTGGAAGACAACACGTACGAGCGCATCGCGAACTAAGTACATGACAAGCAGGGCCACGGGAAACCGTGGCCCTGCTTGTCGTTAACCGGGATTGTGGTCAGGCCCCGGATGCGTCGCGGGTCAGCAACTGCAGGTAGTCGCGCAGGCACGCAGCAGTGTCGATCGCATCCGGCTCGAGGAGCCACTGGGTCTGGATGCCGTCCCAGAGGGCGACGAGGGATGCGGCGGCGCGGCTGGAATCGACTCCGGGTCGCAGGAGGCCGTCTCGCTCCATCCCTTCGAACACCTCGACGTAAGCTCGGCGGAGATTGTGGAACCGGGTGACGAAGAAGTCCCGACCGGGGTGGGCTGCGGTCAGCGATTCGGCGCAGAGCACGGTGTAGAGCTCCATCACGCCCGGGTACTCCTCGTTGTACGCGGCCTGCCGCACCACCGCATCGATGAATGTCTCGTCCAGGTCAGGGGGAGTCGTGCCGTCTCCCGTGATCGAATCACGCCAGTTGAGGACGGCGAACAGCAGATCCTGTTTCTTCGGGAAATAGTGCAGGAGACTCGTCTGGCTCATGCCGACGAGGTCGGCGACGTCCTGGAGGGAGCCGCTCCTGTACCCCTGGGCGGCGAAGACCGTGTGCGCGGCCGCGACGATGGAGCGGCGGCGTTCAGCCGATTTGGCGTACGGTCCGCGGCGAGCCGCACCAGCCTCGTTCATGCTCATGGCGACAGCGTACCGCCGGTCGGGACCGACTGAGACGAAATTCGAGTATCTGCTCGAAGTCTGTGCTAGCGTCGAAAAACCGGTCCCCGGGCATGCCACCGCCTGGCGGCGGCATACGACTGTTCCGCCACGACGAAGTGAAGGCACATGACACCACTCACACGACGCCAACTCCTCGGCGCAGGGTTGAGCACCGCGGCCATCGCCGTGCTCACCGGATGCGCGACACCGGGCACCGTCTCGGTCAATTCAGCTCCGACGGTTGCTCCGGCTGCCGGTGGAGAGAAGATCACCCTCACCTACTGGGCCTGGCTCAAGGACCTCCAGAAGGTCGCTGACGTCTGGAACGCCTCGCATCCGAATGTCCAGGTCGAAGCCGTCTGGATCCCCGGCGGAAACGACGGCGGATACCAGCGGCTGTATGCGGCGCTCGCCGCAGGTGGAGGGCCGGACATCGGTCAGGTCGAGATGCGCTCCATTCCCGAGTTCATGCTGGTGAACGGCCTCGTCGACCTGTCACGGTACGGAGCTGACGAGTACGCATCGCTGTACGACCAGACGTTGTGGAGCCAGGTGAGCTACGTGGACGGTGTCTACGGCATCCCGCAGGACTCCGGTCCGATGGCGATGTTCTACCAGCCTGAGGTTCTCGCGACGGTGGATGGATCCGCACCGTCGACCTGGGACGACTGGGCTGCGCTCGCCCGCGAACTACGCGGGGCAGACGCGTACATCGACTGCTTCCCGCTCGCAGACGCGTCGTTCTTCGCTGCCATCGCCACGCAGGCCGGCGCGAACTGGCTGCGCGCTGACGACGACGGCTGGGTGATCAACATGACCGACGAAGCCACCCTGGGCGTCGCACGCTTCTTCGACGCCGCCATCGACGACGATCTCGTCGAGACCGGGTACGGGGCGTACTCGCCCGCGTGGTTCGCCGCGGCCGCGGACGGCCAGATCGCCTCCGTCGTCACGGCCAGCTGGGGCGACGCCCTCATCGAGGGGGTGAGCAACGGCTCGGGCAAGTGGGAGGTCGCGCCGATGCCGACCTGGGGAGACACCGGATTCGGCTCGAGTTACCTGGGCGGGTCGACCGCGGCTGTCTTCGCCAACAGCGCCCATCCGAAAGAAGCACTCGAGTTCGCGGTGTGGATGACCACCTCGCAGGAGGGCATCGACGCCATGATCGAGAACAGCGGAATCGGCTGGTCGCCGTCACCCGACGTGATCGGTTCGAAGCGTGAAGAGCCGTCCGAGTTCTTCAGCGGACAGCGCTACAACGAAGAAATCTTCGTTCCGGCGACCGAGCAGCAGAACTCCGACTGGTCGTGGTGGCCGACCACCCAGCAGTCCTTCAACATCCTCAGCGACGGTTTCCGCCGCAAGGCATCCGGAACCTCACTGGTCGACTCGATCGCCACCTCCGAGCAGCTCATCATGAAATCTTTCGAGAACAAGGGTCTCAGCATTCGCAAGGAGGAGTCATGACCTCGACGATCGAACGCCGCGCTGGCGAGCGCCCCGCCGCAAAACGGGGTGCCAGGATCGCAGCGACGACGCGCGCACCGTGGATGCTTCTCGCCCCGTTCCTGGCGCTGTTCGTGCTCACCTTCCTCCTCCCGATCGTCGTTGCGATCGGCTCGAGTTTCACGAAGGTCACTCGGCGAGGCCTCTTCGGTGAAGAGGGCGTGACGAGCGAATTCGCCTGGTTCAGCAACTACGCCCAGGCGCTCGCCGACGGCAACTTTCTGGCATCCATCGGCCGGATGCTGTTGTTCGGTGTGGTTCAGGTGCCCGTGATGATCGTGCTCTGCACTGTCCTCGCGCTCATGCTCGAGTCCGCTTCGGCGAAATGGCCGGGAGTCTTCCGGGCCGCGTACTTCCTGCCGTACGGAGTCCCAGGTGTGATCGCCACGATCCTCTGGTCGTTCCTCTATGTTCCCGGGCTCTCACCGCTGTTCGACATCGCCGGACTGTTCGGGCTGACCCCGGACTTCCTTGGTGCGAACACCGTGCTGTGGTCCATCGCGAACATCGTTCTGTGGAGTTACACCGGCTACAACATGCTCATCATCGTCGCGCAACTGAAGTCGATCCCGGTCGAACTGTACGAAGCAGCGAAGGTGGACGGTGCATCGACCCTGCGGTTCGCGACCAGCATCCAGCTCCCGTTGATCCGACCGGCCCTGCTGCTCACCACCGTGTTCTCGATCATCGGCACGCTGCAACTGTTCGCGGAGGCGCAGGTATTGCAGTCAGTGGCCCCGGCCATCGACAGCCAGTACACGCCCAACCTCAGCGCGTACACGACAGCGTTCGCGTACAACGACTACAACGTCGCCGCCGCCCAGGCCGTGCTCATCGCTGTCGTCGCCTTCGCCCTCTCCTTTACCTTCCTGAAACTGACGAACAGGAAAAAGTCATGACCGCACCGACGACCGTGTCCACTCGGCAGACGACCGTCGATCCGTCGGCGACGAACGCGAACGATCAAGCGAAGCGCAGGCGCACCCGAACGAACCGCGCATCGACGATCATCGTCACCGGCATCCTCACGATCGTGGCGTTGTACTTCCTCGTTCCCGTGTACTGGGTCGTCGTTGCGGCGACGAAGTCGACGGAGGACCTGTTCTCCACCTACGGGTTCTGGTTCGCTCCGACGATCTCGCTGTGGGAGAACCTCGGCCAGGTGCTGAGCTACGACGACGGCATCTTCGTCCGTTGGTTCGCGAACTCGGTGCTCTATGCCGGGGTGGGCGCGCTCCTTGCCACCTACTTCGCCGCAGCGGGCGGGTATGCGCTGGCGAAGTACGAATTCAAAGGACGCAACCTCGTCTTCGGAACGATCCTCGGAGGCGTCCTCGTGCCGGGAACGGCGACGGCACTGCCGTTGTTCCTCCTGTTCAGCCAGATGGGCATCGCGAACACTTACTGGAGTGTGTTGCTCCCGTCGCTCGTCTCACCGTTCGGACTGTTCCTCTGTCGCATCTATGCGCAGGCCACGGTGGATTCGTCCCTCGTCGAAGCGGCGCGTATCGACGGTGCGGGGGAGATCCGGATCTTCCACACCATCGGACTGAAGATTCTCACCCCGGCGCTCGTGACCGTGTTCCTCTTCCAGCTCGTCGGCATCTGGAACAATTATTTCCTGCCGCTGGTGATGCTCTCGGACTCCGACCTCTACCCGATCACCCTGGGCCTCAACAACTGGTTGAGCCAGGTCGACCGGCTTCCCGAGTTCTATGAACTCACCACGGGCGGTGTGCTCCTGTCGATCATTCCGCTCGGCATCGCCATGATCGTGCTGCAGCGCTTCTGGCGCGGCGGCCTAACCGAAGGATCAGTCAAGTCGTGACTCCAGCAACATCAGCGAACGTCTCCTATCTCACCGACACCGGTCCAGGCTCCGGTCGGCGCACGCCCGCCCGATCGTGGCTTCGCACAGACGCCCCGGTGCAGTCGCTCAACGGGGACTGGCGTTTTCGCCTGCTCAGTGGAGCGCCGGGCGCTCCGGGGGCAGGCGGAGTGCTTCCTGACGGTGAGGCGGTCGAGGACGTGGCACGCGAGAACTTCGACGATGCCAATTGGGACACTCTGCCTGTACCCTCACACTGGGTGCTGCAGCAGGACGGCCGGTACGGCCTGCCGATCTACACCAACGTGCAATTCCCGTTTCCCGCCGACCCGCCGAACGTCCCGGACGCCAACCCGACGGGTGACTACCGTCGAACCTTCGATCTGCCGGAATCCTGGTCTGACGCTGCCGCCATCGTGCTCCGCTTCGACGGTGTCGAGTCGCGATACAAGGTGTGGATCAACGGCATCGAGATCGGCGTCGGCGTCGGAAGTCGCCTGGCCCAGGAATTCGACGTGACGGATGCTGTCCGCCCCGGTTCGAATGTCGTGGTCGTTCGGGTGCACCAGTGGTCCGCTTCCAGCTACCTCGAGGATCAGGACCAGTGGTGGCTCCCCGGCATCTTCCGTGACGTCACCCTCCAGGCCAGACCGGTTGGCGGCATCCACGACGTCTGGGTGCGAGCGGGTTTCTCGGGCGACGCCACCGACCGTGGGGTCGGTCGGCTCGAGACCGAAGTCACTGCGGGACCAGACGCATACCCGGTCACCCTCTCGGTTCCTGCCCTCGGCGTCGACGTGACCTGGGAATCGGCGTCGGACGTGGCATCCGTCCTGATCGACGACGTCGAACCGTGGTCGGCCGAGAAGCCGGTGCTCTACGACGCGACGATCTCCAATGCCGCTGAGACGATCTCGCTCCGGCTCGGCTTCCGAACCGTCGAGATCACCGACGGGCTGTTTCTCGTGAACGGCCGCCGCGTCGTCTTCCACGGCATGAACAGGCACGAGACACACCCCGATCGCGGTCGGGTCTTCGATGAAGACTTCGCCATGGACGACCTCATCCTGATGAAACAGTTCAACGTGAACGCGATCAGGACCAGCCACTACCCGCCGCACCCGCGCCTCCTGGATCTCGCAGACGAGCTGGGGTTCTGGGTCGTGCTCGAATGCGACCTCGAAACGCACGGCTTCGTCGCCCACGACTGGGCGGACAACCCGAGCGACGACCCCCGCTGGCGGGACGCATACGTCGACCGCATGGAACGCACGATCGAACGTGACAAGAACCACCCGTCGATCGTGATGTGGTCGCTGGGCAACGAGGCTGGAACCGGCTCGAACCTCGCGGCCATGTCTGCATGGGCGCATGCCCGTGACAGCTCGCGTCCTGTGCACTACGAGGGCGATTACACGGGTGCGTATACGGATGTCTATTCGCGGATGTACTCCTCGGTACCCGAGACGGATGCCATCGGCCGGAACGACTCCCGCAGCCTCCTGCTCGGCTGCTCGGCGGCGGAATCGGCCCGCCAGCGGACCAAGCCGTTCCTGCTCTGTGAGTATGTGCACGCCATGGGCAACGGACCTGGTGCGATCGACCAGTACGAGGACCTCGTCGACCGGTACCCGCGGCTGCACGGCGGTTTCGTCTGGGAGTGGCGCGATCACGGCATCCGCACGACGACAGCAGACGGAACCGAGTACTTCGGGTACGGCGGAGACTTCGGCGAGGTCGTGCACGACGGAAACTTCGTGATGGACGGCATGGTGCTGTCTGATTCCACCCCGAGCCCCGGACTGTTCGAGTACAAGCAGATCGTCTCCCCGATCCGACTCGCGCTCCACCGTGACGACACGGGGACACCGGTCGTCGCGATCACCAACCGGCGGCATTCGGCAGACGCGTCTGACCTCGTGTTCCGCTGGAGGGTCGAGGAAGACGGAGAGGTCGTCGCATCCGGCGAGTTCGAGGTCGACGGTGAAAGCCTCGTTCCTGGTGCCACCCACACGGTCGATCTGCCGGTCACTCCCGACGGACTCGGCTCGACCTCCGGCGGGGCCGAAACCTGGCTCACCGTGGAGGCGCAGCTCGCCACGGACGCCGCCTGGGCTTCTGCCGGGCACTCGCTCGTCGCCGCGCAGCTGTCGCTCGGGGCGCCGGACCGGGTCAAGACCCCCCGTCGCCCCGGGACACCGACCGAGTACCAGCCGATCAGCAGCACGCTCACGCTCGGCGCTGCCGTGTTCGAGCACGGCAGGCTCGCCAGTCTGGCCGGCCAGCGCGTCGACGGCCCGCGGGTCGAACTGTGGCGGGCACCGACCGACAACGACCGTGGAAGCGGACGCGGAGCATACGACCTCGACGATCCCTGGTTGAACAACGGCGACGGGACACCGGCCCCATCGTCCGCGGTCGTCTGGGAAGCGGCAGGACTCGACAGGCTCGACGGCCGGGTGGAGGAGATCTCCCAGGGCGAGGGTACCCTCACCATCCGCTCGCGATACGCGGCGGCGGATGCCCGGCTCGCCGTTCTACTCGTCGAGCACTGGCAGTTCGACGGCGAAGACCTGTGGTTGGGTGTCGACCTGGTTCCCCTCGGGGAGTGGGGAATCGTGTGGCCCCGCCTCGGGGTGCGTTTCGACCTGCCTGGCGGGGTCGACTCCGCCGACTGGTTCGGCCTCGGACCCCGCGAATCGTACCCGGACAGTCTCCGGTCCGCGGTGGTCGGCCGTCACCGGTCCGACATCGATGACCTCGTGACTCCGTACGCACGGCCGCAGGAGAGCGGTCACCGCAGTGACCTCCGCAACCTCGGCCTGACGGTCGACGGAGGGCCGTGGCTCCGGATCGAGACCGTGCCGGACTCCCAGGGTCGGCGCCCGGGGTTCAGCCTCGCCAGGCACACCGCCCAGCAGGTGGCTCGATCAGCGCACCCGCACGAGCTGCCGGTGAACGACAGGACCTTCCTCTATCTGGATGCCGCGCAGCACGGGCTCGGATCGCGCGCCTGCGGCCCCGACGTCTGGCCGGACTTCATCCTCCGGCCGGAGGCCCGGTCGCTGCAGTTCCGGATCCGGGCAGACTCCGGTTCCTGAGACTCCACCAACGATGCCCCGCAGGCCAGGCCTGCGGGGCATCGTTGTCGTGCCCGGTGCGGGCTATTCGTCGTCGCCCTGGCCGAGCGTGCCGAGGTAGAGACCGATCACCTTTTCGTCGTTGAGCAATTCGCGACCGGTGCCGGTGTACGCGTCCGTGCCCTGGTCGAGCACATACCCGCGGTCACAGATCTGCAGGCATCGCCTCGCGTTCTGCTCGACCATGATCGTTGTGACCCCGGCCTTGTTGATGTCGGACACACGCAGGAACGCGTCGTCCTGACGCACGGGGGACAGGCCGGCGCTTGGCTCATCGAGCAGCAGCACATGCGGGTCCATCATCAGTGCGCGCGACATGGCGACCATCTGGCGTTCGCCACCGGACAGGGAGCCGGCGCGCTGTTTGAGCCGCTTGCCGAGTTCGGCGAAGATCCCGGTGACGAACTCGAGCCGCTGTGCGTAGATCTTCGGATTCTGGAAGAGACCCATCTGCAGGTTCTCCTCGATCGTCAGGCTCGGGAAGACGTTGTTCGTCTGCGGAACGAAGCCGACCCCGCGGGATACCAGCTTGTCGGCCTTGAGCCCCGTGATGTCTTCACCGTTCAGCCTGATCTCGCCGCCGCGGACCTTGACCTGCCCGAAGATCGACTTGAGCAGCGTGGACTTGCCCGCGCCGTTCGGGCCGATGATTCCGATGAGTTCGCCCTTGGCCGCGACCAGGTTGGCTTCGTTGAGGATGTTGACCCCTGGCAGGTAACCGGCGGTGAGGTTTGTGACCTCGACGACGATTTCGGGTGCGGTCGTTGCGCTCACTTGTCGTCCTCGTCTTTCGCTGTGTTGCCGGTGTGCTCGGCGTCGATTTCGGCGAGAAGCTCGTCGACCTCGGCCGTCTTCTCACCGGACACCCGTCCGGTGACCACTCCGAGGTCGACGTCCTGGTGGCTGCCGAGGTACGCGTCGATGACCGCTGCGTCCTGCATGACCGTCTCCGGGTCGCCCTCGGCGACGACGCGCCCCTCGGCCATGACGACGACCCAGTCGGCGATGTGCCGCACCATGTGCATGTCGTGTTCGACGAAGAGCACGGTCATGCCCTCGGCCTTGAGGTTGAGGATGTGCTCCAGCAGGGACTGCGTCAGTGCCGGGTTCACCCCGGCCATCGGCTCGTCGAGCATGACCAGCTTCGGAGAGCTCATCAGCGCCCGGGCCATTTCGAGGAGCTTGCGCTGTCCGCCCGAGAGGCTTGCAGCGAAGTCGTCCTTCTTGGTGTCGAGCTTGAACCGGGCGAGGATCTCGATGGCGCGCTCTTCGATCTCCTCTTCCTGCTTGCGCCACAGCGGCTTCACCAGGCTGGTGAGGATGTTCTCCCCGGCCTGCTTCTGAGAACCCAGCTTCATGTTCTCGAGAACGGTGAGAAGCCCGAGCGCCTTGGTGAGCTGGAAGGTGCGGACCTGACCCATCCGGGCGACCTTGAACGCCGGGACGCCGTTGAGTCGTTTGCCGTCGAACGTCCAGGTGCCGGTGTCCGGCTTGTCGAATCCGGTGAGGAGGTTGAACAGGGTCGTCTTTCCTGCACCGTTCGGTCCGATCAGGGCCGTGATGGCCCCGCGCGGAATCTCGAGGTGCTCGACGTCGACCGCGGTGAGCCCGCCGAAGGTGCGGGTGACATTGTCGGCGATGATGATCGGGTCGACCTTGGAGACGCCGGGGGCGGCGTCTCCGACGTGCAGTCCCGTTGTCTTGACCGGGCGGACCGGGGAAGCGTTACTGCTTGACAAAGGTCAGCTCCTTCTTGTTTCCGAGGATGCCCTGTGGTCTGAATATCACGATGAGCATCAGGGCGAGTCCGACGAGGATGAAGCGGAGTGTCGCAGCCTGCGTCGTCGACATGAACGGCAGGAGACCGCTCGACGCCATGGCAGGAAGGACGTTGGAGAGGAAGCCCATGATCACCCAGAAGATGACCGCCCCGAGGAGTGGACCGAATACCGTCGCGGCTCCACCGAGGAGGAGGATCGTCCAGATGAAGAAGGTCAGGCTCGTCACGTACACACTCGGCACAACGGCAGACGGGAGTGCGAACACCACACCGCCGAGAGCGCCGAACAGTCCACCGACGACGAGCGCCTGCATCTTGTATGCGAAGACGTTCTTGCCGAGCGCGCGCACGGCGTCCTCGTCTTCACGGATTCCCTTGAGAACGCGACCCCATGGGCTGCGCATCAGCAACCAGACGAGAAGCGCGGCGACGATGAGCAGACCGATTCCGAAGATCCGGACCCACCAGCCGTTGGCGTTGTACGTCCACGGGCCGAAGCCGTACGTGCCCTCGGGGAACGGGTTCGCTGCGCGGAATCCGGCGTGGTAGTTGCCGAGTCCGTCAGCCGAGTTGGTCACCGAGTCGAAGACCTGCGTGGTGAAGAGCAGCCGGACGATCTCAGCAGCCGCGATCGTCACGATGGCCAGATAGTCGGCTCTCAGCCTCAGCGTCGGAATACCGAGGATGAACGCGAACACGACGGATGCCAGCATCCCGACGATGATTCCGACCCACCAGGGCAGACCGAAGGTCAGGATCGAGATGGCGTAGCCGTAGGCGCCGAGCGCCATGAAGCCGGCCATACCGAAGTTGAGCAGTCCGCCGTATCCGAAGTGGACGGCGAGTCCGAGGGCGGCCAATGCGTATGCAATGGTTTCCGGGCTGATCAGCCAGGAGGCGGTGTTCGACAGAATTGATTCCCAGTCCATGGCGTCCTCCTATCCAATTCTCTCTTTGCGGCCCAGGATGCCCTGAGGTTTGACGATCAGCACGGCGATGAGCACGACGAGCGCTCCCACGTACTTGATGTCGGACGGAATCCACAGTGTGGACACTTCGACGAGGAGCCCGACGATGATCGCACCGATCAGGGCACCGAACGCCGTTCCGAGACCACCGAGCACGATGGCGCCGAAGACGAGCAGCAGGATCTGGGTGCCCATGTCCCATTTGATACCCGGGCGGAAGTATGCCCAGAGGATGCCGGCGAGACCGGCGAGTGAGCCGGAGAGGATCCAGACGATACGGATGACCTTGTCGACGTCGATACCACTCGCGGCGGCGAGCGACGGGTTGTCGGAGATCGCGCGGGTCGCCTTTCCGGTGCGGGTGTTCACGAGCCACCACGCGACGCCGAGGAGCACGACAATCGATGTGCCCATGCTGATCATGTCCGTCACCGAGAGGGCGACGGTCCCGAACAACGTGATCCGTGCCTCACCTGCGCCTGGCAGCTGATACGTGCCACCGCCGATGAAGTAGAGGAAGACGTAGCGGAGCAGGAGCGACAGGCCGATCGAGACGATCATCACCTGCACGATGCCGATGCCCTTGCGGCGCAGAGGTCTCCACAGCCCGGTGTCGAGCACGAGGCCGAACACTCCGCTCATGATCACGGCTGCGATCAGCGCCAGCCAGATGGGGAATTGGAGACCGGTGAACATCAGTGCCATCACGGCGCCGAACGTCACCATCTCACCGTGGGCGAAGTTCGACAGCCCCGTCGTCCCGAAGACGAGGGAGGCGCCGATCGCTGCCAGGGCGAGGAGCAGACCGAAGTTGAGACCGTTGACCACACGTTCGGCCAGCTGGTCCCAGAAGCTCACCGTCACGCGCACCCCCTCACCGAGGAAGTAGTTGACGATCTTGGAGTTCGTGAGTGCGATCTCGGCGTCGACTGTGGCGGAACCTTCAGCGACGATCACGCCGTCTGGGAGGGTCTCCTCGTCGAGGGTGACCGTGTACGTCCCCTTCTCGGGAACGCCGATCTTCCACTTGCCTTCGGCATCCGTGTCGACGTCGGCCGTGTAGCCGTTGCCGTCGACCGTGATGTTGACGCCTTCGAGGGGTTCGCTGTCGTACTTCACGTTGCCGGCGAAGTAGAAGTCGTACTCCTCGCCGACTTCGTCAGCCTGAGCGGGAGCCGCTGTCGCTGTCTGCAGTATCAGCGCACCGAACAACAGCGCGAAGAACAGCAGAATCGTGCGCACACGGCGCGGGGCTTGGACTGAATGAGGGGAACTCACTGCACCTCCAGTGCGGGACCGCCAGGTCCCTCGAGCAGGGACCGCCAGGTCTCCTGATGAACTTTCGCCGAACGGCTCTGTTTGACGATACGACCCGATTATGACCTACATGTTTCGGACATGGGTATTCCTCACCTCAATGTGCCCAGCTTCAGGGCATAATCGTTACCTTTCTGCGGTTAGCATTGAATACCGGTCCTCGTGCGCAGTGTTTCTGGCATCCGTCATCGTCCCCAATGACGCCGGTACACCGTGAAGGGAAGCAATGGAAACCTCAGACCCGTTCGGCTTTGTTGGATTGACCTATGACGACGTGCTGCTGCTGCCAGGGCACACCGACGTCATTCCGAGCGAGGCAGAGACTTTCTCGCGCCTGACCCGTCGTATCACCGTCGCAACTCCTCTTCTCTCGAGCGCGATGGACACCGTCACCGAATCGCGCATGGCGATCGCGATGGCCCGTCAGGGCGGCATCGGCATCCTGCACCGCAACCTCTCGATCGCCGACCAGGCCGAGCATGTCGACCTCGTCAAGCGCAGTGAATCCGGGATGATCACCAACCCGGTGACGACCACAGCGGATGCCACTGTGGCCGAAGTCGACGCGCTGTGCGGCCAGTTCCGCGTCTCGGGACTCCCCGTCATCGACAATGACGGCGTGCTCGTCGGCATCATCACCAACCGGGACATGCGCTTCGTCGCCCCGTTCGAAAAGGCCACGACGGCCGTGCGCGATGTGATGACGCGGATGCCCCTCATCACCGCTCCCGTCGGCATCGACCCCGACGACGCCATCGCGATCCTCGCCCAGCACCGTATCGAGAAGCTTCCGCTCGTCGACGCGGCAGGCAGGCTCAAGGGGCTCATCACCGTCAAGGACTTCGACAAGAGCGAGAAGTATCCGCACGCCACCAAGGACGAGGAAGGCCGGCTCCGCGTCGGCGCAGCCATCGGCTTCTTCGGTGATGCGTGGCAGCGGGCAGGCGCGCTCGTCGACGCCGGCGTCGACGTCCTCGTGGTCGACACCGCCAACGGTGATTCAGCGGGCGTGCTCGACATCATCCGCAAACTCAAGAGCGACAGTGCGTTCGCCGGCGTTGACGTCATCGGCGGCAACGTCGCCACCCGCTCAGGCGCGAAGGCGATCGCCGAAGCCGGTGCGGACGCCGTGAAGGTCGGCGTCGGGCCAGGCTCGATCTGCACCACCCGTGTCGTCGCCGGTGTCGGCGTCCCCCAGGTGACCGCCGTCTACGAGGCATCCCTCGCCGCTCGTGAGTACGGCGTCCCCGTGATCGCCGACGGTGGACTCCAGTACTCGGGTGACATCGCCAAAGCGCTGGTCGCCGGTGCGGACACCGTCATGCTCGGCTCGCTCCTTGCCGGCTGCGACGAGAGCCCCGGGGAGCTCGTCTTCGTCAACGGCAAGCAGTTCAAGACCTATCGCGGAATGGGGTCGCTCGGCGCCCTGCAGACGCGCGGCGAGAAGACCTCGTACTCCAAGGATCGGTACTTCCAGAACGATGTGCCGTCGGATGACAAGCTCATCCCCGAGGGAATCGAGGGTCAGGTTCCCTACCGCGGACCGCTCGCTGCCGTCGCATATCAGCTCATCGGAGGGCTGCGTCAGTCCATGTTCTACGTCGGCGCACGCACGATCGACGAGCTCAAGAGCAAGGGCAAGTTCGTGCGAATCACCCCCGCCGGTCTCAAGGAGTCTCACCCGCACGACGTGCAGATCGTCGTCGAGGCGCCGAACTACCGTCGTTAGGCGCAGCACGCACCGCGAGCACTGCCTCCCGGACCTCGCCAGGAGGCAGGTGCTGTCGCCGTCGACGTGAGTCGGGGGCTGCCGGAGGGTCGCGGACGCCCCGCGCACCCATTGTTTCGTCTCCACAGGGCGAGTATGGTGCGGCCATGTTGAATAATTCTCACGTTTCTGTGCGGTTTCTGTCGCGCCTCGGCGCCTTGTCACTTCTGACGTTCGGGCTGGTCGTCGGTTCGGCCGTTGCCCCGGCCACCGCGGTCCAGGCGGTCCCCGCCGGAAGTGTCTTTTCAGCCTCGGCGATCGTCGGATCGGCGTCATCCGGAGCGTCGCTCCGATCGGCCGGATCGTACGTGGCGTTGGGCGATTCGTTCACCTCGGGCCAGGGTGCCCCGCCATACTCGAACGAAGCCTGCAAACGCAGCACGTACAAGAGTTACCCTGTCATCGCCTCCGTGATCAGCCCCTACCGGCTCTCGGCGAACAAGGCGTGTTCAGGGGCGAGCATCGCCGCCGTTGCCGGCCAGCTCGCCGGGGTCAGTCCCTCGACCGCGCTCGTCACGATCACCGTCGGTGGCATCGACGCCGGGTCCAACCAGGTACTCGCCGCGTGCACCGACCCGACGAGCGCCCTCTGCGCGGCGACGGTCGCCGCGAGTTCGGCGACGATCGCGTCTCTGGGGCCGAGCCTCGTTGCGGCGTACGCGACCGTCGCAGCCACCCTTCCCTATGCGCGCATCGCCGTGCTGGGCTACCCGCGGCTCTTCCACCCGGGCGTCGCCCCCCTCGGTGACTTGGTGAACGCGGGCACAGACGCTCTCAACGCGGTGATCAAGGGTTCCGTCTCCGCGACGGGAAACGCACGGATCGGTTTCGTCGACGTGAGCCAGGAGTTCGCCGGTCACGGCATCGGCTCCTCCGTTCCCTACATCAGTTTCAACCCGGCGAACCCGCTGGCCGCGGCGAACTTCCACCCGAACGTGCTCGGCAACGGACTTGGCTACGCCAGGGCGCTCGCCAACGACGGGGTGCTGCGCCGGCCGTAACGCCGTCTCGACGGAACGTTCTCATCGGCACCGCGCCACTGTCGCCAGGGCCGCTTCACCCCGAGGGCACCCGTCGCGGACGAGGGCATCCAGCACACCGGATGCCCTTGTCCGAATCGGGTGCTTTCGTCGGTATGTGGCCGTCGAAGTGACCGTCGCGGCGGACCGGTAGGCTGGGACTGTGAGTATGGAAACTGAGATCGGCGCGTCCAAACGTGCCCGCCGCGCGTACGCTTTCGATGACATCGCCATCGTCCCTTCGCGTCGGACCCGCGACCCCGAAGACGTCTCGATCAGCTGGGGCATCGACGCCTACCAGTTCGACATCCCGTTCCTCGCCGCTCCGATGGACTCCGTTGTCTCACCGACGACGGCCATCATGATGGGCAAGCTCGGCGGCCTCGGAGTCCTCGACCTCGAGGGTGTCTGGACCAGGTACGAAGACCCGGAACCGTTGCTCGCCGAGATCCGTGGCCTGCCCGACGACCGGGCGACGGCCCGGATGCAGGAGATCTACTCGGAGCCGATCAAACCCGAGCTCGTCACCGCGCGCCTGGCCGAAATCCGCGCAGCAGGAGTCACCGTCGCCGGTGCGCTCTCACCCCAGCGCACCCAGGAACTCTACGAAACCGTCGTTGCCGCCGGTGTCGACCTGTTCGTCATCCGTGGCACGACCGTGTCTGCCGAGCACGTGTCGAAGAACCAGGAACCGCTCAATCTCAAGGAGTTCATCTACGAACTCGACGTCCCAGTGATCGTCGGTGGCGCTGCGACGTACACGGCTGCACTGCACCTCATGCGCACGGGCGCTGCCGGTGTGCTCGTCGGATTCGGTGGGGGAGCAGCGTCGACCACCCGCGCGACACTCGGCATCCACGCACCGATGGCCACTGCCGTCGCCGACATCGCCGGTGCCCGCCGTGATTACATGGACGAGTCAGGCGGACGGTACGTTCATGTGATCGCGGACGGCGGACTCGGCACAGCAGGCGACATCGTCAAGGCCGTCGCCTGTGGTGCAGACGCCGTCATGCTCGGCACGACCCTCGCTCGCGCCACCGACGCCCCTGGCGGCGGCTACCACTGGGGAACCGAGGCGTACCACTCGCAGCTGCCACGCGGCCGCCGCGTCGAGGTCGGCCAGATCGGCTCCCTCGAAGAGGTACTGTACGGGCCTGCAACCGTCGCAGACGGCAAAGCGAACCTCGTCGGCGCTCTGCGCCGTTCCATGGCGACCACCGGATACTCGGATCTCAAGGAGTTCCAGCGGGTCGACGTCGTCGTCGCGCCGTACCACGTTCAGTGAGACGGATGCGGTGACGATGCCACACCGAGCGGGCCCGTCGCGTCTACCGGTCTCAGTCGAAGATCCGCCTGACGACGTTCGTTTTCGCCAGGTCGATGAGTTCCTCACCTCGTCCTGAGAGCACCGTCCGGATGGCGTAGAGGGTGAATCCCTTTGCCTGCTCGGCCGTGACGGCCGGGGGCAACGACAGTTCCTGCCTCGCAGTGACCACGTCGACGAGTGCGGGGCCGTCGTGCGCGAATGCTTCGCGCAGCGCACCGGGGAGGTCGTCGGGGTTTTCGACCCTCTGTCCGTGGATGCCCATCGCCGTCGCCACATCGGCGAAGTTCGGGTTGACGAGCTCGGTGCCGTAGTTCACGAGCCCCGCTGCCTTCATCTCGAGTTCGACGAAGTTCAGCGACGAGTTGTTGAACACGATGATCTTCACCGGCAGCCGGTTCTGGACGAGGCTCAGCAGCTCGCCCATCATCATCGTGAGGCCTCCGTCTCCGGCCAGCGCTATCACCTGGCGTTCCGGCTGGGCAGCCTGCACGCCGATGCCCTGGGACACCGCGTTCGCCATACTGCCGTGGGTGAAAGATCCGATCAGCCGTCTGCGCCCGTTCATCGTGAGGTACCGGCTGGCCCAGACGACCGGTGACCCGACATCAGGAAGGAAGACTGCGTTCTCCGACGCGAGCTCGTCCACGAGCCTGGCGAGGTACTGCGGGTGGATCGGTGCACGGTTCCGGTCGTTCGTGGCCAGGTCGTCGAGCCCCGACCGGCTCTTGGCGTAACGCGCCAGCGACGTTTCGAGATGGCCGCGGTCCGTCTTGCGCTCCAGAAGGGGAAGCAGAACCTGTGCCGTGTCGCGGACGGTGCCGACAAGGCCGACGTCGACCGGAGTCCGTCGGCCGAGCTGCTCGCCGCGGACATCGACCTGAATGATCGCGGCATCCTCGGGGAAGAACTGCTGGTACGGAAAATCGGTGCCGAGCATGAGCAGGGTGTCGCAGGATTCCATCGCCCGGTAGCCGGACGCGAAACCGAGCAGGCCGGTCATGCCGACATCGAACGGGTTGTCGTACTCGATGTGTTCCTTGCCGCGCAGGGCGTGAACGATCGGTGCACCGAGAGCATCCGCCAGCGCGAGAACCTCGGCATGCGCACCGGCGACGCCCGCACCCGCCAGGATGGTCACCTTGTCGGCGGTGTTGAGCAGCGTCGCCGCTTCGGCGAGACCCGCGGCGGACGGAAGAACAGAACTCGATGTCGGGCGGATCTCCACGGTCCTCGCGTTCTCGGCTGTCGCCTGCAGGACGTCACCGGGAATGACGAGGACGGCGACCCCGCGTCGCTCCACCGCCGTGCGCATCGCGATCTCGAGGAGTCGCGGCATCTGCTCGGCCGAGCCGACCATCTCGCAGAACACGCTGCACTCTCGGAACAGCTCCTGCGGATGGGTTTCCTGGAAGTAGCCGCTTCCGATCTCTGAGCTGGGAATGTGCGTGGCGATTGCGAGCACAGGGACCCGCGACCGGTTCGCGTCGAAGAGGCCGTTGATGAGGTGCAGGTTCCCCGGTCCGCAGCTCGCGGCGCACACGGCCAGCTCCCCGGTCACCGCGGCGTCAGCGGATGCCGCGAACGCCGCGGCCTCTTCGTGCCTGACGTGTACCCAATCCAGCTCGCCGTCTGCCCGCAAAGCGTCGGTGAGACCGTTGAGCGAATCACCCGGGAGCCCGTAGACGCGCTTCACCCCACTCGCCTTGAGCGTCGCGACGATGTTCGATGCGATGGTTCCCATTTCAGCCCCCAGTCGGTTGGCACGTGACACGGATCTCGGGCCCAGCACCCCGAGTCGACCACAGACGCTGAGATTTGTCAGGGCGGTTGCGCTCGGACGCAAGGCAGTTGTGAGTGCAGAATCGGTGCGTTAGCGTCAGAGGACATGCGGTGGCGTAGCCTGTCGGTGCCACCTCGAGCAGGAGTCCGGGAATCGTGACAGGCTCGATTCCCGGTGGAGGCAAGAATGGCCAATCACAACACTGTTTCGCGCTCGACCAAACTCGGTATGGAGGAGCGGGACGCCGCCATCGCAGCCCTCAAAACCAAGGAGCTCGACGTGCTCGTGGTCGGCGGAGGCATCGTCGGGGCAGGAAGCGCGCTCGACTCCGTGACGAGAGGACTGTCCACCGGCATCCTCGAAGCGCGTGACTGGTCGAGCGGAACCTCGAGCCGCTCATCGAAACTGGTGCACGGTGGCATCCGTTACCTCGAACAGCTCGACTTCCGACTCGTGCGCGAGGCTCTCATCGAACGCGGACTGCTGTTGCAGCGCATCGCCCCGCACCTGGTGAAGCCGGTGAAGTTCCTCTACCCGCTCAACCGGCCGGTCTTCGAACGGATCTATATCGGCGCCGGAATGCTGCTCTACGACATCTTCAGCTACACCGGTGGTCGTCCGCCCGGCGTGCCGCACCACCGCCACCTGTCGAAGCGGCAGATTCAGAAGTCCATCCCCTCGCTCAGGAACAACGCATTCGTCGGCGGGCTCACCTACTACGACGCCCAGGTCGACGATGCCCGCTACGTCTCGACTCTCGTGCGTACAGCGTCGTCGTACGGCGCCCACGCTGCCAGCCGGGTGCGGGTCGAAGGATTCCTCAAGGTCGGTCAGCGCGTCGTCGGGGTGAAAGCGCACGACCTCGAAACCGGCGAGCGATTCGAGGTCCGCGCTCGCCAGGTGGTCAACGCGACCGGCGTCTGGACGGATGACACACAGTCGATGGTCGGAGAACGCGGTCAGTTCAAGGTTCGCGCGTCGAAGGGCATCCACCTGCTCGTTCCGCGTGACCGGTTCCAGTCGACGATGGGTCTGCTCCTCCGCACGGAAAAAAGCGTGCTCTTCGTGATCCCCTGGGGACGGCACTGGATCATCGGCACGACAGACACCGACTGGAGCCTCGACAAGGCGCACCCGGCGGCGACGGCAGCAGACATCGATTACCTGCTCGAGCACGTGAACAAGGTGCTCGCCGTTCCGCTCACCCGTGACGACGTCGAAGGCGTTTACGCCGGACTGCGCCCGCTGCTCGCCGGCGAGTCCGACCAGACGTCCAAACTGTCGCGTGAGCACCTCGTCGCGCATTCGGTGCCCGGCCTCGTCGTCATCGCCGGCGGCAAGTGGACGACGTATCGGATCATGGCGAAGGATGCCATCGACGCGGCTGCGGATGCCCTCGACGGCAAGACCCCGAAGTCGATCACAGACAACATCGCCCTGATCGGTGCGGAGGGCTACCAGGCGGCGTGGAACAAGCGCGGCAAGATCGCGAGGGCGTTCGGCGTGCATAAAGTGCGAATCGAGCACCTCCTCAACCGTTACGGCGTGCTGACAGACGAACTGCTCGACATCATCCGCGAGCGGCCGGAACTCGGCGATGCCCTCCCGGGCGCAGACGACTACATCGGAGCCGAGGTCGTGTACGCCGCAACGCACGAGGGAGCGCTTCACCTCGAGGATGTGCTCGCACGCCGCACCCGGATCTCGATCGAGGCATGGGACAGGGGAGTGTCTGCCGCTCCTGTCGCCGCCCGGCTGATGGCCGGAGTGCTCGGCTGGGACGACGAACGCACACAACACGAGGTCGCGGTCTACCTCAAGAGGGTGGCCGCGGAGCGCGCGTCGCAGGAGCAGCCTGACGACGAATCCGCCGACCGGATCCGCCTCGAGGCACCGGACATCGTGGTCGCGAAGTAAGCAGCGCCTCCCGCCCGTTGCCGGGCGGGAGGCAACCGACGCTCCGATAGACTGGGGGTACTGCCCACAAGCTTTGAGGAGTCCGGCGATGGTCGATGTTCGGCGGGTCAAACTTCCCGGAGTCGGTGTCCTGCACACGTTCGTCACGGATGACGGGGGCAAGGTCGGGGTCATCGCACACCGCTCAGGGCACAGTGACCTCATCACCTTCGCCGATGACGAAGACGGATCGGATGCCAGCAAAGTCTCGCTGCGACTGAGTGAAGACGAAGCGCACACGCTCGCCGAACTGCTCGGCGGCACCCAGATCACCGAGTCGCTGACCGCACTCGACCAGATCCCCGGCCTGTCGATCGACTGGTTCCGAGTGGACTACGAAGACCACATCGCGGGCCAACCGCTCGGCGACCCCGCCGATCGCGGCATCGTCGGCCTCACGGTCGTCGCCGTCGTGCGCGGTGAAAGCGCCAACCCCGCACCGTCCGCCGACTTCCGGGTCTTCCCCGGAGACACCCTCGTCGTTGCCGGAAGTCCCGAGAAGGTGGCCAAAGCCTTCGCCTTCTTCCGCACGGGTGAGTCTCGGCTCAAGGGCGCGACCGAAGCTCCGCCGGGAAGCTAGCGATGTCGTTCGCCGCCGCCGCAGCCGAACACACCTCTTTGGGGACGGATCTGATCGTCCTCGGAACACTCTTGATCGTCGCATACATCTTCGGACGACTCGGCAAACTGATCGGCCTCCCCGCCATCCCGATCTACATGATCGTCGGTTTCCTCGCGAGCCCGAATACCGGCTGGTTCCCGCTCAACTTCGAGAGTTCGTACATCGAACTGATCGCGGTGTTCGGACTCATCCTGCTGCTGTTCAACCTCGGTCTCGAGTTCGACCAGGACGAGTTCTTCGGGAACGCGGGCAAACTGCTCATCTCAGGCGGCTCGTACCTGGTACTGCTCATGGGCGCAGGACTCATCTTCGGGTTCATGCTCGGCTGGGGCACGCGTGAAGCTCTCATCGTCGCCGGCATCATCGGTACGTCGTCGAGCGCGATCGTCACCAAGCTGCTCATCGAGCTCAACCGGCTCGCGAACCGCGAAACCCCGATGATCCTCGGCCTGATGGTCGTGCAGGACATCTTCCTCGCCATCTACCTCGCGATCGTCTCGGCCGTGCTGAGCGGCGAAACCAACCCCTGGCTGGTCGCCGGTCGCCTGGCGATCGCTTTCACCTTCCTCATCGCCATGTTCAGCATCGCCCGCTGGGGCGGGTCGTACGTGAGCCGGCTATTCCGGACAAAGGACGATGAACTCTTCACCATCCTTTTCTTCGGACTCGCCGTCTTGTTCGGCGGACTCGGTGAAGTGCTCGGGGTCAGCGACGCCATCGGCGCTTTCCTCATCGGTCTCGTCCTCGGCGCCACGCGCTACGGCACCAAGATCGAACACGTCGCGGTTCCGCTCCGCGATGTCTTCGGTGCCTTCTTCTTCCTGAACTTCGGTCTCACTCTCGATCCGACCCAGTTCCCCCTGGTGTTCTGGCCGGTGGTGTTCGCCGTCACTCTCACCGTCGTGCTCAACGCCATCGCCGGGCAATTCATGGCCCGGCTGTACGGATTCAGCATCCAGGCAGGAATCAACGCAGCGACGATCATCATGAACCGCGGCGAGTTCGCGCTCATCCTCGCGATCCTTGCACTCAGCGCGGGCCTCGACGAACGACTGCAACCGTTTGCCGGGCTCTACGTTCTCATCATGAGCGTGATGGGACCCTTGCTGGCTTCGAACTCCGAGAAGATCGGATCGGTTGTCCTCCGCAGGGTCGAGCCGCACAAGACCCGCCGCGAGGCTCCTCTGCGGACCGAAGAGATCGCGCTCGTCGAAGCGGCGACGGCCGATCCGCCCGCCAGGGACACCACCCGCTCGGTCGACCGCATCATCGAGCAGGCCATGAATCAGACAGACAACACCAGCCACGACCGATCAAAGCGAGATGACGATTACTAGCAGTTCCCCCTCTCCTGAGAACGGCATCCGACCGTCGACCACACTCGGCCGCACGATGCTGCAACCGCGATGGATCGCGATGCTGCTGCTCGCCCTGCTCGTCTCAGGCGCATTCGCCTGGCTGGGGCAGTGGCAACTCGAACGTGCCGTCGTATCTGCGGAGACGAGTGAGGGTCCGACCGAAGAGCTTCTTCCGCTGGCCGATGTCGCAACGCCAGGCGAACCGCTGCGCGACCGGGTGATCGGCCAGCTGGTCGAGGTCGACGGCAACTGGGTCGCCGGTGACTTCCTTGTCGTCACCGAGCGCGTCAACCGCGGGGAAACCGGCGCGTGGGTCGTCGGACACCTCTCGACCGGCGACAACGCAAACGACCCTGCGGTTGCCGTCGCGCTCGGCTGGGCGGCCGACCGCGACACGGCCGAGGACGTCGCCGCCGCGCTCAACGACCGCGGCGACGCATCCGAACTCACCGTCTCCGGTCGCCTCAATGCCTCGCAGGCGCCCGAGCTCCCCGATGGCGACGATCCGTTCGAGATGACCACCATGAGCGTCGCCGCCCTCGTCAACATCTGGCCCGGCCTGCAGGAACGGCCGATCTACAACGGCTACATCGTGTCGGCGGATGCCCCGGACACTCTCACCACGATCGACGCTCCCGCCGTCGAACAGGAGACGACCGTCAACTGGCTCAACATCTTCTACGCCATCGAGTGGGTCGTCTTCGCCGGCTTCGCGATCTTCCTCTGGTATCGCCTCGTTCGGGATTCCTGGGAGCGGGAGCAGGAGGAAGCCGAGGCTCTTCTCGCCGATAACGGACCCGTAGAATAGAGCCATGCCCCTCCAGCCTCGAGAGAGTGATCTGCCGCGCATCCCGGCTGCGCTGACGTTCTACAAATTCTCCTCCGTCGTCACCGGTGTTCTGCTGCTGCTTCTCTGCGGCGAAATGATCATGAAGTACGCCTTCGGGCTTGAACTCGAACTCGGCGGGGCATACGGGTTCCTCGCGTTCGTTCCCAGCGACACCCTGCAGGCTGTGAACCTGTCTCTCGGCATCCTCATGGTGCACGGCTGGGGCTACGTCGTCTACCTGTTCGCCGACTTCCGGATCTGGAGCCTCATGCGCTGGCCGTTCAGCCGGTTCCTGCTCATCGCTCTCGGCGGCATCATCCCGTTCCTGTCCTTCTTCCTCGAAGTCCGAGTGGCGCGCGAGGTGACGGCCTACCTGGCCGCCCGCGCGACGCCGATCGGCGCCACCCCCGAATCAGTGGAGGCATCCCATTAGCGAGCAGGCAACCAGCCAGCGCCCCGTCCTCGTCGTCGACTTCGGCGCCCAGTACGCCCAGCTGATCGCACGTCGAGTGCGTGAGGCGGGCGTCTACTCCGAGATCGTTCCTCACTCGATCACCGCAGCGGAAGTCGCCGAGAAGAACCCGATCGGAATCGTGCTCTCGGGTGGACCGTCGAGCGTGTACGAAGAAGGCGCTCCTGCACTCGACGCCGGGATCTTCGACCTCGAGGTCCCGACGCTCGGCATCTGCTACGGCTTCCAGGTGATGGCCCGCGCCCTCGGCGGCGAAGTGGCCAACACCGGCCTGCGTGAATACGGCTCGACGGATGCTGCCCTGTCGGTCGATGGAGGAGTCCTCCTCGACGGCCAGCCCACAGACCAGACCGTGTGGATGAGCCATGGCGATTCGGTCGCTCAGGCCCCGGAAGGATTCACCGTTCTCGCTTCCACCGCGTCGACGCCGGTCGCCGCGTTCGGCAACGACGCACGGCGTCTGTACGGGGTGCAATGGCACCCCGAAGTCAAGCACTCGTCGTACGGTCAGGCGGTGATCGAGAATTTCCTCCACCGCGCAGCCGGAATCCCCGCCGACTGGAACTCCGGGAACGTGATCGCCGAGCAGGTCGAACGGATTCGCGCCCAGGTCGGCACAGGCAAGGTCATCTGCGGACTCTCCGGAGGAGTGGACTCAGCCGTTGCCGCCGCGCTCGTGCACGAAGCCGTCGGTGACCAGCTCGTCTGCGTGTTCGTCGACCACGGCCTGTTGCGACAGGACGAACGCCGGCAGGTCGAAGAGGACTACGTCGCCGCCACCGGCGTGCGTCTGATCACCGTGGACGCCCGTGAACAGTTCCTGAACGCCCTCGCCGGCGTCAGCGACCCCGAGCAGAAGCGCAAGATCATCGGGAGGGAATTCATCCGCACCTTCGAGAAGGCCCAGGCCGACCTCATCGCCGAGTCCCTCGAAGACGACGGCGACCCCATTGCGTTCCTCGTGCAGGGAACGCTGTACCCCGACGTGGTCGAGTCCGGCGGCGGCACAGGAACCGCGAACATCAAGAGCCACCACAACGTCGGCGGGCTCCCCGACGACCTCACCTTCGAGCTCGTCGAACCGCTCCGTACCCTGTTCAAGGACGAAGTACGCTCCATCGGCCGCGAACTCGGACTCCCAGAGGTCATCGTCGGCCGCCAGCCGTTCCCCGGTCCTGGCCTCGGCATCCGGATCGTCGGCGAAGTGACCGCCGAACGGCTCGACCTGCTGCGTAAAGCGGATGCGATCGCCAGGCACGAACTGTCAGCGGCAGGCCTCGACAGCGAGATCTGGCAGTGCCCGGTCGTGCTGCTCGCCGACGTCCGCTCGGTGGGCGTCCAGGGAGACGGACGCACCTACGGGCATCCGATCGTCCTGCGCCCGGTCAGCTCCGAAGACGCCATGACGGCGGACTGGACCCGGCTGCCGTATGACGTGCTCGCGAAGATCTCGAACCGCATCACCAACGAAGTGGAAGGCGTCAACCGGGTCGTGCTCGACGTCACGTCGAAGCCGCCGGGGACGATCGAGTGGGAGTGAGTTGGGGTGAGGAGTGAGTATTTGCCCCTCGGCTCAAACAATGACGAATTCCGGACCGGCTCTCTCGAGCCGGTCCGTTTTCGTGTTGATGCGCAAGGCGCCAGGTGTTGAGCCGGTCCGCACCTCGCCATAACTCGACACCCGCGAGGCGTAGCCTCGCGAAAGGCGGCAGCCGTACCTCAGGCACTCTGTGAGAGGTGACGGCGATCGGTGACCGCCTCACCCGCGGGGGGTTGCTGGGCCTTGCCGATCTGCGCTTCGGCGCGGGATAAGGAGATCGGCGTGGGAGAAGGATGGGGAGGAGCCGAGGATCCTTATCCCGGGGCTTTTTCCTCGCGTGGGGCCGGGGCGTAGGTGTCCGCGCGGACCATGATCACTCCCGCCAGGATGCCGACCCCTCCGAGGAGCTGGAGCGGACCCGGCAATTCGGCGAGCAACAGCCACGAGGCCAGCACGGCGAACACGACCTCCGACAGACCGACGAACGATGCCAGGCGCGTGCCGAGACGCGCGGTGGCGATGATCCCGGTGACGTACGCCGCCACCGTCGAGACCAGCACGAGCACCAGGAGCGGAACCAGCCACGACATCTCGGAGCCGAACATCGCCACATCCGTCGTCGAGAACGCCAGCGGGAGCAGCCCGAAGACGCCGCAGACCGCCACGACGACGGTACCGACGAGAAGGCCGCCACCGGCGAGCACGAGCGGCGGCAGGTCGTCGCTGATCCTCGTTCCGAGAACGAAGTAAGTGGCAAGCGAAACGGCGGCGAGAAGCGCCCACGCCACGCCGAGCGGATGAACCGTCTGGGCGCCGGTGAGATCGAGAACGAGAACCATGCCGAGGACGGCTACCACTGTGCCACCGATGGTCAGCACGCCGGGTCGGCGGCGGGTCCGAACCCAGACCAGGCCGACGAGAAGGACCGGGGCGAGGTACTCGATCAGCAGGGCGACCCCCACAGACATGTACGACACGGCGTTGAAGAAACCGACCTGGGCGCCGGCGATTGCGACCACGCCGTAGAGCGCGACGATGCCGCCGCTTCGCCTCAGGGTTCCCCAGCGCCCGCGCATCAGCATCAGGGTCGGCACGAGCAAGACCACCGCTGCTCCCGCGATCCGCACGAGGACGGCGGCCCCGGGTGACCAGCCCGACTCCATCAGCGATTTCGCGAATGGACCGCTCAGCGCGAACATCAGCGCCGAACTCAACGCGATGACGATGCCGGATGCCTGCGCGCGGGTCGAGGGCGCGAGAACGGCATCCGTCTGGCTGCTCTGCGTCGTCATGGGATCTCCGTCCGTTTCCGCACCTCGGCCGGCCGGCTGTCAGGAGTGAAAGTGCGTTATGATCATGACAGTAGACCCGAACTGCGTCAGGAGTCAACATGCTCTTTGCACATGACACCGAAGTGTCACTCGCGACGACCGCTGCCCTCATCAATACCGTGCCTGGCGCGTCGCACAGCGGAATCGACGAGATGTCGACGGCCGAGCACGTTGTCGCCTTCCTCGACCGGTTCGAATTCACCGGATCCCGCACGGGCGACGCCGGGGAACTCGACGAGCTGCGCGCTCTGCGGCCGCGGCTGCGCGAACTGTGGACGCGAGACGAAGAGGGTGTCGTCGATCTCATCAATGGACTGCTGCGGGAATCGAACGCCCTGCCTCAGCTGGTCAGGCACGACGCCTGGGACTGGCATCTGCACGCGACCCCGGCGTCTGCGCCCGTCGCCGTCCGAGCGCAGGTGGAAGCCGCCATGGCCGTCATCGACCTCGTGCGCGCCGGTGAGCTGTCACGCCTCCGCGAGTGTGCGGCGGACGACTGCACGGCCGTCGTCGTCGATCTGTCCAAGAACCGGTCGCGCCGCTATTGCGATGTCGGCAACTGCGGAAACCGGGCGAACGTGGCGGCGTACAGGGCGCGACGATCGAGAGTGCAGTAGCGGCTCACAAGGGGGACGTTTTCGAGCCACAACTGCACTGTCGATCGGGAAGGACCTAGCCTTCGACCACGATTCCCAGCTGAGCGGCGAACAGTGCAGCGAGCTCCGTGACCTGGAATTCGTTGACGGTGGCTCCGGCGAGACCCTCGAGACCGTGCACAGCGCGGAAATCGAGGCCGCGCAGGTCGACGTGTTTGAGGGTGGCGCGCGTCACGTCGAGTGTTTTCACCGAACTGCCCGGGAACGCGACCCGGGTGGCCGTGACGCCGCCGAGGTCGAGCTCGTCGATGGTGCAGTCCTCGAACACCACATCGGTCAGGCGCGATCCACGCAGGTTGACGTAGCCGAGCTTGCACGAACTGATGCGCACCGCGTTCCACGTGGTGTCGAACAGTTCAGCGGAGCCCAGTCGCGAGCGCTCGAGAACGACGTCGCGCCAGGTTGACCGTGACATCCGCAGGACCGGTGCGTGCACTGTGCTCAGTCTGGTCTCGATGAATCGTGCTCCCCGGAGGTTCGCGTCGTCGATGTCGAGTCCGTCGAAGGCGCACTCCCGCAGGGTGAGCCCGGTGAGATCTCGCCCGCTGAGGTCGGAGTCGCTGAAGAATTCGAGTTCGCGCTCGTCATCGGATTCGATGGCTGCCGCGTCGCCGGCTGAGCGGTGGCTGGCCGCGCGGTCGGGACTGTCGCGGGAATCGATCCGTGGTGGGTGGGTCTGCGATTTCACGGGCGGATCCTGTTCTCGGGGGAGTGGGCAGAAGAAAACCCCCGCCGCGCCGGCGATGCCGGGCGGCGGGGGTCGGAGATCGGGTCGCTCAGTCGCGAGCGATCGCGAGCATGCGGAGGATCTCGAGGTACAGCCAGATCACCGTGACCATGATGCCGAAGGCGCCGGTCCAGCCGTACTTGCGCTGTGCCTTGTTCTGCACGCCCTTCTGGATGAAGTCGAAGTCCAGGACGAGCGAGTAGGCACCGAGGACGACGCAGAGGATTCCGAGGATCACTCCGAGAGGAATCCCGAAAACCAGCTCGCTGCGAAGACCGAACGCGTTGTCCGTGAGGCCGAACATCTGCATGCCGACGTTGATGAGAGAGAACACGAGATAGCCGACCATCGCGATCATGAAGACCTTGGTGGCCTTCTTCGATGCGCGGATCTTGCCGCTCGCGAACAGCGCCAGCGTCACGCCGACGACGGTCAGTGTCGCCAGGACGGCCTGGATCACGATGCCGGGGGCGGTCTGCTCGAAGATGTAGGAGATTCCACCGACGAAGATGCCCTGAGCGGCCGCGTACGCGAGGATCAGCGGAGCGGACGGCTCCTTCTTGAAGATGTTCACCAGCGCCAGAACGAAGCCGATGATGGCAGCGCCGAAGACGAGGGCGGGCATCGTTGCTCCGACGAACCAGCCGGCGATCGCACCGACGATGAGCACGCCGAAAGCGATCGCGCTCTTCATCACGGTGTCTTCGACCGTCATGCGGTCGGCCTGCACTGCCGGGCGGTTGTAGATGTCGTCGAGCTCGCTCGCGGTCGCGGTGCGGTGAGCAAGTACCTGCGCGCCTTGCTGGGCGAATGCCGGGTTGTTGAACGCCGGGTTGTTCATTGCCATGTCTGTGTTGTTCCTTCTCAGTCGTAACGGCTGGAATGTGGTCGGACCGCGAAGCGGAACCTGCACCCAATCTAGCGGTCTTTCCTGAGAAACATCGAGGATGACGGGCGTATTCCGAGTGCATCCTCTCTCGGCGGAGAGGGGCGAACTAGGCTCGGACCATGACACCGGCCCGGCCCCTCATCATCGGCCATCGCGGGGCGCCCGGGTATCGCCCCGAGCACACGCGGTCGTCGTATGAACTCGCCTTCGCCCTCGGCGCGGATGCCGTCGAGCCCGACATCGTCGCGACGAAGGACGGCGTGCTCGTGCTGCGCCACGAAAATGAGATCTCCGGTACCACCGATGTGGCGATCCGTCCCGAGTTCGACGGTCTCCGCACCACGAAGACCGTCGACGGCGTCGAGTTGACTGGCTGGTTCACCGAAGACTTCACCTGGCAACAGTTGTCGACGCTCCGGGCGAGCGAACGCATTCCCGACCTTCGACGTTCGAGTGCGAGCTTCGACGGGACGAACGGCATCCTGCGGTTACTCGACCTGCTCGAGATCATCGACGCGGCTTCCGACCAGACCGGGCGGGCGCTCGGACTGGTCGCCGAGATCAAGCACGCCACCTATTTCGAGCAGATCGGGCTGCCCCTCGATGAGCTGCTCGCAGCCGAGCTGGCCGGAACCGCCTTCGGCGACGGCAACGACCTGATCGTCGAGGCCTTCGAACAGACCATTCTGCAGAAGCTCTTCGCTCGAGGCCAGGCGGCCAGCTACGTCTACCTTCTCGAGAAGAAGGGCATGCCGTTCGATCAGGTCGCCCTCCATGGCACCGCAGCTCCGCGCTATGCGGATTCCCTGACGGATGCCGGTCTGGATGCGCTCGCCGCTGCGACAGACGGGTTCCGTCTCGACGGCATCAGCGTCGACAAGGCCGTGCTGCTCGCAGATGGAGCGTCGAGCGACCTCGTCGCGCGCGCCCACCGCAGGGGTCTCGCCGTCTACACCTGGACGCTGCGCCCCGAGAACGCCTTCCTTTCCCGACCGTTCAGGCTGCACGGGAAGAAATCGGAGTACGGCAACTGGCAGGAGGAGTTCCAGCGCATCATCGCGACGGGCGTCGACGGTGTGTTCTGCGATCACCCCGACCTCGGTGTTGCCGCGAGGGATACATTCGGCGAATGACCGCGGCGGCGGGCAGTGTCGGTCTCCCGGCCTAAACTGGAGGGGATATGGCGAGCACTCCAACCCCAAACACCCACCCTGCAGGCACCCCATCGGCGACCCCCGTCATTCTGGACGGCCGGTCGACGACCGCGCTGCCCGGCTCGGGCGGTTCGCAGCCCGGGGGGAGCCGGCTCCTCGATGGACTCAACCCGCAACAGCGCGAGGCCGTGGAGTACCGCGGGCAAGCACTGCTCATCGTCGCAGGCGCAGGGTCAGGCAAGACGAGCGTGCTCACCCGCCGCATCGCGAGCCTGCTCGAGAACCGCGAGGCCTGGCCGAGCCAGATCCTCGCCATCACGTTCACCAACAAGGCCGCGGCCGAGATGCGCGAACGCGTGCGTGCGCTCGTCGGTCAGGCGGCAGAAGGTATGTGGATCTCCACCTTCCACTCCGCCTGTGTGCGCATTCTCCGTCGTGAAGCCGAGAACTTCGGCTTCACGAGGAACTTCACCATCTACGACTCCTCCGACTCCCGTGTTCTCATCAAGCGGATCATCAAGGAGCAGGGCGCAGACGTCCTCGGCTTCACCCCGTCGAACGTCTCAGCCAAGATCTCCAAACTCAAGAACGAACTGGCAGACGTCGACAGCTATGCGCGGAACGCCAACCTGGAAGACCCCAACGAGGCGGCATTCGTTCAGATCTTCCGGGCATACACCCGCGCACTCACCGCGGCGAACGCCTTTGACTTCGACGATCTCATCGGTCAGACGGTGTTCCTGTTCCGGGCCTTCCCCGAGGTCGCCGCGGCATACCGGACCCGGTTCGCCCACGTCCTCGTCGACGAGTACCAGGACACCAACCACGCCCAGTACGCGCTCATCCGCGAACTCACCCGTCCGCCTGCTGTCGAAGACGGGGCACTCGTCGCCTCGGGCAACGGAGCATCCCTCACCGTCGTCGGCGACTCCGACCAGTCGATCTACGCGTTCCGCGGCGCAGACATCCGCAACATCGTCGAGTTCGAGCGCGACTTCACCGGTGCGAAGGTGATTCTGCTCGAGCAGAACTACCGCTCGACGCAGAACATCCTGACCGCCGCCAACTCGGTCATCGCCAACAACTTCGACCGCAAGGACAAGAAGCTCTGGACAGCGGTCGGCGACGGCGAGAAAATCGTCGGCTACACCGGTTACTCGGGCCACGACGAAGCACAATTCGTCGCAGACGAAATCGAGAAGCTCCACGCCGCCGGCACCCCGTACAGCGACGTCGCTGTCTTCTACCGCACCAACTCGCAGACCCGTGCGCTTGAAGAGATCTTCATCAGGTCGGCCCTGCCATACCGGATCATGGGCGGCACGAAGTTCTACGAGCGTGCCGAGGTGAAGGATGCCATGGCGTACCTCATCTCCGTGGCGAATCCGGCAGACATGCTCGCGCTCCGTCGCATCCTCAACACCCCGAAGCGCGGTATCGGCCCGGCCACCGAGACGGGACTGTTCAGCTTCGCCGAAGACAACGGCATCAGTTTCCGTGAGGCCATGCGCGAGGCCACCGGGCTCGGGCTCGGACCGAAGGTCACCAACGCGATTCTCTCGCTCTCCGCTCTCCTCGACGAGGGCGAGAAGCTCGTCGCCGATGGGAAGGTGTCAGAGGTCCTCTCGTTGCTCGTCACGAAGAGTGGTCTGATCGAAGCGCTCCGGGCATCCCGCGACCCGCAGGACGAGGCGCGCGCCGAGAACATCGAGGAGCTCGTCGCCGTCGCGAAGGACTTCGAACGCAACAACCCTGACGGCGAGCTCGTCGACTTCCTCACCGAAGTGTCCCTCGTCGCTGCAGCAGACGACCTGGACGACTCCAGCGGAACGGTGTCGTTGATGACTCTGCACACCGCGAAGGGGCTCGAATACGACGCCGTCTTCCTCACCGGAATCGAAGAAGATCTCCTCCCGCATCGGATGTCGGCGTCCGAACCCGGCGGGCCAGCAGAGGAACGCCGCCTGTTCTACGTGGGCATCACCCGCGCCCGCAAGCGGCTGTACCTGTCGCTGGCGATGACGCGGGCGCAGTACGGCGAGACCGCAGTGGCGATGCCGAGCCGTTACCTGCAGGAGATCCCGGCCGAGCTCATCGAGTGGCGCCAGTCGCCTGGCATGGCGAACTCACGCGGTGGCTCCCAGCCTCGAGCGCTCAACGCCAACCGCGGGCGGTATCCGGGCGGAGACCTGGCCAACAAGCCGTTCACCGAGAAGCGGGACTGGCCGAACCGCATCACCAACCAGGTACGAGACAACGGTGACCTCGAACTCGCCTCTGGCGATCGCATCCGTCACTCCGACTTCGGCGACGGGCGGGTGCAGACCGTCACAGGCGAGGGCGCCAAGCGCATCGCCCACGTCGCCTTCGACTCCGCCGGCCTCAAAAAACTGCTCATCAAGATCGCCCCGATCGAGAAGATCTGATGTTGCGCACGATGTTCACGGGGAAGATCCACCGTGCAACCGTCACCCATGCCGACCTGCACTACGTTGGCTCGGTCACGGTCGACCTCGACCTGCTCGACGCCGCAGACATGCTCCCTGGCGAACTCGTCGCCATCGTCGACGTGACCAACGGTCACCGGCTCGAGACCTACACGATCGCGGGGGAGCGGGGCAGCGGTGTGATCGGCATCAACGGCGCCGCCGCCCATCTGGTGAACGTCGGTGACCTCGTCATCCTCATCTCCTACGGCCAGATGACGACAGAAGAGGCGCGGGCTCTCGCTCCGAGCGTCGTCCACGTCGACGGGAACAACCGCATCGTCGCTGTCGGCAGTGACCCGGCAGAAGCGGTCGTCGCCGGGGTCGAATCGCCGCCGCTCGCGCTCTGAACGTACGTTCTCGGCCGCACAGCGGTTCATCCGTCGCGCGTGCCGGTTGTGGTCGTGGGTTCCTGGCCGTAGCGACGGATGAACGCGGGTGCCGGGAACGGGTGCGGATGAACGCCGTGTCTGCTCAACTGCGAAGCCGCCCGAGGTAAAACCGAACGGGCAGGTGACGGATGCCCCGGGGAATTCTGGGCCAGACGAAACGGATGACGCGAAGCATCCGATCGAACCGGCGCTGTTGCCGTTGCGTCCATCGGAAGCCGAACGGTTCTCGGAGTCGTTGAGGCAGCAGCCCGGCCGTCACCAGACGCACGGTGGGCAGGAGCGCCCGCACCCACAGCGGAGCAGCACGCGCCATGAGGAGCTCCCTGGAGACAGCGCGGGCTTCTTCCGTCACGTGGAGGTCGTCGATGTGTCGGTCGAACCAGGCACGGAAGTGCGTACGGGTTTCCGGCCAGAGGTCGGCAGGCATTTGCAGTGCCGTTCCGATGATCGCGTACTCCGCGTACACCTCTTCGGCCGCTTCGTCCTCGAGTGGACCGTGGACGAGGTCGTGAACCCGGGTGGCAGTGTCGTACAGGGTCGCGGCGACCCAGAGTTGCAGGTGGGGGTCGAAAGCGGAATAGGAGGGAGCATCCGCCGAGCGCTCGCCTGCCACAGGACCATGGGCCCGGTTCACCTGCCTGGACACGAGAGCTCGCTCAGCGTCGGTTCCGTACACCTGGGTGTAGACGAAGGTGAGCGTGGCATGAAGCCGGTCGAGAGGGCGGGAAGAAAAGTCGCTGTGAGCTGCAACACCGGCGCCGACCGCCGGATCCGCGATCTGCAGCAGGATTGCCCGGCCGCCACCGGCGATCAGGACGGCATCGCCGGCGATGTCGCGCAGAGTGCTCACCCGGGACACTGTAGTCCAGCCCCCTGCGCAGCGTGCCCGCGGTTCGCCCTGACGAAGTAGAGTGGAACCGGCCAAAATTCTCTCGGCATCGAGATACCTGACGCCGGGGGCCCGCCACCTCACGCGAACATCAGCAATGCACTCAGCGGAACGGAAACCCACGTGGATCTTTACGAATACCAGGCACGAGACCTGTTCGAAAAATACGAGGTCCCGGTGTTGCCGGGTATCGTCGCCGAATCGCCGGAGGAGGTGCGCGCCGCAGCCGAAAAGCTCGGTGGAGTCGTCGTCGTCAAGGCCCAGGTGAAGGTCGGCGGCCGCGGCAAGGCCGGCGGCGTCAAAGTGGCGAAGACGCCCGATGAGGCATTCGAGGCGGCGAAGGCCATCCTCGGACTCGACATCAAGGGTCACGTCGTCAAGCGCGTCATGGTCGCCGGCGGCGCCCGCATCGCCCAGGAGTTCTACTTCTCTGTGTTACTCGACCGGGCCAACCGTTCCTACCTCTCGCTCACCAGCGTCGAGGGTGGAGTCGAAATCGAGGTCCTCGCCGTCGAACGGCCCGAGGCTCTCGCCCGCATCGAGATCGACCCGATCGACGGCATCGACGCCGCGAAGGCGCACGAGATCGCGGTTGCGGCGAACTTCCCGGCTGAGCTCGTCGACAAGGTCGCCGACGTCTTCGTGAAGCTCTACAACGTCTACATCGGCGAAGACGCCACGCTCGTCGAGGTCAACCCGCTCGTCCTCACCGAGGAAGGCGACATCATCGCCCTCGACGGTAAGGTCTCGCTCGACGAGAACGCCGGATTCCGTCACCCCTCACACGAGAAGCTCGAAGACAAGGACGCCGCAGACCCGCTCGAGGCAAAAGCCAAGGCAAGCGACCTCAACTACGTCAAACTCGACGGTGAAGTCGGCGTCATCGGAAACGGTGCAGGACTGGTCATGTCGACCCTCGACGTCGTCGCATACGCCGGCGAGAGCCACGGTGGCGTGAAGCCCGCCAACTTCCTCGACATCGGCGGCGGAGCATCCGCAGAGGTCATGGCTGCCGGCCTCGACGTCATCCTCGGCGACCCGCAGGTGAAGAGCGTCTTCGTCAACGTCTTCGGCGGCATCACCGCATGCGACGCTGTAGCGAAGGGCATCGTCGGCGCCCTCGCCGAACTCGGTTCAGCCGCCAACAAGCCCCTCGTCGTCCGCCTCGACGGCAACAACGTCGACGAAGGCCGCCGCATCCTCAACGAGGCCAACCACCCGCTGGTCACCCTCGCCGCAACCATGGACGAAGGCGCCGACAAGGCCGCCGAGCTGGCTTCGAAGTAAAAGGACGAACGAAAACATGTCAATTTTCCTCAACAAGGATTCCAAGGTCATCGTCCAGGGCATCACCGGCGGTGAAGGCACCAAGCACACCGCTCTGATGCTCAAGGCAGGCACCAACGTCGTCGGCGGCGTCAACGCGCGCAAGGCCGGCACCACCGTCCTCCACGGTGACGTCGAACTGCCCGTCTTCGGCACCGTCGCGGAGGCGATGGAAAAGACCGGCGCAGACGTGTCGATCGCCTTCGTGCCGCCGGCATTCACCAAGAATGCTGTGATCGAAGCCATCGACGCTGAGATCCCCCTGCTCGTCATCATCACCGAGGGAGTCCCTGTCGGCGATTCGGCCGAATTCTGGGCCTACGCGCAGAAGAAGGGCAACACGACCCGGATCATCGGCCCGAACTGCCCCGGCATCATCACCCCTGGTGAGGCTCTCGTCGGAATCACCCCCGCGAACATCACGGGCAAGGGTCCGATCGGACTCGTCTCCAAGTCGGGCACCCTGACCTACCAGATGATGTACGAACTTCGTGAGATCGGGTTCTCGACGGCGATCGGCATCGGCGGAGACCCAATCATCGGTACCACGCACATCGACGCCCTCGCCGCGTTCGAGGCCGACCCCGAAACCCAGGCGATCGTCATGATCGGTGAGATCGGTGGAGACGCTGAAGAGCGTGCCGCCGACTACATCAAGGCGCACGTCACCAAGCCCGTCGTCGGATACGTCGCCGGTTTCACCGCACCTGAGGGCAAGACCATGGGCCACGCCGGCGCCATCGTCTCCGGCTCTGCCGGCACGGCTGCAGCCAAGCAGGAAGCTCTCGAGGCTGCGGGCGTCAAGGTCGGCAAGACCCCGTCTGAGGCAGCACGCCTCATGCGCGAGATCATCGCCGGACTCTAGCCCGACCGCGTTCGCGCACCGAAGGGCGGCAGGAAACTGCCGCCCTTCGTCGTGTTCCGGCCGGGGTTCCGGCTAACGGCCAGCTAAACTTCGAGTCGAATGAACCGCACAACGACAGCCCTGCTCGCCGCGCTCGAGGCCCTCATCACCGTGGCCATCGGCATCGGCATCTCCCTTGTTCCGCTCACCCTGCTGTGGGCCATCGAACACGGATTCTCCGCAGACTGGTTCTCGCTGTGGCGCGCAGCCGTCGACATCTGGCTCCTCGGAAACGGGGTCGCAATCCAGGTCGAACTCCCATCGGCCGTCGTCGCAGGGACCGGTCTACCGGCAGCGGCCGACCCGTTCACCGTCAGTCTCGCCCCGCTCGCCCTCACCCTGTTCTCGGTGGTCATGGGCGCGCGCGCCGGAGTACGGGCTGCGGCCACACGGTACTGGCAGAGCGCCGTGGCGGCCGGAATCGGCACCGTTGTCGTGCTGGCCACCGTCACTGCCGTCAGCGCTGCCGACCGTGCTCTCAGCCCGTCACTTGCCCAGGCCGTGATCTTCCCTGCGCTCGTCTACGGACTCGGTCTCGCCATCGGAGTCGTTCGCGGGTGGCACCGGATGCCGGCCGGCCACGATGGCAGGATCGGTCGCCTTGCCGAGCGGATCCAGGACCGGCTCGACGAGAAGTTCGACCGGTTCGACCGGGCGGTGGTCGGTGCTGCCCTCCGCGGGGGAGTCGCAGCAGTCACCGGCATCGTCGGGGTGTCAGCCGTGCTCCTCGGCCTGCTCATCCTCGGAAACTTCGGTCTCGTGACGAGTCTGTACCAGAGCGCCCAGCTCGGGGTCGCCGGGGGTGCGGTGACGACACTGGCCCAGATCGCGTTCGTCCCCAACCTCGTCGTCTGGGCGGCCTCGTGGCTCGTTGGCCCCGGATTCGCCCTCGGCACCGGGAGTTCCATCTCTCCGGTGAACACGATCGTCGGACCGATTCCCGGGCTCCCGATTCTCGGCGCTGTCCCGAGCGGCGACCTCACCTTCGGATTCCTCGGTCTCCTCGTTCCCGTCGCGATCGGATTCCTCGCGGCAACCCTGGTGCGACCGCGCCTCATCGCCGCCCTCCGCGGGCGCCCGCTGGTCGGGCGTCTCCTGCTCGCGGCCGTCGGCATCGGTGTGGTGTCCGGTGTGATGCTCGGATTGCTCGCCTGGTTCGCGGGCGGAGCCGTCGGGCCCGGGCGACTCGTCGACGTCGGGCCGAACCCCTGGCTTGTCGCCGCGTTCACCGCCGTCGAAGTGAGTGTCGCCGCCGCGATCGGTATGGCATCCGGTTCGACGTCGTCTGGTGAGCGCCACGCGCCCGTCTCCCTCCGGACCGCAGACCGTTCCCGCTGAGCGGCGCGACATCTGGCTGGGCGACCGGGCGCTCACCGGTAGAATCGGCCTGTGCTGAAAATCGTCGTGCTGATCTCGGGCACGGGGTCCAACCTCCGTGCTCTCCTTGACGCCTCCGCCGACGCGGCCTACCCCGCGCGCGTGGTCGCGGTCGGGGCTGACCGCGAGGCACCCGGCCTGCAGCACGCCGAAGCGTACGGCATCCCGTCATTCACGGTGCCGTACGGCTCGTACGATTCCCGCGCGGCCTGGGGTGATGCGCTCCTCGAGCAGATCCGGGTCTGGGAACCGGACCTCGTTGTTCTCAGCGGTCTGATGCGCCTCGTGCCGCCGAAGGTCGTCGACGCGCTGGCGCCGAACCTCATCAACACCCACCCGGCCTACCTGCCTGAGTTCCCCGGCGCCCACGGTGTTCGCGACGCCATCCGCGCCGGTGTCGACCAGACCGGAGCATCCATCATCGTCGTCGACAACGGAGTCGACCAGGGTCCGATCATCGTGCAGGAACGCGTCCCAGTGCTCCCCGGTGACACCGAACACGAACTTCATGAACGCATCAAACCCGTCGAGCGGCGGCTGCTGGTGCAGACCGTGCTCGACATCGCCAACGGACTCGACCTCACCGCGCTGTCGACCCGTCTTCCCGCCTCAATCAAGGAGTAACCATGGCAGGCCCCAGTCACGACAAGAGCCTCTACCGGGAACGCGACATCGTCCCCATCAAACGCGCGCTGATCTCGGTCAGCGACAAGACCGGCCTCATCGACCTGGCCCGGTCGCTCGCCGGAGCGGGCATCGAGATCGTCTCGACGGGTTCGACCGCGCAGACGATCAGAACCGCCGGCTTCGATGTCGTCGACGTCGCCAACGTCACCGGCTTCCCTGAATCGCTCGACGGCCGGGTCAAGACGCTGCACCCGTCGGTGCACGCCGGGCTCCTCGCCGACCTCAGGCTGGCTTCGCACGAGCAGCAACTCGACGACCTCGGCGTCGAGCCGTTCCAGCTGGTCGTCGTCAACCTGTATCCGTTCGTCGAAACCGTCGCCAGTGGTGCGGAGAACGACGACGTGGTCGAGCAGATCGACATCGGGGGACCCGCGATGGTCCGGGCCGCAGCGAAGAACCATCCGAACGTGGCCATCGTCGTGTCTCCGGCCAGTTACGCGGAAGTCATCGAGGCGGTGAACACCGGCGGTACGACACTCGCACAGCGGCGTGAATTCGCCGCGAGGGCGTTCTCACACACCGCCGCATACGACACTGCCGTCGCCGGCTGGTTCACCGACACCGCTGAAGGCTTCGGGGCCTCGCTGACGATCCAGGCCGAACTCGCGCACGTTCTTCGCTACGGCGAGAACTCCCACCAGGAAGCAGCGCTGTACCTCCGCTCAGGCGGCCAGGGCATCGCGCAGGCGACACAGCTGAACGGCAAGGAGATGAGCTACAACAACTTCGTCGACGCTGACGCCGCCGTGCGCGCCGCCTACGACTTCACCGAGCCGGCCGTTGCCATCATCAAGCACGCCAACCCGTGCGGCATCGCGGTCGCAGCGCCGAAAGCCCCTGATGCCATCGCCAGCGCACACAGCCGTGCGCACGCGTGCGACCCGGTGTCGGCGTTCGGTGGTGTCATCGCCGCCAACCGCATGGTCACGCTCAAGATGGCCGAAACGATCAAGGAGATCTTCACCGAGGTGCTCGTCGCCCCCGGCTTCGACGAGGATGCGCTCGACGTGCTGCGGACGAAGAAGAACCTCCGAATCCTCCGACTGCCCGAGGGCTTCACGCCTGAGCCCCTCGAGGCCAAGCAGGTGTCAGGCGGCATCCTCGTCCAGCAGGCTGACCGCTTCCCCCGCGAATCGGTCAGCTCGACCTGGACGCTCGCGGCCGGCGAACCGGCAGACGCCGAGACGCTCGCCGACCTCGCCTTTGCGTGGAAGGCCTGCCGTTCGGTGAAATCGAATGCCATCCTGCTCGCCAGCCATGGAGCATCCGTCGGTGTCGGAATGGGACAGGTGAACCGGGTCGACTCCTGCCAGCTCGCCGTCACCCGCGCGGGCGACCGTGCCGCCGGATCCGTGGCCGCGTCCGACGCGTTCTTCCCGTTCGCCGACGGTCTGCAGGTGCTTCTCGACGCCGGGGTCCGCGCCGTCGTGCAGCCGGGCGGTTCCGTCCGCGACCCTGAGGTCATCGCGGCAGCCCAGGCTGCCGGCGTGACCATGTATTTCACCGGAGAGCGCCACTTCTTCCACTGAGTCGGGTATGAACCGGCCGGGAGACTCCTGAGTCGTCTCCTGTGGGTGTCGCACGCGCACCGTGCCACTCCCGCAGGAGGCTAGGCTCGAGCCCATGACTGTTTCGTGGGGCCGACGGCTCGTTTCTTCCGCTCTGGCCGCTCTCTCCGTCGGTGTGGTCACGCACGCGGCGAGCGTGTTCATCTTCTTCATCGCCCAGGAGTACCAGGCGGCGGTGATCGGCCAGGTCAGCGACTTCTACTTCCTTGCCACCGTGTTCAGCGTTGTGCTGCTGTTCGTCTTCGGGATCGTCGGCGGGATGACACGCTGGTACACGGCGCTGGCAGCAGGGCTCTTCACCGGAATCGTCGCCTGCCTCATCGGAACAGGCATCACCACCGTCGCAGGAGGGTTCGCCCTCGACGCCGAGACGATCAGTTACCTCTGGAGCACCTTCGTCAGCATCAACGGTGTCTACGTCGTCGTCATCACCGTCCTCGCCGCGACCATCGGCCGGGCCGTCTACAACCGCATCGCAGGCGGGCGCAGTGCGGTCCCGGTCGCCGAGCGACGCATCGCCCTCGTCCGGATGCCCGCAGCGAACCTCGCCGACGGCCAGCTGACTCACCTCGAACGCTCAGACGTCGACACCGAGCTCGCCGACAAGCAGTGGGACGGATACGTCTCTGCTCTCGAGGAAAACGGCTGGACGACCCGCGAGGTCGGCTTCGCCGATTCACTGCCGGATTCCGTCTTCGTCGAGGACACCCTGGTGCTCCTCGGCGGCACCGCCGTGGTCACCCGCGCGGGAACCGACAGCCGCCGCGGTGAAACCGAGGCCGCTGAAGAGACGGCTACGGACCTCGGTCTCACCATCGAACGCATCATGAGCCCGGGAACGCTCGAGGGCGGCGACGTGCTCAAGGTCGGTTCGACCCTGTACGTGGGCCGTTCCAGCCGGAGCAACGCCGACGGCATCCGGCAGCTCCGCGCGATCGCAGCACCACTCGGGTATTCGGTCGTGGCCGTTCCGGTCACCCGGGCGCTCCATCTGAAGTCCACCATGACAGCGTTGCCAGACGGAACGATCATCGGTCACCCCGACCTCGTCGACGACCCGGCCTTCTTTCCGCATTTCCTCGCTGTTCCCGAGCGCGAAGGCGTTGCCGTCGTCGCACTGTCAGATGACACGGTGCTGCTGTCGTCGTCGGCCCCGGCAACGGCTGCCCTGCTCGAAGACCGCGGGTACACGGTGGTCAGCGTCGACGTCAGCGAATTCGAGAAGCTCGAGGGCTGCGTCACCTGCCTGTCGGTCCGCGTGCGCTGAGCCGAAAATAGTTCTTGCCCCTCGGTGCGATCCGGGCATAGGGTAAAAGGCTGTCGCGGTTCAGCGCCTGGTCGTTCGTTCGACCGGCGGCGTGCTGCAGGGGGCAGCAGAGCAGAAAGAACTGTGGTTCGAGGAGGACTGTCATGACGTATCACATCGCCGCGCCGACATCAGGGTCGACGGTATCGCGTGTCTCAGTCCGTGGTGCACTCGCCGTGCGCCGACCGGCCGTCGTGGGTGCCTGACCCGGCTTCTCCGCGCCGAAGCGCGGCCCGCTGAATTCCGGTAGTCCGGAATCCCTCGCCATCGTTCGACGTTCACCACAGGTGAGCACCCCCGCATTCCGGGAACATACCGCGCTGCCTTTCTGCCGGCAGCGCACGGAAGAGAAGTCCTCACATGCCTCGTCTCACTGACGACAAGAAGTCCCATAAGTCCGAGCTGTCGACAGCCGCAGCGCTGTGGCGCATCCTGCCGTATGCGCGCAAAGCCCTGCCGCGCATCGCGCTCGGCATGGTCGCCGCGCTCGGTGCCGGCCTCGTCGCGCTCGGAATTCCGCTGATCCTCGAAGCCCTCGTCGACGGTCCACTGGCGACCGGTGACACCTCACAGATCTGGTGGGCGGTGCTTGCCGTACTCGGGCTCGGTGTGCTCGAAGCCATCATGATCGCGCTCCGGCGGTGGTTTGTTCTCAAGCCGGGAACATATGTCGAGGCCGGAATGCGCAACGCGCTGTACGCCCGGCTTCAGGACCTGCCGGTGTCGTTCCACGACCGGTGGCAGTCGGGTCAGTTGCTCTCCCGCGCGGTCAGCGACCTCAACCTCATCAGGCGGTGGTTGTCGTTCGGCCTCGTCCTTCTCGTCGTCAACACGGTCACCATCGTCATCGGCGCCGTCGTGTTGTTCTACTGGCACTGGCTGCTCGGCACGATCTTCCTCGTGCTCGCTGTGCCGATCTGGATCTACGGGTTCGTCTTCGAGAAGAAGTACTCGGTCATCGCCCGTCGCAGCCAGGACCAGGCGGGTGACCTCGCGACCGCCGTCGAAGAGTCCGTTCACGGCATCCGGGTGCTCAAGGCGTTCGGCCGGGGAAAGTACGCGCTGCGCAATTTCGAGTCGCAGGCGGAGAGCCTGCGCGGCACCGAGATCGAGAAGGCCAAGGCCATCGCCGGTATCTGGCTGTGGCTGCTGCTCCTGCCAGACGTCGCATTCGCACTCTGCCTGCTCACCGGGGTGTGGCTGGCGTCGACCGGCGAGATCTCGGTCGGCCAGTTGTTCGCGTTCTTCGCCACGGCGACCGTTCTCCGCTTCCCGATCGAGTCGATCGGCTTCCTGCTCTCGATGACCTTCGACACGCGGACAGCGACCGACCGCTTCTTCGAGGTGCTCGACACCCCGAACTCGATCACCGACCCGGAACATCCGAAGACCATCCGAGACCCGCGCGGCCGGCTCAGCTTCGAGGACACCCACTTCCGGTACCAGGATTCGCCCGAACGCTTCCCCGACCTGCTCGACGGCGTCACCCTGACGCTCGAGCCGGGGGAGACCATGGCGCTCGTCGGACTGACAGGGTCGGGCAAGTCGACGCTGACCGCGCTCACCACACGGCTCTACGACGTGACCGGCGGCGCCGTGAAGCTCGATGGGGTGGACGTTCGCGACCTCACCCGCGAGGAACTTCGCAGGCACATCGCCATGGCCTTCGAAGACGCGATCCTGTTCTCGGCGTCCGTTCGGGAGAACGTCCTTCTCGGCCGGGGTGATCTCGACCCCCGCAGTCCTGAGGCCGAGGCCGTGCTCGACGAGGCGCTCGACATCGCGCAGGCCAACTTCGTCCGCGACCTGCCTGAGGGCGTCGAAACCCGGGTCGGTGAAGAGGGACTCAGTCTCTCGGGCGGGCAGCGTCAGCGACTGGCGCTCGCCCGTGCGGTGGCAGCCAGGCCGGCCGTCCTCGTGCTCGACGACCCGCTCTCAGCGCTCGACGTCGACACCGAAGCGCTCGTGGAAGCGGCGCTGCGCCGCGTGCTCGCCTCGACGACGGCTCTCATCGTCGCTCACCGTCCGTCGACGGTGATGCTGGCCGACCGGGTCGCCCTGCTTGAAAACGGCCGCGTGACCGCTGTCGGACGACACAGCGCACTCCTCGCGACGAACGAGCACTACAAGTTCGTGATCTCCAGCCTTGAAGACGAAGAGAAACGCGAAGCAGCAGATCAGATCGACAAGAGACTCGATGAATCGACGGCCGACGCCGATTCCGTGGAGGCGGGAGCATGACCAACACCTCAGTCCAGGGCGTCGAAGGCGAAGAGCGCGACGACTTCAGCACAAGCGAGAGCGCCCAGATCCGGTCGCGCTCGCTGCGGCTGCTCGGGTCGCTGCTGCGCCCATTGCGACTGCGGGTCGTGCTCACCATGCTCGTCGTCGTCGTGTCGACGGCCGCACAGGTGGCCGGACCGGCACTGATCGCGTTCGGCATCGACAGGGGGCTGCCGGCGGTTCTCGAGCAGAACGACTGGATGCCAGCGTTCCTCATCGTCGGGATCTACCTCGTGACCGGTATCGCCGGTGCCGGCCTGATCGCCTGGTACACGGTGCTCAGCGCCCGGATCAGCCAGACGATCCTCATCGACCTGCGCAAACGGGTGTTCCTCCAGACCCAGAAACTGAGCCTCGAGTTCCACGAGAGCTACACGTCCGGGCGGATCATCTCGCGCCAGACCAGCGACCTCGACGCCATCAGGGAACTCCTCGACTCCGGCATCAACCAGCTCGTCTCCGGGTTTCTCTACATGCTGTTCACGGGCATCGCGTTGTTCCTTCTCGACGGCACCAGCGGCCTCGTGCTGCTCGGGGCGCTGATTCCGCTGTACATCCTGACCCGGTGGTTCCAGAAACGCTCGCAGGTGCTGTTCAGGCAGTCGCGCGTGCAATCGGCCCGAGTCATCGTGCAGTTCGTCGAAACGATGACCGGCATTCGTGCCGTGAAGGCGTTCCGCAAGGAGAAGCGCAACGAGAAGGAGTTCGGTGCGATCGTCGAGGACTACCGCGACGTCAACGCGCGGGTGATCCAGCTGTTCGGGGTCTTCGACCCCGGCCTTGTGCTCATCGGGAACGTCGCCGTCGCGACGGTGCTGCTCATCGGTGCCTTCAGGGTGGTCGACGGTTCGCTCGCCATCGGTGCGCTGCTCGCTGTGGTGCTGTACACCCGCCGGTTCTTCGACCCGATGGAGGAGATGGCGATGTTCTACAACTCCTACCAGTCTGCAGCGGCAGCTCTGGAGAAGATCTCCGGCGTGCTCGAGGAGAAGCCGACCGTTCCTGACCCCATCGAACCCATCGACCTCTGGACGGCTCGCGGACACGTGAGCTTCGACGCGGTCACCTTCGCATACAAGGGCGACACGGTCGTTCTGCCCGAGTTCACCCTCGACATCCCCGCCGGACAGACCATCGCGCTCGTCGGTTCGACCGGCGCGGGCAAGTCGACGCTCGCGAAGCTCATCTCGCGCTTCTACGACCCGACAGACGGAACGGTGACGCTCGACGACGTCGACCTGCGAGACCTCCATCCCAAGGACCTGCGGCGAGCCATCGTCATGGTCACCCAGGAGGCGTACCTGTTCTCCGGCTCGGTCGCAGACAACATCGCAATCGGAAAACCGGATGCCACTCGTGACGAGATCACGGCGGCCGCGCGGGCGGTCGGCGCCGACACGTTCATTCGTGCGCTGCCGAACGGCTACGAAACCGACGTGAACAAGCGGGGCGGCCGGGTGTCAGCCGGGCAGCGGCAGCTCATCTCGTTCGCCAGGGCATTCCTGGCCGATCCGTCCGTTCTCATCCTCGACGAGGCCACCGCTTCACTCGACATCCCGAGCGAGCGGCTGGTACAGGAAGCGTTGCAGACGCTGCTCGCCGACCGTACGGCCGTGATCATCGCCCACCGGTTGTCGACGGTGGCGATCGCCGACCGTGTGCTCGTGATGGAGCACGGCCGCATCGTGGAGGACGGCACCCCGCGCGACCTCATCTCGGGCACCGGACGGTTCGCACAACTGCACGCGGCCTGGCGGGACTCGTTGGTCTAGTTCGGGGGCGCACGATTGTCAGGGCCGATGCTGCGAAAGCATCCTGATAACCGTGCGATCTCCTGTACCTCACACGAACGCGGATGCCGCCAGTCGGTAACCGCCGTCGGCCCGCGTGGCGAGCGGGGTCGCCTCCGCGCGGTAGTGCTCGAGCGCTTCGGAATCGTGGCCGGACGGAGGGAGTCCTCCCGCCCTGACCACGCGCCACCAGGGAACCTCACTGCCGTGGTGCGCCAGAACGCGTCCGACGCCGCGGGCCGATCGGGAGCCGAACGTGGCGGCAACCTGGCCGTAGCTCATCACGCGCCCGGGCGGAATCGTCGCGACGACATCGAGGACGGCGTCGACGAAGTCGTCCGGAGACATCCGCTCGTCGTCAGAGCGTGCGGACACCGATGGTTTCGCCGTACTGGGTCTCTCCGACCGGCTCGAAACCGACGCGCAGGAAGAAGGCTTCAGGGCCGGATTCCCCGGGCTCATAGATCACGTTGACATGATCGAAGCCGCGTTTCGCCGCCTCCTCGCTCAGCGCTTTGACGGCATACGTGCCGACCCCGCGACCCTGGTCGTCTGCATCGACATTGATTCGCCAGAGAATGCTGGCAAACTCGTCCTGCCCGTCCTGGTCGAAATTGGCCTGCACGAATCCGACGACTTCCTCGCCGTCGAGGATGACCCGCTGCCAGCTGGTCTCCGGGTTGACGACGGCAGCCGCGACCGAATACGACACCGGGGCGACGAACTGTTCCTGGCCGGGCTTGAGTGTGAGCGCGTTCACAGCGACGATCGTTGAGGCGGACAGTTCTTCAAGTCTGAGCTCAGGCATGGTTCAAGGGTATCCGGAAGCGCCTGAGATCGGGTAGCAGCGTTACTTTCCGCGTCGTCGAGATCTCTCGATATCAAGACAGTTGCCGCTCTCGGGTAAGCTTGTCCGCGGCCCGTCAGGCCCCACAAGCTAGGAGCTCTCCATTGTCAAAAATTAAGGTTGAAGGCACCGTCGTCGAACTCGACGGCGACGAGATGACCCGCATCATCTGGCAGTCCATCAAGGACACCCTGATCCACCCGTACCTCGACGTGAACCTCGAGTACTACGATCTCGGCATCGAGAAGCGCGACGAGACCGACGACCAGATCACCATCGACGCTGCGCACGCCATCCAGAAGCACGGCGTCGGCGTCAAGTGCGCGACCATCACGCCGGACGAGGCCCGTGTCGAGGAGTTCGGCCTGAAGAAGATGTGGAGAAGCCCGAACGGGACCATCCGCAACATCCTCGGTGGCGTCATCTTCCGCGAGCCGATCATCATCTCGAACATCCCGCGCCTGGTTCCCGGCTGGAACAAGCCGATCATCATCGGCCGTCACGCGTTCGGCGACCAGTACCGCGCCACCGACTTCCTGTTCAAGGGCAAGGGCACGCTCACCGTCGAGTTCACTCCCGAAGACGGTTCGGAGCCGCAGAAGTTCGAGGTCTTCCAGTCGCCTGGCGACGGTATCGCCCAGGTGCAGTACAACCTCGACGCGTCCATCCGTGACTTCGCCCGTGCGAGCCTCAACTACGGTCTCACCCGCAACTACCCGGTGTACCTCTCCACGAAGAACACCATCCTCAAGGCATACGACGGCCGGTTCAAGGACATCTTCCAGGAGATCTTCGACGCCGAGTTCAAGGAGCAGTTCGACGCTGCAGGGCTGACATACGAGCACCGTCTCATCGACGACATGGTTGCCTCAGCCATGAAGTGGGAGGGCGGCTACGTCTGGGCGTGCAAGAACTACGACGGCGACGTGCAGTCCGACACCGTCGCACAGGGCTTCGGCTCGCTGGGTCTCATGACGAGCGTGCTCGCGACTCCAGACGGCAGGGTCGTCGAGGCCGAGGCCGCACACGGGACAGTGACCCGTCACTACCGCATGCACCAGCAGGGCAAGCCGACGTCGACCAACCCGATCGCGTCGATCTTCGCCTGGACCCGCGGGCTCTCGCACCGCGGCAAGCTGGACGGCAACGATGCGCTCATCGAGTTCGCCAACACCCTCGAAGACGTCGTCATCAAGACCGTCGAGTCGGGCAAGATGACCAAAGACCTCGCGCTCCTTGTCGGCCCCGAACAGGCCTACCAGACCACCGAGGAATTCCTCGCTGAGATCACGGCGAACCTCAAGGCCCGCCTGGGCTGACACCCCGGAAACACGAAATGCCCCCGATCACCTGATCGGGGGCATTTTCGTTTTTCGGCCGGGGAGTCAGGCTCCGCAGACCTCCTGCACGTCGGTGAAGGTCGTTTCGATGTCGCCGAGAGCATCGGTGAGCGCGTCGGAGTCGACGTTGGCCTGGTCGGCTGCCGCTTTCTCCATCTCGGCGGCGAAAGCATCCAGTGCCTTCTCTGCCTTGTCGGTCGTGGTCTTGACCTCGGTGTTCGAGATCTTGCCGTTCGCGTCGGAGAACGCCGTTGCGAGATCGTCAACGGCGGTCGCGCCGGCCTCGGGGTCGTTGCCGAACTCGGCGACGCTCGCGCTCAGGTCTTCCTGCGCCTGAACCATGGTGGTCTGAACGATGGAGCAGGCGTCAGCCGTGCTCTGGCCGCCGGCGCACCCGGTGAGCAGAAGCCCGCCGACGGCGACGACACCGAGAACGGATGCTGTTCTGAAGCGATTTCTGGGCACGGAGAATCCTCTGGTCGATGGGAGGGAATCCGAAAACACTAGCAGCAGGGTCCGGGAGCAAACCGAGAGCCGCCTTCTGCCAGACTGAGAACAATCAACGGGGAAGGCAGGCGACTGTGGCAGAAGTAGTGATCGTCGGGAACGCGCAGGCGGCCGGGGAACTCGTCGCGGATGCGATCGCCGCGCTGATAACACGCAAGCCAGATGCCGTACTCGGCCTCGCCACCGGATCGACGCCGTTGCCGGTCTACCAGGCTCTCGCGCAACGCGCAGGCGGCCTCGAGCTCGCCGGGGTGTCCGGCTTCGCGCTCGACGAGTACGTCGGCCTGGCCGTGTCACATCCGGAGAGCTACCGCTCGGTGATCACCCGCGAGGTCGTCGAACCGATCGGTCTCGATCCCCACAGGATCCACGTGCCGGACGGACGCTCCGAAACCATCGAGTCAGCCGGATCCGACTACGAGAAAGCCCTGGTGGCTGCCGGGGGAGTCGACCTGCAGATCCTCGGTGTCGGCACAGACGGACACATCGGATTCAACGAGCCCGGTTCGTCGTTCGCGTCACTCACCCGGGTGAAAACCCTGACGGAACAGACCCGTCGAGACAATGCGCGCTTCTTCGACTCCCCCGATCAGGTTCCGATGCACTGCATCACCCAGGGTCTCGGGACGATCCTCCGGGCACGGCACCTGGTGCTGCTCGCGTTCGGCGAAGGAAAAGCGGATGCCATCGCCGCGTCGCTCGAAGGACCTCTGGCCGCCATGGTTCCCGGGTCAGCGATCCAGTTGCACCCGCACGCAACGGTGGTCGTTGATGAAGCGGCGGCATCGAAGCTCCGGCTCGCGGACTACTACCGCTACACCTACGCCAACAAGCCCGGGTGGCAGGGCATCTAGACGAGGTCGCGTGGCCGAGATGGCCGGGGGTCGCCGTCTCGTGGTCGGGATTGCCTGTGTCCGGGCTGCCGCCTTTCACGATGCTGCGCCTCGTGGGCAGGGCATCTAGACGAGGTCGCGTGGCCGAGATGGCCGGGGGTCGCCGTCTCGTGGTCGGGAATCCAGCCACGGATGGTCGCTTCAGAAGACCTTGCCGGGGTTGAGGATGCCCTGCGGGTCGAACACCTTCTTGATCTGCCGTTGCAGCTCGAGTTGGTCCTCCCCGAGCTCCTGACCCAGCCAGCGTTTCTTGAGGATGCCGATGCCATGCTCTCCGGTGAGCGTTCCGCCGAGTCTCAGTGCCGTTGAGAACAGGTCGTCAGCCGCCTGCCAGATGTGATCGGGAACGTCCGGCCCCTCGAAGATGAAGTTGGGGTGGAGGTTGCCGTCCCCTGCGTGGGCGACGGTCGGGATGCGGATGCCGTAGAGCTGCTCGATCCGCACGATCTCCGCGAACATCGCCGGGAGTGCCGTGCGCGGAACCGAGACGTCCTCGATCAGGGTCGTGCCGAGCGCCTCCATGGCCGGGTGCATCGCGCGACGCACAGCGAGCAGCCGTTCCCCTTCGACGGGGTCAATGGAGAGATCGGCGCGGCCACCGAGTGAGCGGATCACCGCGAGCGCTGCGTCTGCCTCTTCGGATGCCGCCGCGCCGTCGGTCTGCACGACCAGGTGCGCCTCACCTGGTGCGGTGTTCGCGAGGCCGAGAAGCGACGCCACCGCCGCCAGTGATGCGGAGTCCATCAGTTCCATCACGGCCGGCTGGATGCCCGCTGCCGTGATTGCGGCCGCGGCAGCTGCGGCATCCGTCACGGTCGGGAAGTACGCAGCGACGGTGGCGATCGTACCGGGGACGGCACGCCGGATTCGCACGGTCGCCTCGACGATGACGCCGAGGAGTCCCTCAGACCCCACCATCAGGGCGGTGAGGTCGAAGCCGGTGACGCCCTTCACGCTGCGGTGGCCGAGATCGAGCAGACGACCGTCCGCAAGGACGACCTTGAGGCCGAGTACGGCGTCGCGGGTCACCCCGTATTTGGCGCAGAGGAGGCCGCCGGCGTTGGTGGCGATGTTGCCGCCGACGGTGGAGATCGCCTTCGACGCCGGGTCTGGTGCGAACCAGAAGCCGTGGCCGGCGAGGATTCCGTTGAACGCTCCGTTGAGGATTCCGGGCTCGATGACCGCGAGTTGGTCTGCTTCGTTGATTTCCAGGACGCGGTCCATGGCGAGGGTGGAAAGCACGATCTCGCCGCCGGATGCGATCGAGGCGCCTGCGAGGCCGGTACCGGCGCCGCGGGTGACCACGGGTGTTCCGGTCGCCGTCGCGATACGCATCGTTTCCTGGACGTCAGCGATCGACCTGGCCGAGACGACGGCCAGCGGAGCTGACAGCGACCGGTGGCCTGATTTGTCTGCCTGTGTGACCGCCAGCGCGGCGGCATCCGTCGACACTGCATCGCCGAGGGCGGCGACGAGCCGGTCGACGACGGTCATTCCGACAGTTCCCTGCGGCCGTTCACCACACCGCTGATCACGGCGAGAACGCCGAAGACGATCGCGACGACGGGGACGCCCAGATCCCACCAGGCCAGCGCGGCCGCGCCCATCACGGCGATCTCGACGATGGCCTTACCGAACACATCGATCGAGAAGACGGCCTTCGGCGAGCGGAACAACGCCCAGAGCAGGATGGCGACAGCGGGAAGTGCGATGCCGAGCACGATGTTCCACGGCAACGGCCAGGCGGAGAAACCCCAGATGGCGAGGCTGACGACGGCGAAGATTTCGAGGAAGAACCTCAGGATGTCGTTCGGGGTGAGCGAGACATGATCAGTGGATTCCGGCACCGGTCCAGTGTAGATGCTCGTCACTTGAAGATGATCGTGCGGGCGCCGTCGAGCAGCACGCGATCCTCCGCGAACCACTTCACAGCCTGGGTGAGCGTGCGGCTCTCCTCGTCCTGGCCGATGGCCACGAGTTCGGCTGCGTTCCTGGAATGGTCGACCCGCACGACGTTCTGCTCGATGATCGGTCCCTCGTCGAGGTCGCTCGTGACGAAGTGGGCGGTCGCGCCGATGAGCTTGACCCCGCGGGCGTGCGCCTGCCGGTACGGGTTGGCGCCCTTGAAACCGGGCAGGAACGAGTGATGGATGTTGATGGCGCGACCGGCGAGTCGCTCGCACAGTTCGGGGGAGAGGATCTGCATGTACCTGGCGAGGACGACGAGTTCGATGTCGAACTCGTCGACGGCGTCGAGGATGCGCTTCTCGAACGCGGCCTTCGAAGGTGCATCCGTCACTGGCTGCGACTCGAACGGCACACCGTAGAACGCGGCGAGGTCACGGAGGCTGCCGTGGTTGGAGAGAACAAGGGGGATCTCGACGCTCAGCTGCCCCGCGCGCTGACGGAACAGCAGATCGTTGACGCAGTGGGCGGCCGTCGACGCGAGAACGAGGGTCCGCAGCGGGCGACCGACCACGTCGAGTCGCCAGGTCATGCCGTAACGGTCAGCCACTGGGGCGATCACGGACTCGAACTCGGCGCGGTCGCCGGGAGACTCGACCTGGAGCCGCATGAAGAACCGGCCGGTGTCAGCGCTCGAGAACTGCTGGCTCTCGGTGATGTTGCCTCTCGCCGAGACGATAGCCCCGCTGATGGCGTGCACGATGCCCGGCTGGTCGGCGCACACGAAGGTGAGGACCCAGTGGTTGAGGTGTTCGCGCGGGGCGACGTCAGCAGTCATCCTCCAAGGCTATTGCAGGACAGGCAGCTGCACTGTCTGTTGCCGCTGGTCTCGGGTACACTGGACGGTGGTCGGCGCATTCCGCTTGGCCCTGGGCGCGCACATCGGCGCGTAGACGAACTCGGATCATGCGGACTCCGCGACCGAGTGAACGCCGTCGTTGGATTCACCGATGACCACTTCTCCTCTTCCTGTCGCGCCCCGCGCGATACAGCCCCCGCCCGGACCGCGTCCCTTCCCGTGGATCGGCCTGATCGCCCTGTCCGCGACGGTCTTCCTCTCCATCTCGAGCGAGATGATCCCGACCGGTCTGCTCCCTGAGATGAGCAGTTCGCTCGGCGTCACCCCGTCACAGGTGGGGTTGCTCGTCACCGTGTTCGCTTTCACCGTCGTGGTGTCGAGCGCGCCGCTCACCGCGCTGACAGCCCGGGTGCCGCGCCACGCGCTGATGGTCGCCATCCTCGTCATCCTCGGCCTGAGCAATCTCCTGACGGCCGTCGCGCCTACGTACGAACTCGTCGTCGCCACCCGGATACTCGGCGGACTCGCACACGGTCTGTTCTGGGCCATGGTTCCGGCGTACTCCGCGCACCTCGTCGACCGCGAACACATCGCCCGCGCCGTGTCGATCACGCTCGCCGGTGGCACCATCGCTCTCGTCCTCGGTGTTCCACTCGGGACGGCTCTCGGGCAGAGCATCGGCTGGCGGTGGGCGTTCGCGGCCATCGCCTGCGCGCTGTTCGTCGGAGCGCTCGCCGTGATCCGCTGGCTTCCCCCGGTAGAGCGTGATCCGAAACCGGCAGCGGATGCGACGGCGAAACGCGATCCGTCTGTCCTTCCCGTCCTGCTCCTGTGCGTGACGGTAGCCATCGTGATGATCGGCAACTACGCGTTCTACACCTACATCGCCCCGTACCTCATCGATCGGATCGGCATCGCACCCGAGCACCTCAGCGTCGTGCTCTTCGGGTACGGCATCGCCGGGGCGCTCGGGCTCGTGTTGACGGGAACCGTGTTCGCGCGCCACACCAGTGGCGGTCTCGTGATGGCGCTCACCGTGAGCGCCGCGATCGTCGGGGTTCTGGCGGTCAGCGCCGGATCGCTGTGGATCTCACTCGTCGGCGTTCTGCTCTGGGGTCTCGCGTTCGGGCTGGTCCCGCCGCTGCTGCAGACGCGGCTCCTGCAGACCGCGAGCGCCCGGTTCCGTGACACCGCAAGCGCGTTCTACACGACGGCGTTCAACCTCGGCATCGGCGGGGGTGCGCTTCTCGGCGCGGTGCTGCTCGACAGTCGCGGTCTCGGTGCACTCCCGGTCGCGAACGTCGCACTTGTCGTGCTCGGTCTCGCCGTCGTCCTGGTCACCCTGCGACTCTCGGCGAGACGCGGCTGACCCGCCCGGGCCGACAGTCCATGGTCAGCCGGCTCCGGTTCACCGGTTAAACTGGACGGACACCCTGACGCAACCGAGAGACCTCCATGGCGCTGATCCTGCTGGCCTTCCTCGTCGTTTCGTGCGCCACCAGGACGCTCACGCGGGTCATGTCCACCCGGGTCTTCTACCTGATCTCTGTCCTGCCGTTCGCGGCATTCGCCTACACCCTCACACAGACCCCGACGGTGCTCAGCGGTGGAGAGGTCACCGAATCATACGAGTGGATTCCTCAACTGGGAATCTCGCTGTCGTTCCGGGTCGACACTCTCGCCTGGCTGCTCGCCCTCATCGTGACCGGCATCGGCGGCCTCGTGCTGGTCTACTGCGCCAGGTACTTCTCGAAAGACGAATCAGGGCTCGGCCGGTTCGCCGCATTGCTGCTCGCGTTCGCCGGAACGATGTACGGACTCGTCACCGCAGACGACATCCTCGTCATGTTCATGTTCTGGGAGATCACGAGCGTTCTGTCGTACCTCCTGATCGGTCACTACGTCGACCGCAAGGAGAGCAGGGGGGCCGCGCTCCAGGCCCTCCTCGTCACCACGCTCGGCGGGCTCATCATGCTCGTCGGCGTCGTGATGATCAGCGTGCAGGCCGGAACCACATCGATGGCCGCCATCATCGACGCCGGGCTCACCGGCCCGGCGACCACCGTGGCCATCCTGCTCATCCTCGTCGGCGCTCTCTCCAAATCGGCGATCGTGCCGTTCCACTTCTGGCTCCCCGCCGCCATGGCGGCTCCGACGCCGGTGAGCGCCTACCTGCACGCCGCCGCGATGGTCAAGGCCGGCATCTACCTCGTCGCCCGGTTCGCTCCCGGCTATGCAGACACCCCGGGCTGGGCGCCCGTGCTCATCGGACTCGGTGTCTGGGCCATGCTTGTCGGGGCGTGGCGTTCGCTCCGGCAATACGATCTCAAACTCGTCCTTGCATACGGCACCGTCAGCCAGCTCGGCTTCCTCATGGTGATCGTCGGCTTCGGAGGGCGGGATGCCGGTCTCGCGGGTGCCGCGCTCCTGCTGGCACACGCTCTCTACAAGGCCGCGCTCTTCCTCATCGTCGGAATCATCGACCACCGCGCAGGAACGAGGGACTGGCGGCAGCTTTCGGGCGTTGGCCGACGCAACCGGTCGCTCGCGGTCATCGCCTTCGTCGCGGTCGCGTCGATGGCCGGAATCCCGCCGCTGTTCGGCTTCGTGGCCAAGGAAGCCGTGTTCAGCGCGTTCCTCGAAGCCGCGCTCGCCGGCGATGTCTGGGGCTGGGTGGCGCTGATCGGAACAGCGGTCGGCTCGGTCCTCACCGTTGCATACAGCGCCCGGTTCTTCTGGGGCGCGTTCGCCTCACGCCCGGGAGTCGAGCCGTGCACGCTCCACGCGGACGGCTGGGGAATCCTCATCGCCCCCGCTATCCTCTCCGGAATCACCATCGCCCTCGGCTTCGCGGCCGCCCCGGTCTCGACGGCGCTCGAGCCGTACGCGGACACGATGGGTGACGGCGACTACCACCTCGCTCTCTGGCACGGCCTCGAACCGGCCCTCGGTATCTCGGCTGTCGTCGTGCTCGCCGGTCTCGCCCTGTTCTGGCGCCGCAGGTGGGTCGCTCGCATGCAGGAAGCGGTCCCGCCGACGATGGACATGTCGCGTGGATACTGGATGAGCGTACGGTTCATCGACCGGCTCTCAGCCAGGACGACGCTCTTCGCCCAGCGCGGCGGTCTCCCGCAGTACCTCGGAACGATCCTCGTGGTCTTCGTGGTCACCCTCGGCGCGGCCGCGACCATGAACAGGACCTGGCCAGACAGCATCCGACTCTTCGACTATCCGCAGCAGATGTTCATCGCGGCAGCGATGGCCATCGCCGCTGTCATGGCCGGGCAGGCGACGCAACGGATGTCGGCAGTTCTGCTCGTCGGCGCCACCGGTTTCGGCATGGTCGCCCTCTTCGCCCTGCACGGAGCCCCGGACATCGCCCTCACTCAGGCCCTTGTCGAACTCGTCACCCTCGTCGTCTTCGTGCTCGTTCTCCGGCGCCTGCCGATCAAGATCGCGCAGCGCAACAAACCGGTGAAACGCATCCTCCGCTCGGCCGTCGGCATCAGTGTCGGCGTCATCATGGCGATCGTCGCCGTCATCGCACTCGGCGCGCGCCAGGAGGAGAGCATCGCGGGCGAATGGCCGAGGCTCGCCTTCGAGGAGGGCCACGGCAGGAACATCGTCAACGTGGTGCTCGTCGACATCCGTGCGTGGGACACCATGGGCGAGATCGCCGTGCTCGTCGTCGTCGCGACGGGAATCGCCAGTCTCCTCTTCGTCACCGGCCGTGCCGGTCCGCTTCCACGGCTCAGCGGGTCGAAGCAGCAGCGCAGAGGGCGCAACAGGCGCAAGGTACTCACCGACCCGGTCGCTCCGGGCGCCGAGGCGAGCTCCAACCGGATGAGCTGGCTGCTCGCCGGTCGCACCCTTGCCCCTGACCACCGGTCCGTGCTGCTCGAGGTGCTCGTCCGGCTGCTCTTCCACCCGGCGATCGTCGTGTCCATCTACTTCCTCTTCGCCGGGCACAACTCGCCTGGAGGCGGTTTCGCCGGTGGCCTTCTCGCCGGTCTTGCGCTCGTCGCGCGATATCTCGCCGGCGGACGATTCGAACTCGCCGAAGCCATCCCCGTCGATGCGGGGAAGATCCTCGGCGCCGGCATCGTGCTCGCCGTCGGAACAGCCATCGGCTCCCTGTTCTTCGGGGCCGAGGCACTGCAGTCCGCCTACTTCGAGACCGATGTGCCGCTCCTCGGTCACCTGTCGTTCGGCACGTCGACGATCTTCGACTTCGGGGTGTACCTCGTCGTGGTGGGCCTCACCCTCGACATTCTCCGCAGCCTCGGCGCTGAGATCGACCGCCAGCAGGAGGAAGCCGACCTGTCGGCCGAATCCCGCGACGACTTCTCAGAGACCGAGGCCACCCGATGACCGCCTCGCTCACCCTCATCATCCTCATGGCCGTGATGTACGCCGTCGGCATCACCGTCATGCTCGAACGCAGCCTGACCCGGGTGCTCATCGGTTTCATGCTCGTCGGCAACGCCACCAACCTGCTCATCCTGATCGTGGGAGGGGAGAACGGAAGCGCACCGATCGTCACAGGAACCGCATCCGACGCGGCCATGGCCGACCCGGTCCCTCAGGTACTCATGCTGACGGCCATCGTCATCAACTTCGGCATCACCGCGTTCGTGCTCGCTCTCATCTACCGGTCCTGGTGGCTGGCCCAGCTCGGCGACCAGGGTGATGTGGTGCCAGACCAGCACGTCGACGACACCGAGGCGGCGACGGATGCCACCTTCGATGCGGTCGACCTGGACGACGCCGCCGTGCAGGAGGTCCTCGACGCCAGCAACGAACGGTCGGATGCCGCCGCGCCCATCGAGGTGGACCCGACACCCCCGGTCGACAGCGAACCGAAACCCGAAGAGGAGGCCAGATGAACGCCATCGTCCCCCTCGTCGTGCTCCTGCCGCTGGCCGGCGCTGCTGTCGCACTCGTCCTCGGCCGGTTCCGCCGTGCCCAGATCGCGGTGTCGACGCTCAGCCTGACCGCTGTGACGGTTCTCGCCATCATCCTTCTCGCCCACGTCGACACCCACGGCACCGTCGTCGTCGAGATCGGCGGGTGGGATGCGCCGTTCGGTATCGTCCTCGTCGCTGATCGGCTCGCGGTGATCATGGTGCTGATCTCGGCGCTCATGCTCCTCGGCGTTCTCATCTTCGCCGTCGGGCAGGGTATCGCCGATGGCGACCGCGAGACGCCGGTGTCGATCTTCCATCCCACCTATCTGATCCTGGCCGCAGGCGTGTTCGACGCCTTCGTTGCCGGTGACCTGTTCAACATGTATGTGGCATTCGAAATGCTGCTCGCCGCGAGTTACGTTCTGCTCACCCTCGCAGGCACCGGTGCCCGTATCCGTGCAGGCGTGACCTACATCATCATCAGCCTGACCTCGTCGATCATTTTCCTGGCCGCGATCGCGTTCATCTACGCGGCGACCGGGACGGTGACGATGGCGCTCATCGCCGAGCGCGTCCGCGACCTGCCCGCCGACGTGCAACTGATCCTCTGCATCGCCCTGCTCACGGCCTTCTGTGTGAAGGCGGCGGTGTTCCCGATGTCGTTCTGGCTGCCGGACTCCTACCCGACGGCTCCAGCACCGGTCACGGCGGTGTTCGCCGGGTTGCTCACCAAGGTGGGCGTCTACGCCATCATCCGCACAGACACTGTCCTGTTCACCGACGTCGACATCGACATACCGCTCATGGTGATCGCGTTCCTCACGCTCATCGTCGGCGTGCTCGGAGCACTCGCGCAAGCCGACATCAAACGGCTGCTGTCGTTCACCCTGGTCAGCCACATCGGGTACATGATCTTCGGCATCTCGATCGGGTCGACCGCGGCGCTCGCCGCAACCATCTTCTACATCGTCCACCACATCACGGTGCAGACCACGCTGTTCCTCGCGACGGGACTGGTGGAGCGCGTGGGCGGAACGACATCGATCAACCGGCTCGGCGGCATCCTGCGGGCGTCACCGCTCGTCTCGGTACTTTTCTTCATCGGAGCGATGAACCTCGGGGGAATTCCCCCGTTCTCGGGCTTCCTGGGCAAGGTCGGCCTGTTCCAGGCCGGCGTCGAACTCGGAACCCCCCTCAGCTACGTGCTGATCGGGGCCGGGGCGCTGACCTCCCTTCTCACCCTGTACGCGCTCGTGAGAGTGTGGAACATGGCGTTCTGGCGTTCGAGTGCCGACGTTGCCGGGTATTCGTCACCGCTTCTCGATTCGCTGGCCGAAGGCCCGGAAGACGAGGGGGAGACCGTGGGATCGAAGCGTGTACCCGCCCTCATGGTTGCTGCGACCACCGGAATGGTGGCACTGACGATCGGACTGACCGTCTTCGCCGGACCACTCTTCGAACTGGCGTCCCGCGCCGCAGCGAACACGGGCAACGAGTCGACCTACGTCGAATCCGTCTTCCCCGGAGGCATCCAGTGAGTCCGGAATCGCCTCGCCGCACCAGCCTGCGGAGCCAGCTCGCTCTCCTCGCCGGACTGGTGGTTCTGTGGTGCCTCGTGTGGGGCCAGTTCACTCCGCTGAGCGTGCTCACCGGGGTCGTCCTCGCCATCCTCGTCTCGCTGCTGTTCTATCTGCCGGCGATCGACCTCTCCGGCCGGGTGAACCCCTGGTTCCTGCTGGTGTTCTTCCTGCGACTCATCGTTGACATCGTCCGGGCGTCGATCGGAGTCGCCTGGCTCGTCGTCAAGCCCGGTTTCAGCCCGTCGAGTGCGATCCTCGCCATCCCGCTCGACACCCGCTCCGACCTCATCATGATGCTCACGGCCGAGTCCATCTCACTCGTTCCAGGATCGCTCGTCGTCGACATCGACCGTGAGGAATCCGTGCTCTACGTCCACGTCATCGACGTCAGGACCGACGAGGAACTCGAGGACTACCGGGGGAAGGTGTTCGCCACCGAGAGGCGCCTGGTCATGGCCATCGGATCCCGCGACGACGTCTGGCGCGTGAACCAGCCCAACGAACTCACCCGTGCGAGCAGGGAAAGGCCCTCCTGATGCAGATCGCCCTCATTCTCGCCGGAGTGCTGTTCAGCATTGGCGGTGTCTCCGCCCTCTACCGGATCATCCGCGGGCCGAGCCTGCTCGACCGCGTCATCGCCACAGACGTGTTCATCGTCACCATCATGTGTGTGCTCGGCACTGAGATGGCCCTCAACCACCACACCGATTCACTTCCGGTGATGCTCGTGCTCGCTGCATTCGGCTTCGTCGGCTCGGTGAGCTTCGCCCGGTTCATGGCTCAGCAGGACGAAGCATGATCCCCGACGGCATCCGCGATGGAATCACCGTCTTCCTCATCCTCCTCGCCGCGCTGATGTGCGCGGCAGCCGGGGTCGGGCTGTTCCGTTTTCCTGACGTGCTGTCACGACTGCACGCAGCAACGAAGCCGCAGATCCTCGGTCTCATGGCCATCTGTCTCGACATCGCCCTGAACTCGATCAGCGTCGGCTCGTTCGCCCTCATCACCGCGATCATCATCTTCCAAAGCCTCACGGCGCCGATCTCCGCTCACATGGTCGGTCGCGCAGCCTATCGCTCGGATCACGTGCGACGGGAGCTGCTCGTTCGCGACGAGCTTGCCGAGAGCATCGACCGGGCCGAACAGGACGCATCCTCCCGTCGGGCGGCCGCGGGGCGATCGTCGTCGCTCGCCGAGGAGAGCAGCGCAGCGCCGGCTGAGGACTAGGAGCCACGGCTCGGGCCCCGGGGTCAGCGCAGGCGTTCGCCTGCTGCCCAGACCGCGGTGACCGACAGGTCTGCGTCGAGGAGCACGAGGTCGGCCGCGTATCCTGCGGCGATCCGGCCGAGGTCCGCTCCGCGCCCGATCGCCCGGGCGGGAGTCGCCGTCAGGGCGGAGACCGCGTCGGCCAGGCTGATTCCCACCTCGGTCACTGCGCGCCGGAGCGCCGCGTCGAGGGTGAGTGTCGAGCCGGCGATCGAGCTCCCGTCGCTGAGCCTCGCGACCCCGTCGGTCACGGTGACGTCGAGCGTCCCCAACCGGTAGACGCCGTCGTCGGATCCCGCAGCGGCCATGGCATCCGTCACGAGCGCGATTCGCCCCGGAGCTGCCGCGAAAGCGATGCGGACCACTTCGGGGTGCACGTGGACGCCGTCGTTGATGAGTTCGAGCACGACCGACTCACTCGACGTGGCCGCCGCGACCGGGCCGGGGGCGCGGTGATGCAGGCCGTTCATCGCGTTGAACGCATGGGTGAGGATGCCAGCTCCCGCGTCGAAAGCGTGCCGCGCCTGGTCGACGTCGGCGTCGGTGTGTCCGATGGCCGCCGTGACGCCCGCGTCGGCGAGCTGACGGATGGCGTCGAGCCCGCCGGGCAGCTCAGGCGCCAGGGTGACCTGCCTGAGCGTGCCGCGAGCAGCATCGATAAGCCGGGCGACCGTGTCGGAGTCCGGCGCTCGGAGCAGGGCGGGGTCGTGCGCTCCCTTGTGGCCCGGGTCGAGGAACGGCCCCTCGAGGTGCGAGCCGAGGATCGTGGCGTCGGCGGCGGCGAGGTCGGCGATGACGCCGAGCTGGGTGATCAGCTCGTCGACCGGCGCCGTGACGAGGGAGAGCACCGACCGGGTGGTGCCTGCTGCGCGATGGACAGCGAGGGCGGTCCGGATGCCGTCGACGTCGTCACCGAACGAACGCCCGCCTCCGCCGTGGCAGTGGATGTCGATGAAACCGGGGCTGAGGTACGCTCCACCGGCGTCGACGACGGTAGGGGTGGCGTCGGGAAAACGGGAATGCCAGCCGGTGCCGATGCCGACCTCGGAGATGATCCCGTCGGAGACGGCGACCCAGCCGTCTGTCGAAACGGTACCGTCGGCGATGAGGGTGGCGGAGTGCACGATGAACGGTGCTGCGGAAGCTGTGGTCACGGGGCAACGATAACGGTGATACCCGTGGCTGTGAACGCGTCGACCTGCGCTGCGTCGATGCCGGCGTCGATGCAGGCAGCGGCGCTGAGCGGCGCGAACAGGCGGTCGGCGCGATTCATCCGGCTGGACGCGTCGCGAACAAGGTGAGCAGGCGCTCCGCTTCGGCGCTCAGAGCGGTTCGCCCCGCGGCGAGGTATCGCCGGGAGTCGACGAGGGCGGGGTCGGCGTCGAGGGCGTCGCGGACCGCGCGGGTGAAGAAACCGTTGAGGTGGGTGGAGACGTTGATCTTGGTCATCCCTGCGGCGATAGCGAGCACGATCTGGTCGTCCGGGACACCGCTCGATCCGTGCAGCACGAGGGGTGCGGGCACGGCTTCGGCGATCCGGGCGATGAGGTCGATGTCGAGAGACGCGTCTCGGTTCGACATGGCGTGTGACGAGCCGACCGCAACCGCCAGGGCGTCGACGCCCGTTTCAGCGGCGAACGCGGCGGCTTCTGCGGGGTCGGTGCGCACTCCGGGTGCGTGCGCGCCGTCCTTGCCCCCGATGGTTCCGAGCTCAGCCTCGACGAAGACGCCGGTCGCGTGTGCTGCCGCGACGACGCGCCGGGTGGCGGCGACGTTGTCGGAGTACTCGAGGTGCGCGCCGTCGAACATCACCGAACCGAAGCCCTGATCGATGGCCCGGATGGCGAGCGTCTCATCGGTTGCGTGGTCGAGGTGCACGGCGACGTCGGCCGTCGAAGCGGCTGCGATCGCGAGGGTGGCGGCCGCGATCGGCTCAAGCCCGCCGTGGTACGCGATGCAGTTCTCCGAAATCTGCAGGATCACGCCCCGACCGGAGCGCTCGGCCGCCGAGACGAGGCCCTCAGCGGTCTCGAGGGAGATCACGTTGAACGCGCCGACCCCGGTGTGATCGGCCGCCGCGCGGGCGACGAGGGTGCGTGTGGGGGTGAGTGGCATGGTTGGGACCTCGTCAGCTGGAGCGGGTTGTCAGGGTGAGTCGACGTTCGAGGGCGTCGCAGTCGGGGTGGATGCTCCCCGCCTGCGGTTCGAGCACGGCGGCGGCACCCCATGCGGCGGCTCGGGAGAGAATGGCACGGACGTCGCCGACACCGGCGCCGATCACTGATGCTGCGCCGGCGACGGCGGCATCCCCTGCACCCGTGGGGTTCCCCGGCAGCACGGCGTCGAGCGTGGCCCGCCAGACGGTGCCGTCTCTGGGGACGGCCATCATGCCGTCCTCTCCGAGTGAGACGAGGATGAGTCCTGCTCCCGCCGCCTGGAGCGCGCGGGCACCGGCCAGCGGGTCCGCCTCGCCCGTGGCCTCGGCGAGTTCCCGACGGTTGGGTTTCAGCAGACCGGCCCCGGCGGCAGCGGCGGTCAGCAGGTGTGACCCGGATGCGTCTGCAATCGTCGGCACCCCCGCGGTGTGAGCGAGCGCGACGAGGTCGGCGACGATCGAATCCGGTGCTCCAGGAGGGATGCTCCCCGAGACGACGAGGCAGCGGATGTCTGAGAGACGGGACCGTACGGCATCCAGCACCAGCGACCAGGTTCCCTCCGGCGCGATGCGGCCGGTCTCGTTGAGCACGGTGGTGCGCCCGGCAGAGGTCTCGACGATCGCCATCGACCGGCGGAGAGGACCGGGCACGGGAAGGAGCACGGAGGGGATATCGCCCAGGTCCCGTTCGAATTCGGCGAGGTCGTCTTCGCCCACGGGAGCGACGGCCACGGTGGCGAAGCCGCGCTGAGCGAGCACCCTGGCGACGTTGATGCCTTTGCCGCCGGCACGGGTCACAGCGGGGGCGACCCGGTGGGTCTCGCCGAGGTCGAGCTCGTCGAGGGTGACGGTGCTGTCGAGCGCCGGGTTGGCGGTGACGGTGAGGATCATGAGCGCACCCCGGCGAGGCGCTCGCGAGCGCCGATCGCCGCACCGACGAGCCCGGCATTCTCTCCGACCGAGGCGAGGAGAAGAACAGGTCGACGGTGGAACGTGAGCAGGGAGTTCATCCGTTCTTCGACCGGTTCGAAGAGTGCTGCGCCGGCCTGGGCAAGGCCGCCGCCGAGCACGATCGCCTCAGGGGCGAGCAGGGCGACGGACTGGGCCAGGGCGAGTCCGATGGCATCGGTCGCGTCCTTCCAGACGGATGCCGCGAGAACGTCTCCGGCGCGAGCCCGGTCGAGAACCTCCCGGGCTCCGTTGACCTGCGCGGCAGCATCGCGGTTGTAGAGCCGGGTGATGGCGCCGGCGGAACCGATCGATTCGAGGCATCCGTTGCCGCCGCACGCGCACGCGTTCCCACCGGGTTCGATGACCGCATGGCCGATCTCACCGGCGTAGCCGTGTGCCGAGTACGGCATACCGTCGAGAAAGATGGCGCTCGCGATGCCGGTTCCGATCACGACGACCAGGACATCGGCGTAGTTCCCGGCGGCTCCGAGCCTGTACTCCGCCGTTCCGGCCGCACGCACGTCGTGGGTGAACGCGACGGGAACGCCGAGCGCCGCGCTCGCCTGGTCGCGGAACGGCACGTCACGCCAGCCGAGGTTCTCGGCGTACCTGCCCACTCCGGCCTCGTCGTCGACGAGACCGGGGACGATGAGCCCTGCGGCCTCCGGCTGGATGTCGGGGAACCGATCAGCGAAGCCCCTGGCCAGGACGGTCAGCTGCGCAACGACCGCGTCGCCGCTGCCATCGGTGCTGTACGGCGTCGGAACCCGCACGACCTCGCGCAGCACGCCGTGCTCGTCGATCAGGCCGGCTTTGGTGTCTGTTCCGCCGACGTCGAAGGCGAGGACGGCGGAACCTTCACCGAGAAGAGAAGCAGTGGTCATGCGTCGAGGATGACAGACCGGGTGAGGTTGCGGGGAAGATCCGGGTTGAGTCCGGCGGCCAGCGAACGTTCGAGCGCGACCCGGTGCGCCCGTACGAGGTCGGCCAGTGGATCGAGGTCGGAGTTCTCGAACCTGGCGCCGGTGACGGCGATGTCGGCGTCGAGGCCGGACGGGGCGTCGCCGAACATCCAGACGGCCCGACCGGGTGCGGCGATGGCGAGCGGTCCGTGCCTGTATTCCATGGCCGGGTATGACTCGGTCCACGCCTGGCAGGATTCGCGCATCTTCAGGGCGGCTTCATGGGCGATGCCGACGGTCCAGTCCCGCCCGAGGAAGGTGACCTGCTCAGCGTCGATCAGTTCGGGGGAGAGGTCTTCGCCCAACGCCCGCTCGGCGTCGCGGATCGAATCGGTGACATCCGCTCCGGTCGACGCACGCAGGAGGGTGAGTGCCGTGGTGGCGAAGCGCGTCTGCACGACGCTCTTTTCGTCGGCGAACGGGAGTCCGATGATGTCGTCGGCGAGGTCGACGAGCGGGCTGGAGACGTCCCCGACGATGCCGATGGTCCTGATCCGCCCGCGGAGGCCGTCGACCAGTTCGAGCACCTCGGAGGTGGTGCCGGAGCGGGTGATCGCGATGACCGCGTCGTAGTCACGATCGAGGAACGCTTCTGATGCCGCGAAGGCATCGGTCTCGCCCTGCCCGGCGCCCTCACGCAGGGCGGCGTACGACTGGGCCATGAACCACGACGTTCCACACCCGACGACGGCGATGCGCTGGCCGACCGCGGGCAGCAAGGCGCGTTCGGCCGTGAGCTCGACTGCGCGGCTCCAGACTTCGGGCTGGCTGCCGAGCTCTTCTCTCATCCAGGCGCCGGGGGATGTCGTCATGGAAACTCCTGCCATTGTCGGCTCAGCGCCGCAGTTTGATCGATAGTGATTGAAATGCATGTTTTCCAATCACTATCGATCATTCCAGAGTTGACGACGAAACGCCAGACGGATCGAAGGCGCTGATTCCCAGGGCGCTGAAGCGCGGGTACCAGGAATCGAGGCGGCCGGAGAAGTGCTCCCAGTCGCGCCCCTGCGCTGGCGGCGCGACCGACCAGGCGATCTCGGCGATCGCGGCCAGCCGGGGGAATGTCAGAAAGTCGATGTCTGCCGGCGTGGCTACGGTCTCGGTCCACAACGGCGCCTCGACCCCGAGGATCGCGTCATCCGTCACTCCGGCGAGAATGGCACCCGGTTCCCACTCGTAAGCGTCGCGGACCGAGGTCGGTCCGCCGGCCCAGGCCTGGCCGATCGGCGTCGATTCGTCGTAGGTGATGTCGAGGTAGGCGACGTCGGCGGGGGAGAGGATGAGCGACCCACCCTGCTCGACGAAGGATGTCGCCAGCTCGGCCGCATTCTCTTGCGGTTCGACGAAGCTCCAGTATTGCCCGATCGTTCCCGGCGCGAGATCCCGACTGCGCCCGGCTTCATGCCAGGCGATCGGGATCTTGCCGTGACGCGCAACGAGCGCCGTTGCCCTCGCGATGAAACCGGGGAATTGTTCAGGCGGCGTCGTGTGCGATTCGTCTCCACCGATGTGCAGGTAGGGGCCGGGCGTCTGCGCAGCGACAGACCGGAAGATCTCGTCGAGGAACTGCCAGGTGGACGCGCTGTCTACGTCGAGGCTGGAGAACCCCACGTCGATGCCGGTGTACGGTTCGCGGGCGGTGTCATCTGCGTTGAGGTCCGCGTATGCGCTGAGCGCGGCATTCGTGTGGCCAGGGACGTCGATCTCCGGAACGACGGTGATGAACCGCTCGGCGGCGTACGCGACGATGTCCGCGTATTCCTCTTCGGTGTACGAACCTCCCGGCCCGCCTCCGACTTCGGTGGAGGCGCCGATGCCGGTGAGTTCCGGCCGACCGGTGATGGGGATGCGCCAGCCCTGGTCATCGGTGAGGTGGAGGTGGAGCACGTTGATCTTGAACAGGACGATCTCGTCGATGAAGTGTTTGACGGCATCCGGGTCGAAGAAGTGGCGCGCGACGTCGAGCATCGCGCCCCGCCAGGTGAATCGCGGGCGGTCGGTGATGACGGCGGCGGGGGCCTGCCAGGCTTCACTCTGCACCGATCGCCGCTCGATCGCAGCCGGGAACAGCTGGCGGAGCGACTGCACCGCATAGAACAGGCCGGCGGGTGTCGCGGCTGTGAGGGTTGCCCCGTCTCCTGCGGAGACCAGACGATAGCCTTCCGCGCCGAGGTCTGGGGCGTCTGCCGGGTCGAGATGCAGTGTGATGTCAGCCGCCCCGGCCGGGTCGGAATCGGTGGGGTCCTGCACGGGAAGCCTGTAGCCGGTGCTGGGGCGCAGGATCCCGGCCAGAAGATCGCCGACGGATGCTGCTGCTCCCGTTGCGAGGATTCGCGACGACTCGACCAGCGTGAACGGCGTTTCGCTGGCGATCGCGTGCAGATCGGTCGGTTGCGGGATGATGCGTACCGGGCTCATGGGTCAGACGCTCCTCTGGTGGGGTCATCGGGGGGTGTGGGCACTATCCAAGCACGCGCGGGCGCCGATTCCGCGGACGGTGTGCTGATCGGGTGATCTTCGCCCGTGAACCACGACCGTTCGACATCGGTGAGGTGCCTGACCGTCCGGAAAAGTGTGCCGGTCCGGCCGGCGGTGCCGACAGCCGAGAGGTGGGCCGGATCGCATCCGCTGCTATGATCGGACTGTCGTAACTGGCGTGCAGGCGGGGAGTGATTCCCGCCTCGGATGGTCACCATCGGGGAGCGACTGACACGGATTCGGCCGAACGCCTGGGTTGATACGGATTACCTTGAATTTGTCCGCCGCTGTCTAAAGGAGCCAGTTTTGTCCTCAACGTTCAATGCGCCTCTCTCCGAGGTCGACCCGGAGATCGCCGCCGTCCTCGAGCAGGAACTCGGGCGTCAGCGCGATTACCTCGAGATGATCGCCAGCGAGAACTTCGTACCCGTCTCCGTGCTGCAGTCCCAGGGCAGCGTGCTCACCAACAAGTATGCAGAGGGCTACCCCGGTCGCCGCTACTACGGCGGATGCGAGTATGTCGACATCGCCGAATCGCTCGCCATCGAACGGGCCAAGAGCCTCTTCGGCGCCGCATACGCGAACGTCCAGCCCCACTCGGGAGCGACCGCGAACGCCGCCGTGCTCTCGGCGATCGCCACTCCTGGCGACACCATCCTCGGTCTCGAGCTCGCCCATGGCGGTCACCTCACCCACGGTATGAAGCTCAACTTCTCCGGCAAGCTCTATAACGCCGTGTCGTACGGTGTCGATCCCGAGACGTTCCTCGTCGACATGAACGTCGTGCGCGACAAGGCGCTCGAGCACCGTCCGCAGGTCATCATCGCCGGCTGGTCGGCGTACCCGCGTCAGCTCGACTTCGCCGCATTCCGTGCCATCGCCGATGAGGTCGGCGCGAAGCTCTGGGTCGACATGGCACACTTCGCCGGACTCGTCGCAGCCGGCCTGCACCCGTCGCCCATCCCGTTCGCCGACGTCGTGTCGTCGACGGTGCACAAGACCCTCGCCGGGCCGCGCTCGGGAATCATCCTCAGCCGTGACATGGAGCTCGCCAAGAAGCTCAACTCCAACGTGTTTCCCGGCCAGCAGGGGGGCCCGCTCATGCACGTCATCGCAGCGAAGGCGACCGCGTTCCTGCTCGCGGCCCAGCCGGAGTTCACTGACCGCCAGGAGCGCACCCTCCGTGGTGCACACATCCTCGCTGAGCGACTCACTGCTGACGACTCCCGTGCCGCTGGCATCGACGTGCTCACCGGCGGAACCGATGTGCACCTCGTGCTCGCGGACCTGCGTCACTCCGAGATCAACGGCCAGCAGGCCGAGGACGCGCTCCACGAGGTCGGCATCACCGTGAACCGCAACTCGGTTCCGTTCGACCCCCGCCCGCCGATGGTCACGTCAGGTCTTCGGATCGGAACGCCTGCTCTCGCCACCCGTGGTTTCGACGATGCCGAATTCACCGAGGTCGCCGACGTCATCGCCACCGCTCTCAAGCCCGGTGCAGACATTCCTTCCCTGCGCACGCGGGTGAAGGCGCTCACCGACCGGTTCCCGCTGTACCCGGGTCTCGCCCAGTGACCGCTCGGATCCTCGACGGGAAAGCCGTCGCATCCGTCATCAAATCCGAGCTGAAGGAGCGCGTCACCGCTCTCCGCGAACGGGGCGTCGTGCCCGGGCTCGGCACCGTGCTCGTCGGTTCGGATCCTGGCTCGCAGTGGTATGTCGCAGGCAAGCACCGTGACTGCGCTGAGGTCGGGATCGAGTCGATCCGTCGCGATCTGCCCGAGTCGATCACGCAAGAGGAACTCGAGGTCGTGCTCGACGAGCTCAATGCCGACCCGGCCTGCACCGGATACATCGTGCAGCTGCCCCTGCCTGCACACATCGACACCGATGCGATCCTCGAGCGGGTCGACCCGGAGAAGGATGCAGACGGACTGCACCCGACCAACCTCGGGCGGCTCGTTCTCAATGTGAACCGGCCGATCCACACGCCACTGCCGTGCACGCCCCGTGGGGCGATCGAACTGATGCAGCGGCACGGCATCGAGCTCGCAGGCAAGCACGTTGTGGTCGTCGGCCGTGGGGTCACCGTCGGCCGGGCGATCGGTCCGCTGCTCACCCGCCGCGAGTTCAACGCGACAGTGACGCTCACCCACACCGGGACCGTCGGCCTCGACGACCTGCTGCGCACTGCCGATGTCATCGTCGCCGCAGCCGGTGTGCCCGGAATCGTGACGGCGTCGGCCGTGAAGCCGGGAGCCGTCGTGCTCGATGTGGGTGTCAGCCGTGAGACAGATCCGGAGACCGGCAAGAGCCGCGTCGTCGGAGACGTCGACCCGGCCGTTACCGACGTCGCGGGGTGGATCTCACCCAACCCGGGCGGGATCGGTCCGATGACACGCGTGCAGTTGCTCACCAACGTGGTCGACACGGCGGAGCGTCAGAACCCGTAGTCCGTGGAGAGAGCGCAGTTGTGGCTCGAAAACCTTATGTTTTCGAGCCACTACTGCGTTCTCGACGGGTACAGGGCGGCGACCGGGTCAGTAGGATTTCGCCATGACCGACAACCGGCCCAGCCATCCCACCGTCGAACGTGTGCTCGCCGAACTTCGGGCGGGCGGAATCGGCGGCGATGTGCGTTGGTTCGATGATGCGACGCCGACGGCCGTCCACGCCGCTGAAGCGCTCGGTGTCGAGGTCGGAGCCATCGCCAACTCACTCGTCTTCACGCTCGACGGCGAGCCGGTCCTCGTTCTCACCTCAGGCGCCCACCGCGTCGACACGCTCTGGCTGGGTGAACAGCTCGGCGGGCGACTCAAGCGAGCGGATGCCGCCACGGTCCGGTCGGCGACGGGGCAGGTGATCGGTGGGGTGGCCCCGATCGGTCACCCGGCTCCTGTGCGCACCTTCGTCGACACGGCGCTCGCCGACTACCCGGAAGTCTGGGCCGCTGCCGGGCATCCGCACACGGTATTCCCGACCACGTTCGAGCAGCTCGTCCGGCTCACTGGAGGGACCGCGACCGCAGTCGAGCCCGGCTGACCGCGCGAGGAGCGCTCGGGCTGTCAGTCGACACGCTCACCGGCTGCCGGACTCCGGCCTGGGCACCTGGTGAGGGTGTGGGCGCGGCTAATCGAGGCGCGACGCGCCGTCCGCTGCTGTCACCGTGAAGAGTTCCGGTTCGCGGAAGCCCCGGGCGGCGAACGCCGCCGTGACCGCGTCTGCCACGACCGGAAGCTCGGAAGCACGCACGAGCGCGATAGCCGCCCCGCCGAAACCTCCGCCGGTCATCCTGGCGCCGACAGCACCGGCTGCGCCGGCGGCCTCGACGGCCACATCGAGTTCAGGCACCGAGATCTCGAAGTCGTCGCGCATCGACACGTGGGAAGCGGTGAGCAGGTCTCCGATGGCCTCAGGCCCCTCCAGGCGCAGGGTACGCACCGTATCGAGCACCCGCTGGTTCTCGGTGAGAATGTGCCGCACGCGGCGGAACGTCTCCTCGTCGAGCACCTGGGCGGCGCGGTCGAGGTCGTCGACATCGAGGTCTCGCAGGGAGGACACACCCATTTCTCGTGCCCCGCGTTCGCACGACGCCCGACGGTCGGCATACCCACCGGTGGCGTGGGCGTGAGAGACACGGGTGTTGATGATGAGGAGCACCAGCCCTGCAGCGTCGAAGCCCAGCGGAATGACCTCGGCGTCAAGGCTGCGGCAATCGAGGAACACGGCGGCATCCGCACGGCCGAGCAGTGACGCAGACTGGTCCATGATTCCCGTGGGCGCCCCGACGGCCTTGTTCTCGGCGAGCTGCCCGACCCGGGCGAGGCGCTCGCGGTCGAATCCCAGGTCCCAGACCTCGGTGAGCGCGACGGAGACCGCGCATTCGATCGCCGCCGATGACGACAGTCCTGCTCCGATGGGGACGTCCGAGTCGATGTGGGCGTCGAAACCGCGGGCGGCCGCGAGGTCGGCCCCGAACTCGCCGAGTGCCCAGACCACGCCGAGCGGGTAGGCGGACCAGCCCGAGAGCGCGGCCGGTGTCACATCGTCCAGACCGATCCGGACGATGTCGTCGGTGTACGCCGTCGTGATCTGGATCGTTCGGTCATCCCGCGGCGCGAGGGCGACGACGGTGGAACGGTCGATCGCGAACGGGAAGACGAAGCCGTCGTTGTAGTCGGTGTGCTCCCCGATGAGATTGACCCGGCCGGGTGCGCGCCAGACGCCGGAGGGCTCACGCGAGAACCGCTCGGTGAAACCGGCTCGCGCCCTGCTGCTCAACTCGCTCATACGGGGTTCTCCTTCTCGGCGCGGGCGATCGCCTCGCGCACACGTTCTGCGGTCTGCTCCGGAGGGATGTCGCCGATCCAGGCGCCCATCGCCGCTTCGGAACCGGCCAGGTATTTCAGTTTGTCTGCTGCCCGACGGGGTGACGTGAGCTGCAACATCAGACGGATGTCGTCGCGCCCGACGGCGACGGGCGCCTGGTGCCAGGCGGCGATGTACGGCGTCTGGGTGTCGTAGAGCGCATCGACGCCGCGCAGGAGCCGCAGATACAGTACGGCGAGTTCGTCGCGCTCGTCGTCGGTGGTGCCGGCGAAGTCCGCGATGTGTCGGTGGGGGAGCATGTGCACCTCCACCGGCCAGCGCGCGGCGAACGGCACGAACGCCGTCCAGTGCTCGCCACGCAGGACGACACGATCCCCGGCCTGCTCACTGGCAAGGATGTCGGCGAACAGCGTCGGTCCGTAGGTGTCGACGGATGCCAGCAGCCGTTGTGTTCGCGGCGTGACAAAGGGGTAGGAGTAGATCTGACCGTGCGGATGCAGCAGCGTCACGCCGATCTCCACGCCGCGGTTCTCGAACGGGAAGACCTGCTGGATGCCGGGAAGGACAGACAACGCGGCGGTGCGTGACGCCCAGGCTTCGATCACGGTACGGGCGCGGGATCGGCTGAGCGACCCGAACGACCCCTCGTGTTCGGGGCTGAAGCAGACGACTTCGCAGCGTCCGACCGATGTGCGCGTCCTGCCGATGCCGACCTCGGCGAGATCGTCGAGTCCGCCAGGGGCGTTGTCATCCTCGAGCAGGGGACCGAACGACGGCGAACGATTCTCGAAGACGGCGACGTCGTAGTTGCTCGGAACCTCAGACGGGTTGGTCGCGGTTTGCGGAGCGAGCGGGTCGAGGTGAGCTGGTGGCAGGAAGGCACGGCTCTGGCGAGCGGAAGCGATCGAGATCCACTCGCCTGTGAGGGGATCCTGCCGCATGGATGCTGTCACCGGCCGGCCAGGCAGCTCGCGGCTGTCTGCCGATCGCTCAGGGCCGAGAGTGCTGTCGGCGTCGTCGAAGTAGATGATCTCGCGACCGTCGGCGAGGACATCCGACTGTGAGGTGATGGCAGACATCGTGGAGGAGCCTTCCGAGCGAGGGGCTTTCGAATACGTAAATGATTGTAGGCATGTGTTGAGCCATTGACAAGCAAACGAAAGTAAATGAAGATATGGCCATGCCGTCCCTCAAGCAGTCCGCCGACCTCGGCGAAGCGGTCCCCGCGCTGGTCCGCCGCGAGCGAATGGCGGAACTCATTGCCGGGCGTGGCTTCGTCCGCGTTGCGGAGCTGGCCGAGGCATTTTCGGTCAGTGAGGTGACGGTGCGCACCGACCTGGCCGCCCTCGACGAGGGTGACGGCATCCGTCGGGTACACGGAGGGGCGGTCCCGCGGGGTGCCCGCGCCCGGGAGACGAGTGTCGAGGAGTCGCTCGAGGCATCCGCTTCGGCCAAGCAGGCCATCGGCCGACTGGCCGCTTCGCTCGTCAGCTCCGGTCAGAGCATCCTGCTCGACGTGGGCTCGACGACACTCGCCGTCGCTCAGGCTCTGAAGGCGCGCACCGATCTCGAGGACGTCGTCGTGATCACGAACGGCCTGCACATCGCGCTCGAGCTCGAATCGGAGATCCCACGCTTCACCGTGATCGTGACCGGTGGGGCGCTGCGACCGCTCCAGCACTCACTCGTGCACCCGCTCGCCCGGACCGTTCTCGACCAGGTCCACGCCGACATCGCCATCCTCGGCTGCAACGGCGTCGATGTCGACGGTGGCGTCACGAACATCAACCTGCCGGAGGCCGACGTGAAACAGCTCATGGTCGCGGCGGCCGAGCGGATCGTCGTCGTCGCGGATGCCTCGAAACTCGGCCAGGTCAGCCTCGGGGCGGTGGCGCGGCTCGATCAGGTCGACCTGCTCGTCACGAGTGGTGGCGCAGATCACACCCTGATCGCCGAACTGGCCGCTGCCGGCGTCGAGATCCTCACAGCCTGACCGGCCTCGACTACGCTCGACACATCCACCGCCCAGAGGAGAATCCCCATGAACGCTGTCACCGGTGAGCAGTTCGACCTCAGCCTGGAGACGTCGTCAGGCGGCATCGTCGAGGCCACGATCACACAGGTGGCCGCTGGCATCCGTCGGCTGAGCGTTCACGGAATCGACATCGTGCCGCCATATGAGGCCGGCGTGCAGCGCCCCCTCGGCAGTGGGATGGTTCTCGTTCCGTGGCCGAATCGCATCCGTGACGGTCGGTGGATGCTCGACGGCGCTGAGCAGCAGCTTGCTCTCACTGAACCCAGGAAGAACAACGCCAGCCATGGGCTGCTTCGCTTCAGTCCGTATTCGGTCGCTGCCCGCACCCCGTCGACGCTGAGGCTCGATGCGCGGGTGTTCCCGCAGTCCGGATATCCGTTCCTGCTCGACACGATGGTCACCTACCGGCTCGTCGACGCCGGCATCGAGGTCACGCACACTCTCACAAACCAGTCGGATGCCGCGGCACCGGTCGCGATCGGAGCTCATCCGTTCTTCACCGTCGGCGACGTCGAGCCTGACGACCTCACGGTCACCGTTCACGTCTCCTCCCGCATCGAGGTCGACGAGCGCTCGCTGCCGACCGGTCAGGAAACGCCCGTCGACGGGACATCGTCCGACCTGCGCGGAGGCGTGCGCCTCGGCGACCTCGAGATCGACGCGGGCTTCAGCGGCGCTGAGTTCACCGACGGCATCTCCGAACATTGGATTTCAGCGCCGGACGGCCGCACCGTGACCGTCTGGGGCGACGAGAACTTCGCGTACTGGCAGGTGTTCACCACCGAGTTGTACCCCGGGCAGTCGAAGGCCGTCGCGATCGAGCCGATGACGGCTCCCGCCGACGCCTTCAACTCCGGCCAGGGACTGAAGTGGCTCGCCCCGGGCGAAACCTGGGAAGCCAGCTGGGGTGTGCGCGCCGACGGTTTCGCGCCGGTCTAGGGAATCTCGACGGCGTCCGGTCCCACACCGACGTCGTCCACGAACCGGCTGACCCGCTCCTGCAGACCGACGATCTGTTTCTCCCGCGCGGCCTTCACGTCGAAACCGAGGTAGGCGACTGCGGGGAGTTTGCGGGCGTTGATCGAGCAGCCGAAGTCAGCGCACACGAGCGTTCCGATCGTGTTGCCTTTGCGGCCGGCAGCGCCGGCTCGTTTGACGCCGTAGAAGACAACGTCATCGGCGAGGGTGATGTCCTGGCACCAGGAGCAGAGCACGCGTGCGCGGGGCAGGGCTTCGGCCTGCTGCAGGAGGATGCTGACGAGAACGCCGCCGCGGCGAAGCGTGACGTACGCGCGCCGCGGCATTTTGCGGTCGCGCCAGCCGAAGAAGTCGAGGCGGTCCCAGGTGATCGCGTCGAAGTCGAGGGGCAGGGTCATGTCGCTGACCTCCTTGCGGGAGGCATTGATGAACGATGAACGGATGTCTTTTTCGGTCAGGGAAAGCATGTGAGAGGTCTCCAGGCAGTCGGCTCGATGAGCCGGTTTCGATCCGGGCGGGGTGCGCCAGGCAGAGGGATCGCACAGGGGTCTGACCTCTGGTCAGGCAGCGATGCGCGAGTCTCACTGGAAGGTGAGACGGGTCGGCGAGGCGGAACTACCTCGTGCCGGCGAAGACAACGCCGGCAACCTCCTGACGCCCCGAGGGCGAATCCTGGTGGGACTGCATGGTCCAAGCCTATAGTGCAGTCGTGGTGTGCTGAGCGTTCCCGAGCCGCCAGAGAGACGTGACCTCTGCCGCCCTCGCGGCATGCAGGGGATCCCGACTGTCTGTCGACCTGGCGTGGGTCGGTCGGGTGTCCATCCGTCCGAGAACCGTGAGTCCGGCGTCGTCGATGGCGTCGAGGAGGTCGCCGCGGGAGCGCAGGCCGAGCCGTTCGGCGATGTCTGAGATGACCAGCCAGCCCTCTCCGGTCGGGGTCAGATGAGCGCTGAGCCCGGCAAGGTAGCCGGCGAGCATCCGTCCGTCCTCGTCGTAGACGGCGTAGTCGGTCGCCACCTTCGGCGTCGCAGGAATCCACGGCGGGTTGCAGACGACGATGTCTGCCCGGCCGTCGGGGAACAGGTCGGTTTCACGAACGGTCACGGTGTCGGCGAACCCCAGGCTGGCGATGTTCTCGCGTGCGCAGGCGATCGCGCGCGAGTCCAGATCGGTGGCGACGATGGTGCGGATGCCGCGGCTCGCGAGAAGCACTGAGAGCACGCCGGTTCCGGTGCCGATGTCGAACGCGGTCGATGCGGCTGCCGGGAGGGGTGCTGTTGCCACGAGGTCGAGGTATTCGCCGCGCACAGGAGAGAAGACGCCGTAGTGCGGGTGGATGCGGTCACCGAGAGCGGGCACTTCGACTCCGGTCGAGCGCCATTCCTCTGCCCCGATCACGCCGAGCAGCTCACGCAGCGAGACGACGGATGCCTCGCAGGCCTCACCCCACGCATGAGCGGCGGCAGAGCGGATGTCGGGGGAGCGGCGCAGGGGAACGGTGCCGTCCGCGGCGATCGGAACGAGGAGCATCCCGAGGATCGTTGCGCGTCTCAGCGCGGTTTCGCGCGAGCGGACGAAGGCCGCGGTGATGTCGTCGTTCTTCGGGGCGCGGCTCTCTGGCAGCCGTCTGCCCATCGCACTGAGCAGCTGCCTGGCATTGTGGAAGTCGTCGGTCCAGAGGATTGCGGTTCCGGCGGAAGCCAGCCGGAACGCGGTCGCCGCCGTCATCGAGTCGTCTCCGAGCACGACCCTGACCGGTGCAGGCCAGCCGCTCTCCGAGCGCCAGAGGGCGGATCGTGGCGAGCCGTTCTCGACCCAGTCGATGCGGGCGGGATCGACTGATCCGCTCGGTGTCTGGGTCTGAGTCCTCTCGGACATGGGTCTGCTTTCGGAGCATTTCTGACGGGTCGGGATGTGGTGTCCAGTATTCCATGGGGCGGGGCGGAGGGTGCTCGGGAGGGCAGGCGGGCGACCTGAGGCGGGTATCTCGAGCGACTCTCCCGGGCTGTTTCACCCGATTGACTTAATCGAACATGTGTTCGATTATTAACGCATGTCCCTGTCCGTCGCCCCCGTTCACTACCCCGGGAATCCGGGGCAAGCGACGAGCCAGGTGGCCGAACTGCAGGCGCGCATCAGGGGAATGCAGCGGACCCGGATAGATTCGCACGGGCTACCGACATCACCGGGCGTCGCTGAGCTGCTCCCCGGGGGAATGCTCCGCGCCGGCACCGCCTATTCGGTGCACGAATCGACGAGCCTCGCCCTTGCGCTCCTCGCTGGTCCGAGCGCCGCAGGGGCGTGGTGCGGCGTGGTCGGGATGCCGTCGCTCGGCGTCGAAGCGGCAGCGGCAGCAGGCGTCGACCTCGACCGTCTCGTCCTCGTTCCTGAGCCGGGAGCCCAGTGGCTGCAGGTCACCGCTGCACTCGCCGACGTCGTCACCGTCGTGCTCGCCCGCCCACCTGCACACCTCAGCGCCGCCGAGGTCTCACGGCTGGGCTCCCGGTTGCGGCAGCGGGGGTCGACACTCATCGCCCTGGGCGACTGGCCGCAGAGCGAGGCGACGTTGCGGGTCACAGATGATCGCTGGATGGGGCTCGGAGACGGCCACGGTTACCTGGCCGCCCGTCGGGTGACGGTCGCGGTCAGCGGACGCACCCTCACCGGCAAACCGCGGCGCAAGGAGCTGTGGCTTCCTGACACCGAGCAGGTGATCCGCCCGGCCGGACTGGCTGGAGTGTCCGCCCGTCCAGAGAGATATGACGATGCGGCCGTCTCATGACCACCGCATCTGTATCTTCCTCGCCTCTACCGGTGCGGACCCTGCTGCTCTGGTGTCCGGACTGGCCAACGAACGCCGCAGCTGTGGAACACAGCATCTCCTCGGAGGCGCCCCTGGCTGTGATCGACCGCGGCGAAGTGTTCGCTTGTTCGCCTTCGGCCCGCCGTGACGGCGTCCGTCGGGGCCTCCGGGTGCGTGAGGCACAGTCCCGCTGCCCCGACCTGATCGCGCTGCCATACGACCCGGTGCTCGACCATCGGGCATTCGAGCCGGTCATTGCGGCGGTCGAACAGATCGTCCCTGGCGTCCAACTCTCCCGTCCTGGGACGTGCGTGATGCGGGCGCGGGGACCGAGCAGGTACTACGGCGGTGAACGGCCGGCCGCCCAGGCGCTCTACGACACGCTCGCTGCCCTCGGGGTGCCCGGAGCCCGGCTGGGAATCGCCGACGGCCCCTTCGCCGCCGAACAGGCCGCGAAACTGCGTTCACCGACAGTGACGGATGCCGTCCGCATCGTCCCCGTCGGCAGTTCGCCCGAGTTCCTGTCCGGCTTCGGCGTCGACATCCTCGACCGCCCTGGACTGACCGGCCTGTTGCGCCGGCTCGGCATCAGGACTCTCGGCGACTTCGCCGCCCTCGATGAGATGCAGGTCCGCGACCGGTTCGGCCCTGACGGTGTGCTCGCGTACCGGCTGGCCTCCGGATCGGACCCGGGCGACATCGATGCCCGAACTCCACCGGCAGATCACTCGAGCGTCGTCGAGTTCGAACCTCCGCTCGACCGGGTCGACCAGGTGGCGTTCGCCTTCCGAACCGCCGCCGAGGAGTTCGTGGCGCGGTTGCAGGCCTCAGCTCTCGTCGCGACGGCGATTCGGATCGAGGTGTCGACCGATGGCGGCGATTCCCGTTCACGGACCTGGCTGCATCCGCGCTGGTTCACCGCGGGCGATGTGCTCGACCGGGTGCGCTGGCAACTGCAGGGTACTGGGCTGGTTGAGAGCGGACTCAGCAGCGCCATCTCCCGGCTCCGGGTCGAACCCGAGAGCGTCGACCCGGCAGGCAACCACGAGAACGGGTTGTATGGGGGAGCGACCGATGAACGCATCCACTCGGGATTGTCGCGGGTGCAGGGCATGGTCGGCCATGCCGGAGTGCTCACCGCGCGTATCGCCGGTGGCCGGCAGCCAACTGATCGCCGGGTGCTCGTTCCGTGGGGTGACCTGCCGCCGGGCGGGGAAGCATCCGTCCGTGCGGCGCAGGCGCTCCCGTGGCCGGGGCGGCTGCCCGGGCCGCCACCCGCCACCGTTTTTTCTGAGAGACAGCGGGTGCTGGTGCAGGCGGCAGGCGGAGGGGAGATCGCCGTCGACGACCGCGGGGAGCTCTCAGCCGTTCCCGTGCAGTTCACCGGGCCTGGGCGTGTTTCAGGACCTGTCAGCGCCTGGGCGGGCCCGTGGCCGGTCACCGAACGCTGGTGGGACGGTGGCCGTCGGCTCAACAGGTTTCAACTGGTCGACGGGAGCGGGGGAGCCTGGCTTCTCGTGCTCGACGAGTCCGGCTGGTGGGCTGAGGCCCGCTATGACTGAGCGGATGCAACACCGCGCGAGATCCGCGGGGGTGCGCTGATGGGCTGGCACAACCCTCCTGTGCCGTGGGCCGAGTTCGAACGCGCGCTCTCGGATGCGAGCCGCCCCGGCTCGCCTCCTCCGGGTGCAGACGGCGGAGACAGTCCCGCCTGGTCACGCAAACGGCTGGCATACGTTCCAGAACCACCCACACGTCCTGCCCCTGCAGGCGAGGCGGTGCCATACGTCGAACTGCACGCGCACTCCAACTTCAGCTTCCTCGACGGTGCATCGTCACCCGAGAAACTCGTCGAGGAGGCAGCGCGGCTGGGTCTTGACGGGCTCGCCCTCACCGACCATGACGGACTGTACGGGATCGTGCGGTTGGCCGAAGCCGCCGAAGCCCACCCCGGGCTGCGCACGATCTTCGGAGCCGAACTCTCGCTCGGTCTCAGCAAACCGCAGAACGGCGAGCCAGACCCGGAGGGCACCCACCTCGTCGTGCTCGCCAGGCGTGAAGAGGGGTACCACCGGCTGGCGGGTGCGATCACAGCGGCGCAGCTTGCGCACGGTGCCGAGAAAGGGCGGCCGCGCTACGACATCGACGACCTCGCCTCTGCGGCAGACGGAACCTGGCTGGTGCTGAGCGGATGCCGCAAAGGCGCAGTCCGCACCGCCCTCGCGACGGAAGGCGCGTCTGGGGCTCGTCGGGAACTCGCCGAGCTCGTCCGGCTGTTCGGCGACGGCAACGTGGTCGTCGAACTGTTCGATCACGGAAACCCCGGAGACACCACAGCGAACGACACTCTCGCTGAGTTGGCCGCTGCACTCGGGCTGCCGGTGGTCGCAACGACCGGGGCGCACTACGCGACGCCGGCGCAGCACCCGCTCGCCTCGGCGCTTGCCGCCGTTCGTGCCCGCAGGAGCCTCGACGACCTCGACGGCTGGCTGCCGGCATCCGGTGCCGCGCACCTCCGCAGCGGCGCCGAGATGGCCCGCAGGTTCGCGCGCTACCCGGGTGCTGTCGCCCGCACCGTCGACCTCGCCGACGAGCTGGCGTTCCGGCTGCGGAGCGTGAGACCCGGGCTGCCCCTGCAGGAAGTCCCTGAGGGGCACACGCCGATGAGCTGGCTGCGTGAACTCACCTGGCAGGGCGCCGCGAGACGGTATCCGGGCGCGGACGCCTCCGTCACCGAACGGATCGAACGGGAACTCGACGTGATCGAGCAGAAAGACTTCCCGGGCTACTTCCTCATCGTGCACGAGATCGTCCAGTTCGCCCGCAGCCGTGGCATCCTCTGCCAGGGGCGTGGCTCCGCCGCGAACTCGGCCGTCTGCTATTTGCTCGACATCACCGCCGTCGACTCGATCGCATACGGACTGCCGTTCGAACGGTTCCTTTCGAGCATGCGCGACGAAGAACCAGACATCGATGTCGACTTCGACTCCGACCGGCGTGAAGAGGTGATCCAGCATGTCTATGAGAGGTACGGGAGGTTCAACGCAGCCCAGGTGGCGAACGTCATCACCTACCGGCCCAAGTTCGCCGTCCGCGACATGGCCAAGGCGCTCGGGCACAGTCCCGGCCAGCAGGATGCCTGGTCGAAGCAGGTGGAACGCTGGGGATCCCTCAGTCCGAACGATGAGCACGACATTCCCCAGCCGGTGGTCGACCTCGCCAGGCAGGTGCTGACCTTTCCACGCCACCTCGGCATCCACTCCGGGGGAATGGTGCTCACCGATCGCCCGGTCGGCGAAGTATGCCCGATCGAGCATGGGCGGATGGCTGGCCGGACCGTTCTGCAATGGGACAAAGACGACTGCGCCTGGATGGGCCTGGTGAAGTTCGACCTGCTCGGCCTCGGCATGCTCGCCGCCCTGCAGTATTCGTTCGACCTGGCCGCTGAGCACTGCGGTGAGCGGTGGGACCTCCAGTCGATGCCGAAAGAAGAGCAGGGCGTGTACGACCAGCTCTGCCGCGCAGACACCGTCGGGGTGTTCCAGGTCGAGAGCAGGGCGCAGATGGGCATGCTTCCCCGGCTGCAGCCGCGGTGCTTCTACGACCTCGTGATCCAGATCGCCATGGTGCGGCCCGGTCCGATCCAGGGCGGCGCCGTGCATCCGTACATTCGGAGGCGAACGGGTGGTGAGCCTGTGACCTACCTGCACCCCGACCTCGAACCGGTGCTCAAACGCACCCTCGGTGTTCCGCTGTTCCAGGAGCAGCTCATGCAGATGGCCATGGTTGTCGGTGGCTGCACCGGTGAAGACGCCGACCTGTTGCGCCGGGCGATGGGCTCGAAGCGTGGGCAGGAGAAGATCGAGTCGCTCAAGGCCAAGCTCTACGCGGGAATGGCAGACAACGGCATCACCGGAGACGATGCAGACACGATCTACCTGAAGATCCAGGCCTTCGCGAACTTCGGGTTCGCCGAGAGCCACTCGATCAGTTTCGCCCTGCTCGTCTACGCAAGCGCCTGGATGCGCCTGCACTATCCGGCGGCGTTCCTCGCTGCCCTGCTCCGTGCACAGCCGATGGGCTTCTACTCACCGCAGTCGCTGGTGGCGGATGCCACGCGGCACGGCGTCGAGACGCTGCGTCCAGACATCCTGCTCTCCGGGGTGGAGGCGGTACTCGCGCCGCTCGACGCCGGATCTTCCGCTGAACCCCCCGGCCCTGACGCCTGTGTCGACGCGCACCAGCCTCCCGTCGAAGCGTTCGACCTCTCCGCCGACTTCGACCCGGCGACCCATCGTCGTGACGGTCGCTACGCCGTGCGTCTCGGGCTCGCCGGCGTGACATCCATCGGGGTGCGCAAGGCCGAGCAGATCGTGGCCGAACGGGAACGCGGGGGAGGCTACCGCGACATGCGTGACCTCGCCCGCCGGGTCGGCCTCACCTCCGCCCAGCTCGAAGCGCTCTCGGCAGCCGGAGCCTTCGACGTCTTCGGCATCTCACGGCGGGGCGCCCTGTGGGACGCCGAACAGGCATCCCAGGAACGCCCTGACCAGTTGCAGGGCAGCCACCTCACCGTGCAGCCGCCCCTGTTCGCGATGCTCTCCGGTGAGGAACAGGTGATCAACGACCTGTGGTCCACCGGGATCACCCCGGATGATCACCCGATCAGGTACGTGCGTCCCGCGCTCGCCGAACGCGGGGTGAAGAGTGCCGAGCAACTCAAGACCACCGAGTCAGGCCGGCGGATCGAGGTCGGCGGCGTCGTCACCCACCGGCAGCGGCCGGCAACAGCGAGTGGAATCACCTTCATGAACCTCGAAGACGAGACCGGGCTGGTCAACGTGATCTGCAGTGTGGGGGTGTGGGGTCGTTACCGCAGGACAGCCAGGGAAGCTCCTGCGATGATCGTTCGCGGCATCCTGGAACGGTCACCGGAGGGAATCGTCAACCTTCTCGCCGATCGGCTCGAGCCCCTGCCCCTCAGCGCCAGGACCAGATCCAGGGACTTCCAGTGATCCTCCGCGACTGGTCTTCCGCAGCCGGATCACGGCCATTGCCAGCCCGGTGAGCATCACAGCGCCACCGAGAAGTTCGCTGAGGGTCGGCACCTCACCCTGCACCAGCCATGCAGCGGCGATGCCGATGACAGGCACGAGCAGGGTGAACGGCACAACAGCGCTTGTCGGGTATCTGGCCATCAGGGTGTTCCAGATGCCGTACCCGATGAGCGAGGCGGCGACCGCCGTGTAGAGGGTGCTGAGGATGGCGACGAGCGAGAGGCTGGACAGTGCGCCGAAGACGGTGCCAGGGCCATCGAGCATGAGCGCGAGGGCGAAGGTCGGGATCGGCACGATGAGGGCAGACCACACCACGAGGGAGAGACCGGATGCCGCCTTTGCCCGGCGGCTGAGCACGTTGCCGATGGCCCACGACAGAGCTGCTCCGAGGGTGACGACAAGAGGCACCCATGGCGCCGTGACGCTGTGGCCGACCACGACGATGCCGAGACCGAACGTTCCGATGACGATACCGACCAGCTGGCGCCGGGTGGGACGCTCGCCGAGGAAGCCGGCCGAAATGACGACCGTCAGGATCACCTGCGTCTGCAGGAGCAGCGACGCCAGACCTGCAGGCATTCCCAGGTGGAGGGCGACATAGAGCAGGCAGAACTGGCCCAGGCTGAGGAACGTGCCGATGGCCAGGATGTTCCGCCAGCCGATGGTCGGTGGACGGACGAAGAAAACAGCGGGAATCGCGACGAGAACGAACCGGAGGGCCACGAAGACAAGAGGAGGGACACCGTCCAGTCCTTCGTCGATAATGACGAAGTTGACACCCCAGATCACCGCGACGAGCACGGCGAGGAGACTGTGTTTGAGGGTCACGTTCCCACTGTGGCACAGTCCCCGACCGGCCATCGCCGACCAGGCGGCGTCGACGACCACTGGCGCACGGATTTTCGCTAGACTGGATGTATGGCTTTCGTCCTCTCCTTCGCGCTGTTCATCGCCGGCTGTTTCCTCTTCGGCTTCGCGTTCACCATCGAGAGCTTCCAGGCCATCGTTTTCTTCGCCGGTATCGTCGCCATCGCGTTGTCGTTCGGTATCCCGGCACACGTCCTCGCCAAGCGCTAGGTTTCCTGTGGCCGGCTTCGGCTGGGAACGCTCGTCGCGAGCAGCTGATGAGCGTGTTCGGTCTCATCTGGCCTGGTCCTGCCACGCGTCGAGCGCGAGCCGCCGAGCCACCCTGAGCGACCGGCGGTCCCGCCTTCCTCCGAACGTCGACGTCGCGCGCGGATAACGCTTTCCAGATTTCCTTGCGCCCCGAACAGGGCTGTTGTCATAATGTCAGGACGTATTGATGTTCTGGGGGCGAACGCTCTGCCTTCCGGCGGTCGGTGCGTGATCGAGTGGTCACCGAGATCGCCGATTCCGTTTCAGGAGGACTCAAAGATGAAGCAACTCCCGTTCACCCGGAGGCCCGACGCCTCTCAGAGGATCGCCGTCGCACGCTCCGGCGCAACCGGACGCTCGCGAGCGTCCCGCCGCCGTGCAAGCGGTATGGTCGCAGCCGGTACCGGGCTGAGTATTCTGCTCTCCGGCGCAGGCGCAGGCGCCGCTGTCGCTGCTGCACCGTTCCCCGCCGACGATCTCACTCGCTCGTACCCGTCGAACGTTTCCTATCGCTATGAATTGATCATGGATTCGTTCACCGTGCTTCGGGACGACGAGGCGATCATCGCCCATAACGACGCGACGACGATCGCGATCAACAACTCGGCGTCACCCGAGCAGGTCGATCGCGCGATCGTCGACCAGTACGCCGATATGTCCATCTCCATGGCAGACGCTTTCGGGCAGAACCTTGGCGCCTTCTACACCGAGGGCCGGCTGAACGGTGAACTGCCCAAGGTGGAGGCGTTGATGGCGAAAGAGGGTGGATTGATCGGCTACCACTCGTCGTCAAACCCGTCGAAGGAGTTTTTCTCCTACGATCGTCCATACATCCGGATCCCTGAGCTGTTGCAGTACCGTGACAAGCCCGACGGTGACGCCTGGGAATCGACGAGCGGCTCGTTCCCCAGCGGGCATACCTCGCAGGCCTACTGGCAGGGAACCGCGTTCGCCGTCATGCTGCCCGAGCTCGCTCCCCAGATTCTGGCGCGAACTTCTGAGGCGAGCAACAATCGAATCGTCATGGCGGCTCACTATCCGCTCGACGTGATCGGCGGACGGATGATGGGCAACCACATCCTGGAACGCCGAATGACAGACAGCGAGTTTCGGCCTCTCATCGCTGCTGCCGCCTCTGAGTTGCGCGATTATCTGGAAACCCGATGCGGAGACACCATCGAGGTGTGCATCGCCGAGGACACTCCGTACCTGAACGATGAGGAATCACTCGCTGTCTACGAAGAGCGGATGACATACAGCTTCCCGCGGGTCGCCGCGAGCGGCCTGCCCGTCAGCGTCCCGGACGACGCCGAATCGCTCTTGCTCACGAGTCACCCGGACCTCACCGCTGAGCAGCGTCGTCGCGTGCTCGAACTCACCGCGATCGACTCCGGTTACCCCCTCGACCAGGGCAACAGTATCGGTGGATGGCAGCGGATCAATCTTGCCGCGGCCATGGCGGCTGAGGTCGTCGTCGCTCCTGACGGTTCGGTGTCACTGGCAGATGACGCTGCGCCGTCGCCGGAGCCTGAGCCTGATCCGTCCGACCCGGGCACCTCGCCTGATCCGTCGGACCCGGGCAACGCACCCGAGCCGAACGCTCCCGGGATGCCGGCGGACGTGGACGGCGCGATGCCGACCGCTGACGATTCCGCGGCCGCTGATGACCTCGCCGATACCGGAGCCGACCTGCCGGTCAGCGGGTTGGGCGCTGCCCTGATGGCGCTGGTCGCCGGGGCCGCCCTGCTGGTACTCCGCCGGCGTATCGCCCGTCAGTAATACAGAAACCGGGAGGGCGGGGGTCGGAACGTGGCGCCCCCGCCCTGACGCATCCCGGCCGGGCGCTACGTCGCCTGCGACACCAGATCGGCGAGTCGCCCTGATGGCAATGCGATCCAGCCTTCCCGCCTCGCCCGGTCGACGAGAGGCGGGGGCGGTGCCTCGTATCCGCCGAGCGCGGCATTCCGCGCGGCGAGCGCCGCGATGACCGCGTCGAGGGCATCCGCTGACCTGATCATCAGGTCGCTGTGACCTTCGAGTTCCAGCCACGGCGCGGCCTCCCTGAGCGCCAGGAGAAGCAGTGATCGGCTCCGTGGGTCGGCGCGGTATCCGGCCGTCGGGAGTCCCCACAGTCGCAGACTGGCTCCCGGGTACACCTCGACAACCACTCCGGAGCCGGAGCGGTCCACGGGAACGCCCGTCTCCTCGATCCGGCCGAGCAATCCGGCGCAGCGCATGGCGGTGAGCCCGAGACGGTCGGTTGACACACTGAGTGGCCACCGCCCCGTGAGGCGTCGAACCTCTCTGTCGGTCTCCCGGTAGGCGAGGGTGCGGCGCCAGTCCATCCCGCCGTCGACCCGCACCGAGCGGTTGTCGCCCGTGGCATGGGCGGTGACGAACTGAACGAACTCATCGGGCCAGCCGAGTGCACAATCGATCCCCAGCTTGTCGACGGTCCCCGCCGACTCGGCGATCTGGGCATCTGCAACGCCCAGATGGAGTTCTCGAAGCGACGCAGCCTGCCCCTGCCAGTCGATGACCGCGAGAGCGGTGCCCCTGCTCTCAGCGGCAAGGTCGACACCGGCTGTCAGCATCTCACCAGACTAAGCCGTCGCGCCGGGCCTCCGGGCGCCTGCGGGGCGGCACTGGACGCATTTTCGTGCGGGCGCGGAGCAAGCCTCCGCCAGAGCGGGTGCGGTCGAGTCGGAACTGGTCGTCTGACGCTGCGCCGCCGGGCGGCCTCCCGGCTGAGCAGGCGGGGTAGTGAGTCGGTGACGGGTAGGGTTTCCCAACACCGGCCGTCTTCTCATTCACCGACGAAGGAGTTCTCACATGCCCACATGGTTCATCACCGGATGCTCGACCGGCCTCGGCCGCGCCCTCGCCGAAGCCGTGCTCGACCGTGGCGACAACGCCGCCATCAGCGCACGCGACGTCGACAGCATCCAGGACCTCGCGGATGCTCACCCCGCGTCGACCCTCGCCCTCTCGCTCGATGTCACGAATCAGGCGCAGGTCACGGCTGCCGTCAGGGCGGCGGAAGAGCGCTTCGGCTCGATCGACGTGCTCGTGAACAACGCCGGCTATGGGTATCGTGCGGCCGTCGAAGAAGGAGCTGACGGCGATGTCCAGCAGCTCTTCGCCACCAACTTCTTCGGACCGGTGTCGCTGATCAAAGCCGTACTACCCCGCATGCGGGCACGACGATCGGGCACGATCGTCAACCTGTCGTCGATCGGGGCACGGATCTCTCCTCCCGGCTCCGGATACTACGCAGCAGCGAAGGCCGCGCTCGAGGGCATGACCGCCTCGTTGAAGAAAGAGGTCGAACCTCTCGGCATCGCCGTCATGGCCGTCGAACCCGGTGGATTCCGCACCGATTTCGCCGGGCGATCCCTGACCCAATCTGCCGAGCCGATCACTGACTACGCCGAGACCGCCGGTAAACGTCGCAAAGAGGTCGACACCGCTCACGGCACCCAGCCGGGCGACCCGCGCAAAGCAGCATTGGCACTTATCGAGGCCGTGGACTCGCCCGCGCTGCCCGGGATCCTCCTGCTCGGCGACGACGCCGTCGATGGTTTCCGTGACGCGCTCACCGCACTGCTCGCCGAGACAGAGAAGTGGGAGGAGCTGAGCCGGAGCACCACGATCGGGAGTGGATCGTGACGTCGCCTGCGGAAACGGCGACTGCGGAGGGTGGGCCCCGCCGGGCTCGAACCGGCGACCCGCGGATTAAAAGTCCGATGCTCTACCAACTGAGCTAGAGGCCCCAACACAGTTAATCTACCGGTTCCCGCTGGGAGCTGTGACCACCCCGATCCAGCCGCCGCGGAGTAGCGTTGAGCCGAGTCAGATGGGAGAGGGGACAGTGATGGCTGAAGACTTCCACAAGCCGACCAAGCTGCCGGGCAAGATCATCGAATCGTTCGTGGGCGGTATCGACCCGGCAGAGTCGAGCCGGATCGCCCATGAGACGGCGATGGCCCTGCTCGCCCGGGTTCGGCAGGACCCCGACCCCGACGTCGTCGATCGGCTCATCGCCTACACGGACGAACACGGGATCGACACCATCGCCGAACTGTGGTCGCGGGCGACGCCCCGCAGCCTGCCAGGTGCGCTCTGGCGGATCTACCTGCTTCGCCTGATGATCCGCGAAGACCCCCACGAGTCGAGTTTCCTGTTCCAGCGGGGCAGCGAGATCATCGGCACCATCGACCCTGTCGTGGCCGGTGCCTCGATGCCGACAGGTCCCGACGAGATCATCGTGCTGGCCGATCAGATTCTCCGCGGACTGTTCGAAGGCGACTTCGCCGTCGCTCTGGAGCGAGCGGCGGCATTCTGCCGCGTGTCTGCGGCGGGCAGCGCGAGCGTCGCAGACGATTCGGATGCCACTGCACCGGCGCGGTCGGCCGAACTCACCACCCGCGCACTTCGGCTCTCCACCCTCGCCGCTGAGCTCGGCAGTTGCGCGAAGCTCTGGCGGCACGAATCGCTCGACTGACATCCTGCCGCATTACTGTTGGGTCATGAGCCCGAGCCGCCTGGCACACCCGATCCTTCTGCTCAGGCGCGTCGCCGCACTGCCCGCCTGGGTCCGTCGCGTCGACGCGCGAGCCGGCAGACGGATCAACGCACGCGGGGTGCATCCTGGCGTCGACAGGAGCATGGTCCGACTCTCGCGCTCCGCTGACCGCGGCGTGCTCTGGTTCGGTGCCGCTGCGGTGCTTCTGCTGCTGACGAAGTACCGACCGGCTGTGCGCGGGGTGGCATCCCTCACCGTGGCGAGTGCAGTGACCAATCTGGTCGGCAAGGAGCTCTTCGGTGGCAGCCGGCCGCTCCTGAAAGACATTCCGGTCGGTCGCCGGCTCGTCAGCCGGCCCGAGTCCGGATCCTTCCCGTCGGGGCACTCGGCCAGCGCGGCGGCGTTCGCCGCCGGTGTCGCCCTCGAATCGCCGGCGATCGGTGCGGTGGTCGCCCCGGTCGCCGGTGCCGTCGCCTACTCACGACTGCACACCGGCGCACACTGGCTGTCAGACGTGCTCGGCGGTGTCGCGATCGGTGCCGGAGTGGCTGTTCTCGGCAAGCTGCTGTTCCCCGTTCCGCGTCGCCCTCCGAAGCGGGAAGGCGGTACACCTGTCGACTCGGCGGCGTCTCCGACCGGCGACGGGGTGTTCCTCGTGCGCAACCCGTCGTCAGGGGCTGCCGTCCTCGGGCGAGCCGATCCCGTTCCCACCCTGGAACGGCGTCTGCCAGACGCCCGCATCCATGTGCTCACCGACGACGAGGATGTCACCGCCGTCGTTCGAGCGGCGATCGATTCCGGGCAGCGCCCCCGCATCCTTGGGGTCTGCGGCGGCGACGGGATGGTCGCCACCCTGGCGCAGCTCGCCCGGACAGCAGGGTTGCCGCTCCTTGTTGTGCCCGGTGGGACGTTCAACCACTTCGCCCGCACCGCCGGAATCGACACGGTAGACGATGCGCTCGATGCGCTGGCCGCCGGCGACGGGCTTCGCGTGGACGTCGCCGAGCTGAAACTCGGAACGGTTGCTCCTGAGACGGTGATCAACGCGGCATCCGTCGGTCTTTATCCGGACTTCGTCGCCGCTCGAGAAGAGCTCCAGCCCGTGCTGGGCAAATGGATCGCCGGGGTCGTCGCGGCAGTGCGGGTGATCGGTCGGTCAGACCCGGTCGAACTCGTCGTCGACGACCGGCGGATCATGGCCTGGTCTCTCTTCGTCGGCATCAACCGCAACCACCCGCACGTCCCCGCCCCGATGCAGCGCCGCCGCCTGGACGACGGTGTGCTCGACGTTCGCATCCTGCACGCGCGCAGCCGGATCCAGGCCATCAGCGCGCTGTCGTTCGGCCGGCGCAGCAGCGCCGTGCTCGCCCGACTGGGCCTGTTGCCCGTCTCCTCTGTCGAATCGTTCACCACGCGGAACCTGCAAACGGCCGTCCGCCCCCGGGAAGGGCAGCCGACTGGCTTTGCACACGACGGCGAGGTGCGACTCGAGATCGACGGCGCAGAGACGCCGCAGGGCGGCTACCTCTCGCGGGTCAGGATTCTCGATGGCGGGCTCACCATCTACGCGCCGCGCCGCTGAACGGGCTCTGATTCTGTACAACGCCGGACGCCGCCAGCGCCCGGGCTGTTCGCGATTGGAGAACAGGGAACATCCGGAGCAGCAAGTTGTTACACTGATTCAGGCCGGGCCGCATAACCCCGGGCTCCAATTTTTGCCGCCGCGAGCGGCCTTCCGCCGAGAGGCGTTTTGCGGCCCGGCTCCTTTTCTTTTCAGCACTTCTCCCACCGCGAAGAGTCTGACAGTTGGCTGAAATCAGATACCCGGAGCAAACCGCTTGGGCGATCGCACCGAATCGTTGGTATGACCACACAGATTCGGCTGAACACCAGGTTCGCCCTCCCGGTGAATCTCGTGCCAGGCCTCCCCGCCGCTTACCCGACCGGCGATTGGCGAAAACACCGCCAGGATTTTGGGTAGGGGCTCGATCCCGGCAGCCGGGCGAACGATATCAAACCCGTCACTCGCCTGCATGCCGTCAACGCAATCGCGACAGACCTGACATGCTAGTCCTTGTGGAAAATGCTCCTGGTACCGAAAGCGAGATCGGCACGCCGTCGTCGACGCTTGAGGACTACCTCGGTCGCGTTGCTGCAGGGGACCAGCAGGCTTTCGCTTCGCTCTACGACCTGATGGCTTCGCGAGTTCTCGGCCTGATCCGCAAGGTCCTCATCGATCACGCGCAGTCCGAAGAGGTCGCCCAGGAAGTCTTCCTCGAGATCTGGCAGAACGCCACGCGGTTCGAGGTCGGCAGGGGAGCGGCAGCATCCTGGATCATGACCATCGCTCACCGCAGGGCGATCGATCGGGTCCGAGCTTCACAGGCCGGTCGAGACCGTGACGTGAAGATCGGCATCCGGGACTTTCCCACCGCATTCGACGAGGTCGCCGAATCGGCCGAAATCTCCATCGAACACGAGAGAGTGAGCCGTGCAATGGCAAACCTCACGGAGATCCAGCGACAGGCCGTATCGCTTGCGTACTACGGCGGATACAGCCAGAGCGAGGTGGCAGACATTCTGTCTGTTCCCCTCGGAACCGTGAAGACCCGTCTCCGCGACGGAATGATCAGACTACGAGACGAGTTGGGGGTGGCATCATGACCGAGCAGCAGAATCCTTCTGAGCTTGCGGGCGCATACGTCCTCAACGCCCTCAGCGACCAGGAACGGGTCGAGTACGAGCGTCACCTCGCGTCATCGGCCGACGCTCGTCGTGAGGCTGACAGCCTCGAAAACACCGCAGCACTGCTGGGGTTCGACGCCGAACCTGTCGAGCCGCCCGCCTCGCTGCGTGCCGACCTCCTCGCTGCCATCGCAACAACTCCTCAGCTTCCCCGCCAGACCGCGACGGATGTCTCCGACGCGGTCGCGACGCCTGCTCCGGTGGCGTCATCGGCCGCTACTCCCCAGCAGCAACAGCCTGCACGCCCGACGATCGTCCCGGCCGCTCCCGGCACGAAAGCGGCGACCACCAGGGCGTCCTCGACCAAGGCTCAGCGAAAAGCCGAGCGACGCTGGTATACACAGCCGCTGGCCTTCGCCGTTGCCGCCGTCGCTCTCGTCGCTGTGCTGCTCGGCGTCAACACCGTCACCAGTGCCCTCAACAACGGGAACGGCCTCACCCAGGCTCTCCAACTGGCCCAGATCAACGCCCAGCCCGATGCGCAGCGCGAGACGATCAAGCTGACCAACATCAACGACGACCAGCGCGTCGTCGCCACCCTCGTGTGGTCGGGTGACCTCGGCCAGTCCGTGATCATCGTCGACGGGCTTGCCTCGCTCCCCGATGAGAAGACCTATGAACTCTGGTACATCAATGACGAGGGGCCGGTCTCAGCCGGAACGTTCAACACGAGCGGCAACGGAGACAGCTGGCGCATCCTCGACGGAGAGATGGGAGCGGGGGACGCTGTCGGCGTCACGGTCGAACCCGCTGGCGGCTCCGAGCAGCCGACCACCGATCCGCTGATCGTCATCCACACCGCTGCTTAGGCAGCATCCGCTGCACGCTCGCATGGCAGCTGCCAATACGAACGATCGGTCCCGACGGGCTGCCCGCCGACTCGGCGAGTAACCATGCGGGACCGATCGTCATCCCCCCGGTGTCGAACCCAGGGTCGCGGATGTCTACCCGAAACGACCCGAAACGTAGTCTTCAGTCGCCTGAACGGTCGGCTGGGTGAAGATGGTGTTGGTGTCGCCGTACTCGATCAGCTTGCCCGGCTTGCCGGTGCCGGCAATGTTGAAGAAGGCGGTCCGGTCGGAGACACGCGATGCCTGCTGCATGTTGTGAGTGACGATGACGATCGTGTACTCGTTCTTGAGTTCTTCGATCAGGTCCTCGATGGCGAGGGTCGAAATCGGGTCGAGGGCTGAGCACGGCTCATCCATGAGCAGGATATCGGGGGAGACAGCGATCGCGCGCGCGATGCACAGACGCTGCTGCTGACCACCGGAGAGGCTCGAGCCCGGCTTGTCCAAGCGGTCCTTGACCTCTTTCCAGAGGTTGGCACCCTGCAGGGACGACTCGACGAGCTCGTCTGCGGCAGGCTTCGAGATGCGGCGGTTGTTGAGCGACACGCCGGCGAGCACGTTCTCACGGATCGACATGGTCGGGAACGGGTTCGGGCGCTGGAACACCATACCGATGTTGCGGCGGACGAGCACAGGATCGACCCCTGCCGCGTACAGGTTGTCGCCGTCGATGAGGACCTGTCCCTCGACGCGGGCACCTGGGATGACCTCGTGCATCCGGTTGAGGGTGCGGAGGAACGTGGACTTGCCGCAGCCGGACGGGCCGATGAATGCGGTCACGCTGCGGGGTTCGATGGAGAGCGAGACGTCTTCGACGGCGAGGAACTTGCTGTAGTAGACGTTGAGGTCTTTGACTTCGATGCGCTTGGACATGGTTTCCTTTGGTGCTAACGGCCGAGCTTGGGGGAGAAGATGCGGGCGACGATCCTGGCGATGAGGTTGAGCGCCATTACGATGAGAATGAGGGTGAGCGCTGCGGCCCATGCGCGGTCGATGTATGCCTGAGCGTCCGTACCCTGGCTGACGTACGAGCTGTAGACGAAGACCGGAAGGCTCTGCATGCGCCCGTCGAACGGGTTGTAGTTCATGTTCTGCGTGAACCCGGCAGCGACGAGGAGCGGAGCGGTCTCGCCGATGACGCGGGCGATGGCGAGCATGACGCCGGTGGTGATACCGGCGATCGACGTGGGCAGGACCACCTTGAGAATGGTCAGCCACTTCGGTACACCGAGTGCGAACGCCGCCTCGCGCAGTTCGTTCGGGACGAGACGCAGCATCTCTTCACTCGATCGCACGACGACGGGGATCATCAGCACGCTCAGTGCGACGGCCCCGGCGATTCCGAGCCGGATGCCCGGTCCGAAAATGAGGGTGAAGAGCGCATAGGCGAACAGGCCGGCGACGATCGACGGGATGCCGGTCATCACGTCGACAAAAAAGGTGATCGCGCGGGCGAGGGCGCCGCGGCCGTATTCGACGAGGTAGATCGAGGTCAGCAGGCCGATGGGAACGGAAATCACCGTTGCGATGCCGGTCATGATCAGAGTTCCGACGATGGCGTGGAGCACACCGCCGCCTTCACCGACGACGTTGCGCATCGACTCGGAGAACAGCTGCAGGTCGAATCGGGCTGTTCCTCGCGAGAGGACGGTGATGAAGAGCGAGATCAGGGGAGCGAGGGCGATGATGAACGCGCTCGACACGAGAGTCGTGACGAGGCGGTCCTTCGCCTGGCGTACACCTTCGACGAGAAGTGCGGTGATGTAGATGAACAGTCCGTTGAGCACACCGGTGAGGACGATCGCCCCTGCGACGTTGTAGGCGTCGCCTGACGCCATCTGGAACAGCGCGAAGATCGCGACGCTCACGGCGAGGGAGATGCCGAGGACGATCCAGGGAACGGGTTTGCCGAGGCGCCCGCTGGCGTAGACGTTGCTCATCTGGCCGTTGGACGGGCGGTTGAGGGGTGCTTTGCCCTGGGGCGGAGCTGCCACTGTCTGTGCCATTAGTTCGCTCCCGAGAATTCTTTGCGGCGGTTGATGACATAGCGCGCGAGGGCGTTGATGACGAGCGTGATCGCGAAGAGCATGAGGCCGGTCGCGATGAGGAGGTTCACGTTGTAGCCGTACGCCTCGGGGAAGCTCAGTGCGATGTTCGCGGCGATGGTGCTGGGGTTCGATGAGGTCAGCAGGGCGAAGGTGATCGCGCCGGAGGAAGAGAGCACCATGGCGACGGCCATCGTCTCACCGAGGGCACGCCCGAGGCCGAGCATCGCTGCGGAGATGATGCCCGCGCGACCGAACGGGAGCACGGCGATCCGGATCATTTCCCACCGGGTGGCGCCGAGGGCGAGGGCGGCCTCCTCGTGCAGCACGGGAGTCTGCAGGAAGATCTCGCGGCAGAGTGCGGTGATGATCGGAAGGATCATCACCGCGAGCACGACCGCTGCCGTGAGGATGGTGCGACCGGTACCGGATGCCGGCGGGGCGAACAACGGGAACCAGCCGAGGTTCTCGGTCAGCCAGCTGTAGAACGGCTGAACGGCAGGGGCGAGGGTGTTGGCGCCCCAGAGGCCGAAGACGACCGAGGGGACGGCCGCAAGGAGGTCGATGATGTAGCCGAGGCCCTGGGCCAGTCGGCGCGGTGCGTAGTGCGAGATGAAGAGTGCGATTCCGATCGCGACCGGAACAGCCATGACGAGGGCGATCGCCGCTGACCAGATGGTTCCGAACACGAGGGGGACGACATACGACCAGAAGTTCTCGCCTGCGAGGATCGAGATGTCTTCGGGGTCGGTCGTGATCGCAGGAACGCTCTGCACCACGAGGAAGGCCGCGACCGCAGCGAGGGTCGCGAGGATCAGGGAACCTGCGGTGAGCGCCGCGCCGGAGAAGACCCGGTCGGCGAGCCGCTGGACCGGCTTGGGGGGAGCGCTGGGCGCCTGGGCGACCGCTGGCGACGTCATCTGCTGGTTGTCTCCTGTAGTGGTGGACGAGTTGCTGCGGATGCAGCTCAACCCGGGAGAACCCCGGTTGCGCCTGTGGATCAGGCGCAACCGGGGTCATGAGGCGGTGTTACTTGATGAGTTCGATCGCAGCCTGTGACTTCTCTGCAATGGTGGAGGAGATCGGGGCGGAACCTGCGGCATCCGCGGCGACCGTCTGGCCCTCTTCGCTCACGATGTAGCTGAAGTACTCCTTCACGAGCGTTGCAGCGTCGGCATCCTCGTACTCGACGCAACCGATGAGGTAGCTGATGAGAACGATCGGGTAGACGCCCGACTCGGTGGATGCACGGTCGAGTTCGATGGCGAGGTCGCCTTCTCCGCGACCTTCGGCTGCGGGGGAGGCGTCGACGATCGCTGCTGCTGCTTCAGCGGAGTACGGGACGTACTCGTCGCCGACCTTGATCGCGACGGTTCCGAGGTCACCGGCACGCGAAGCATCCGCGTATCCGATGGTTCCGGTTCCACCGGTGACGGCGTCGATCACGCCGGAGGTCTGCGATGCAGCCTCTCCGCCATCGACCGGCCACACGCCGTCAGCTTCCCAGGTCCACACGTCCGGTGCGACGACGTTGAGGTAGTCGGTGAAGTTCTCGGTGGTTCCCGAGTCATCCGCCCGGTGCACTGCGGTGATCGCCAGGTCGGGCAGTTCAGCGTCTTCGTTCTGCGAAACGATGGCCTCATCGTTCCAGTTGGTGATGGTTCCTGCGAAGATGCCGGCGACCGTCGCCGCGTCGAGGTTGAGCGTGTCGATGCCCTCGAGGTTGAAGATCACGGCGATCGGGGAGATGTAGGCGGGCAGTTCGACGATGCCGCTGCCGGGAACGCAGGAGGCGAACTCGTCTGCGGCCAGTTCCTCATCGTTGAATGCGCGGTCGGAACCGGCGAATGAGCTTCCGCCTGCGATGAAGGTGTCGCGGCCGGCGCCGGATCCGGCGGGGTCGTACTCGACGGTCACATCGGGGTTGGTGCCCTGGAAGGCGGCGACCCAGGCTTCCTGTGCCGACTGCTGCGACGAAGCGCCGCCGCCGACGAGGGTTCCCTGGAGGTCGCTGGTGACCTCGTCGGTGGAACCGGATGCGGCGCCTTCGTTCGTGGCGCAGGAGGTCAGGGTGATCGCAGCGAGAGCTGCAACGACCGCGACGCGGCCGGCTTTCGAGAACTTCACGGAATTGTTTCCATTCGTTGTGATTTCGGGACGGGCCGGTGCAGGCCCACAAGGAACGGTAAGCAGGCGGTCTTACGAGATTCCCTCACAATGGTGAACGGAAGGTTAACGACTGGGGACGGCTCCCGGAAACGCGGCTCAGGCGCGGGGTTCGTGTGTCTCAATCGTGATGATTCCTGAGCTCGGATTCGTGACAGACAGGTGCACGATGCTGAACGCGCCCGTCGGAAGGTCTGCAGCGGTGGAGAGATACGAGCCAGTGATGCTCCCGGTGGCGAGGGCGATCTCGCGCAGGATCTCGGGAAGTACAGGCCCGTGGCTGCAGAGCACGGCGGTCTTCCGCGCCCGAACGCGCTTGCCGACGACCTTGCGCACATCCGCCTCGCCCTGTTCCCAGGCATCCTGGCTGATGAGATCGGTGCGGCGCAGGTCGATCCCGGTCGCCGCGGCAAGAGGGGATGCCGTTGTGACGCAGCGAGCGGCAGTGCTGGTGATGATCCGCCTCACCCCGAACGCCTGCAGCGAGGGAACGATGCTTGCTGCCTGCTCGACGCCTCTTGCGGTGAGCGGGCGGCTCGCGTCTGTGCCGTCCCACCCGGATGCCTGTACCGCTTTCCCGTGACGGAGGGCGACGATCGCGAACGTCGACGTGACTCCCTCCTCGAGCAGCTTCAGAAACGCATTGACGATGTCGACGTCGCGGTCGTAACTGAGGTAGCTCCGGGCTTTTCGCGGGGAGACCCATTCCAGGGCGGCGACTTCGCCGTTGGGCACGAACGTGGATGCCCGCACAGCGGCGTCGCTCACCTCGGCCGCCCAGTAGTGGACGACCTTTTCGCGGCCGCTCGTCAGGTGATAGCGGGAGACGCCGAGAGGGACGCCGAGGGCGACGGTGAGCCCGGTCTCTTCGAGGATCTCGCGAACGGCCGTCTGGGGGAGCGATTCACCCGGGTCGACCTTGCCCTTGGGCAGGGTGACGTCGGCGTACTTGGTGCGGTGGATGACGAGGAGGTGGACTTTCCCCTCGATCACCCGCCAGCAGACCGCCCCGGCTGCGTAAACCGCGCTCGTCACCGGCGCGACCTCGGCCGCCGCCTGAGGCTGGTCTTCAGCATCAGGCGATCCTGCAGGTCGACGAGTGGAGTGCCGTCTTCGTCGGTGGAGTGGCGTTCCCACAGGCCGTCGTTGCCGAGGTGCCAGGACGACGTGCGGCCATCCATGGCGACATCGAACAGACCCTCGATCTCGCTGAGGTGCGCTGGCGCGACGAGCCGCACGAGCGCCTCGACCCGACGGTCGAGGTTGCGGTGCATCATGTCTGCGCTGCCGATGAAGATGTGGGGGTCGCCGTCGTTGACGAAGGAAAAGATGCGGGAGTGCTCGAGGAATCGGCCGAGGATCGACCGCACCCGGATGTTCTCGCTCATTCCGGGCTGACCGGGTTTGAGGCTGCAGATGCCGCGGACCCAGATGTCGATGGGCACACCGGCCTGGCTGGCCCGGTACAGCCCGTCGATGATGGCTTCGTCGACGATCGAGTTCACCTTGATGCGGATGCCGCTCTGCTTGCCGGCTTCGGCGTTCCTGCGTTCCTGGTCGATGTGCTTGAGCAGGCCCTTGCGCAGGTGCAGCGGAGCGACGAGGAGACGCTTGAACTTCTTCTCGATCGCGTACCCCGAGAGTTCGTTGAACAGGCGCGTGAGATCCTTGCCGACCTGGGGATCGGCGGTGAACAGGCCGAGGTCCTCGTAGATCCGGCTGGTCTTCGGATTGTAGTTGCCTGTGCCGATGTGGCTGTAACTCTTGAGAGTGCCCTTTTCCTCACGGATGACGAGCGCCAGCTTGCAGTGAGTCTTGAGTCCGACGAGTCCGTAGACGACGTGAACGCCGGCCTTCTCGAGCTTGCGCGCCCAGGAGATGTTCGCCTGCTCATCGAAGCGCGCCTTGATCTCGACGAGGGCGAGCACCTGCTTGCCTGCCTCGGCCGCGTCGATGAGTGCTTCGACGATGGGCGAGTCTCCTGAGGTGCGGTACAGGGTCTGTTTGATGGCGAGGACCTGAGGGTCTGCCGCAGCCTGCTCGAGGAACGCCTGCACGCTCGTGGCGAAGGACTCGTACGGGTGGTGGACGAGGACGTCCTGCCGCGAGATCGCGCCGAAGATGTCGGCCTTGGCTGCGGGTTCTGCTGGCTGGAACTGCATGACGGTCGTCGGGACGCGGGGAGGGTAACGCAGGTCCGGGCGGTCGATGCCGGAGAGGCTGAACAGGCCGCCGAGGTCGAGCGGCGCAGGAAGGCGGTAGACCTCCTGGTCGGTGACGTCCAATTCGCGAACGAGCAGGTCGAGGGTCACGTCGTCCATGTCCTCGGTGATCTCGAGGCGGATGGGCGGGCCGAACCGGCGGCGCAGCAGTTCCTTCTCGAGCGCCTGGATGAGGTTCTCTGTCTCGTCTTCCTCGATTTCGACATCCTCATTCCGCGTGACACGGAAGACATGGTGTTCGATGATCTCCATGCCGGGGAACAGGTCGCCGAGGTGATTGGCGATGAGGTCCTCGAGCGGGATGTACTGCACGTTCTCCAGCGACGCGGAGGGGTCGACCGGCACGAAGCGCGGCAGCATCTGCGGCACCTTGAGCCGGGCGAATTCCTGGCGGCCGGTCTTGGAGTTGCGGACCCGGATGGCCAGGTTGAGTGACAGGCCGGAGATGTACGGGAACGGATGTGCCGGGTCGACGGCGAGTGGCATGAGCACGGGGAAGATCTGCTGGCCGAAGTAGTCGCGGAGTCGGTCGTGGTCGTCGTCTGTGAGAGAGTCCCAGGTCACCACGCTCACACCGGCGGCCTCGAGGTCGGGTTTGACCAGGTCGGCCCAGGCGCGGGCGTGGCGGCTCTGCAGTTCGTGCGCCGTGTCCGAGATGTCGCTCAGGACATCCGCCGGCGCACGTCCGACGTTCGTGGGAACCGCGAGACCGGTGAGAACGCGCCGTTTCAGACCGGCGACACGCACCATGAAGAATTCGTCGAGGTTCGAGGCGAAGATGGCCAGGAAGTTCGCACGTTCCAGGGCGGGGACCGTGGGGTCCTCGGCCAACTCCAGCACCCGCTGGTTGAAGGCGAGCCAGCTCACTTCGCGGTCGAGGTACCGTCCTTCAGGGAGGGCCGGATCGTCCCTCTCGAAGACCGGGTCGAAGTCGTCGTCGTCGCCGCCAAGACCCGAGTCGAGCGCAATGCTGTCTGCAGTCATGCCAACATCTTGTCACCTCGGCGATGCCGTCGGGGACAGGCCGGTGACATCGCCCGTGAACAACGTGTAACGGTGCGAAGAGGTGCGCGGGTGGTCGGGATGCCGTCAGGCTGCGGGGGTGCGCCTGTACTGCACATCGACCGTGTGATCGGTGAAACCGAGCGACCGGTAGAGGTTCACCGCCGCCTCATTGTCTTGCTCGACGTAGAGCGACGCCGTCGTCACCCCGCGTTCACGCATCCGTTGCAGACCGGCGAGCATGAGCGAACGACCGAGGCCACGCCCGGGTTCGCTGACCCCGATGACATAGATCTCGCCGTGGCTGTCGTCGATCTTCAGCCAGTTGTATCCGATCATCCGGCCGGAGTCCTCCCGGGCGAGGAGGAAGTCCCCGGCATCGAACCAGGGTTCGGCCCGTCTGGCACGCAGGTCGTCGACGGTGAGCCGACCCTGTTCCGGGTGGTGTGCGAATACCCGGGCGTTGAGCTCGATCCACTCGTCGTCGTCGACGTCTGGCCTGAATGTGGTGATGGTGTCGACGGGAGCTGCTGACGGTGCGTTACCGAGCGGCATCCGCAGCTGGAGCAGGACGCGGACCCGTTCGAAACCGGTTCGTGCAGCGAGGGCCCGTGCGGCCGGGTGGTCGCCGTGCGCCCAGGCGAGAAGCGACGGCGGCACGTTGCCGAGCAGTTCGCGAAGCATGGACGAACCGAACCCCGCTCCGCGCCACTCCGGATCGATGACGAACTCGAGTTCGCCCTGGCCGAGCACGGCAGCGCCGACCACGATCTCGACGGCACTCGGTGATTCGGGTGGTGCGAGGACGACGATGAGCGACCGGGCGCCGGTCTCGAGGTCGACGAGGGCCTGGTCGTTGAATGGTGAGGCGCCGTCGCCGGCGACTGCACGCCGGATCAGCTGGTCGAACGCAGCCCGGGTGCCGGCATCCCCGATGTCACGGACGCGGAGCGTTGGCCTGGGCATTGTCGTCCTCGTACACGTTGAAGCGATACCCGACGTTGCGGACCGTTCCGATCAGCTGTTCGAGGTCGCCGAGCTTCGCGCGCAGCCGCCGAACGTGCACGTCGACGGTGCGGGTGCCACCGAAGTAGTCGTATCCCCAGACCTCGCTCAGCAACTGTTCACGCGTGAACACGCGCGACGGGTGCGTGGCCAGGAAGCGGAGGAGCTCGAACTCCTTGTAGGTGAGGTCGAGCGGTTTGCCCTGCACCTTCGCCGAGTAGCTGGCCTCATCGATGACCACGCCGGAGGTCTGGATCTTGGTCGACGTCTGTTCGAGGGCCTGGCGTCCGATGGCAAGGCGGATGCGGGCGTCGATCTCAGCAGGCCCGGCCGCGTCGACGAGGACGTCGTCGACGCCCCAGTCGGCGCTGACTGCGCTGAGCCCGCCTTCGGTGAGCACGACGAGCAGGGGCACAGTGAGCCCGGTGGTGCGCAGGATCTTGCACAGCGACTTGGCCCCGGCGAGGTCCGTTCGCGCGTCGATGATGATGACATCGCTCGATGGCGCGTTGACGAGCTGAGCCGGCTGAGCCGGGATTTGACGCACACGGTGACTGAGCAGGCCGAGGGATGGCAGTACGTCGTTATCGACCCGTGAGGTCAGAATCAGCAGTTGCGCCACGCGTGACCTCCAGTGATTACCTGAACCCATACTAGCTTTCGCTGGTCAGTGGTCTGAACGCTCACCCGTCGGCAGCCGGATCAGGCAAGATAGAGGTATGACCGACGCCCCGCTGACGCCTTCGCGATCCTGGCGTGAAATCTTCGCGGTCTGGGGAGTCGCGCTCGTCGGCGCCATCCTCGTGGCCGTGTTCGCACCCCACGACCTGCGGTTCACCTGGCTCGCCATCGCCCTCGCCGCCTGCACGCTGCTGACGTTCGTGCTGCAGCTTCTCACCCACCAGAAGGTCGGCTTCATCGACCGGCTGTCGATCAGCGTCGTCGGAGTACTGGGGATTCTCACTCTGGCCGCCGCGATCATCGGCTTCTCCACTCTTTTCGAGGGATAGACTGCCGGTATGGATCTCGTCGCGCTCGAACTCTTCTTTGTCGGACTGCTCGTCCTGGCCAGCCTCGCGATCGCCGGCATCTCTGTCGTCGTACTCGTCAACCTGTTCCGCGGCCAGCGCTGACTTCCGGCACGCCGATGATCGAGATTCCGACCGGCCTGCCCGCCGAACTCGTCCCGCTGTCCTGGCTTCTCGGGGTCTGGGAAGGCAGTGGCGTCGTCGACTACGCGACCGCCGACGGGACGATCAGTTCCGAGTTCGGCCAGCGGGTCAGCTTCAGCCATGACGGAATGCCGTACGTCAACTACACCTCGTACACCTGGCTGCTCGACGACGAGCGCACCGGTCTTGTCGCCGAGACCGGCTACTGGCGGCTGCACCGCGCGCAGGCCCAGGGCGATCCGGGGCCTGCGATGCTCCCCGGCGTCGGTGACCGCCCGTTCCAGACCGCCGAAGACGTCGAGACGCTCCGTAACGCTGAAGGCGGGTTCGACGTCGAAGTCGCGCTCGTGCATCCGACCGGTGTGAGCGAGTTGTATCTCGGTCAGATCCGCGGCCCGCGCATCGATCTGGCGACCGATGCCGTGATGCGGACGGCAGGAGCGAAGGAGTACGCCGCGGCGACGCGACTGTACGGACTCGTCGACAACCACCTGCTCTGGGCCTGGGACATCGCCGCGCTCGGCCAGGATCTCCGCACCCACGCGTCCGGCCGACTCGCGAAGGCCGACTGATGGTCGACCCGTCACCCTTCCTGTCCCGCCCGGCCGCTGTCGCCCTCCCTGACGCGGTCGACTCCGGGGTTCCGTCCCATTACGGCAGTCCGTCGATCGAACAGCGGATGCTCGCCGCAGGTGAGGCGATCGTCGACCTGTCGAATCGCGGCGTCGTGTCGATCGCCGGCCCGGATCGTCTGAGCTGGCTGAACTCGATGACCTCAGCCGAGCTGACACGTCTCGCCCCTGGCGGGTCGAGCGAGACGCTCTTCCTGGACCCCAACGGCCGCCTCGAATATGCGGCCGGGATCATCGACGACGGTGTGACCGCCTGGTTGCTCGTCGAGCCCGACGCGGTCGAACCGCTGGTGGCCTGGCTCAACCGCATGAAGTTCATGCTGCGGGTGGAGATCGACGATCGCACCGCAGAGTTTGCCCGGGTCGGTTTCGTTCGCACCGATTCGTCGCCTGAGCTGCCCGTTGCTGCGCCGAACGGGGTTCCGCTCGTGTGGACGGACCCGTGGCGTGAGGTCGCGCTCGGTGGGCACCAGTACGCGCGCGGCGAGCATCCGTCTGCCGACTGGTCGTGGGCCGAGGCCCTCGTTCCGCGAGACGCTCTCGATGCGCTTGCTTCCGGTCCCGTGCCCGCTGCCGGCTCCCTCGCCGCGGAGGCGCTGCGTGTCGCCGCCTGGCGTCCGCGGCTGGCGACCGAGGTCGATGAGAAGACGATCCCGCATGAACTCGACTGGCTGCGCAGTGCCGTTCACCTGTCGAAGGGTTGCTACCGCGGCCAGGAGACGATCGCCAAGGTGCACAATCTCGGGCATCCGCCCCGGAGGCTCGTTCTGCTTCATCTCGACGGCTCCGACTCGGTACTCCCCGGGCGTGGTGCCGAGGTGCGAGCCGACCGCAATGGCGAACCGACGACGGTCGGATCGGTCACGACGGCCGTGATGCACCACGAGCTCGGCCCGATCGCCCTCGCGGTCGTCCGGCGCAACGTCGACCCGGCCGCTGTGCTCACCGTGGATGAGGACGGCATCAGCATCGCGGCTGCCCAGCAGGTGATCGTGCCGTCGGACGCCGGTGCCGTCGCCGATGTGCCGCGTTTGCCACGGCTCGGAGCTGTGCGCCGCTCATAGCCCGGCCGGCACTGCGGGGACAAGAACGGTTGCTCACCGGCAGCGTTCCCAGCCAATAGTGTCGTCGCTGGATGCCGCGCGCGGTGCGGCGACACGAACGGTTGCCCGGCCGCGAACGTTCCAGCCCTTCGTGTCGTCTGAGCGGTCAGGCGACCGCCGCCCACGCCACCGTGAACTCGCCGAGTCGCCACCTCGTGCGCCGTCCTTCGAGCGGCCAGCCGGCATCCGCCACCCCGGCCAGGGCGGCCTGCCACCGCTGCACCGGTCCGTAGACGGCCAGCGGCGCGGCGTATTGCCACTGCCGATCGAGTTCGGCCATCAGATCGTAGATGCGTTCACCAGGCACATTGTGATGGATGAGTGCCTTCGGCAGGCGCTCGGCCACGATCGACGGCCGCTCCAGGTCGGCGAGTCGCAGCGACACCGTCAGCGACTGTGGTCCGTCCGGCGACACGGCGATCCAGCTCGCGACCCGCCCGATCTCATCGCAGGTGCCTTCGACCAGGATGCCTCCGGGTTGCAGACGCGACGTCATCAGCGACCACGCGTTCGTCACCGCAGACTCGTCATACTGCCGCAGCACATTGAACGCACGGATGACCGCTGGTCGCCTCGCGCCGGCCAGCGGCACCTCGAATCCTCCAACGGCGAAGGAGACGTCTGCGGTGGGGGAGAACGACGTGCGTCCCGCCCGCACCCCGACGAGCTGCGCACTCGCGCTGCGCACCCGCGCTGGATCGATCTCGAGCCCGATCACCTCGACATCGGACCGCACCGTCGACAGCCGGGTGTGCAGTTCGAGACTCGTGACGGCACTCGCCCCGTATCCGAGGTCGACGACGAGAGGATCGTCTGAGCGCGCGACGACGTCGAGGGTCTGCATCCAGCGGTCCACCCGGCGGAGCCTGTTCGTGTTCGTCGTCCCGCGCGTGATGGTTCCGACAGGCATCCGTCCATCCTCTCAGTCCGCAAATCGGAATCTGCTGATCGCTAGAGTGGAGGCATGTCTTTGCCATATACCCTCATCCTGCTGCGCCACGGGAACAGCGACTGGAACCAGAAGAACCTGTTCACCGGCTGGGTCGACGTGCGTCTGAGCGACCAGGGTGTCGCCGAGGCGAACCGCGCCGGAGAACTGTTGAACGAATCAGGACTCGCTCCGGACATCCAGTACACGTCACTGCTCACGCGCGCCATCCAGACCGCCAACATCACGCTCGATGTCGCCGACCGCGCCTGGATCCCCGTCAAGAGGACCTGGCGACTGAACGAGCGTCACTACGGCGCACTGCAGGGCAAGGACAAAGCCCAGACCCTCGCGGAGTACGGCCCCGAGCAGTTCCAGACCTGGCGTCGCTCGTTCGACGTTCCGCCGCCCCCCATCGACGACGACAACGAGTACTCGCAGGCCCACGACCCGCGCTACGTCGGCATCGACGGAGACATTCCGAAGACGGAATGCCTCAAGGACGTCATCGACCGGATGCTCCCGTACTGGCACTCGGACATCACCGTGGACCTCGCAGCAGGCATGACGGTCCTCGTCACCGCGCACGGCAATTCGCTCCGCGCCCTCGTGAAACACCTCGACGGTATCTCGGACGACGAGATCGCCGAACTGAACATCCCGACCGGCATCCCGCTGGTCTACCGACTCGACGAGAACTTCGAGCCGATCGGAACGGCGGAGTACCTCGACCCGGATGCCGCAGCTGCCGGCGCCGCTGCCGTGGCCGCTCAGGGCAAGAAGTAACAGTCAGCGGCTGAACAGAGAGAAGAGGCGCGAACCGAACGGTTCGCGCCTCTTCTCTCTGTTCCTCGGACGATCAGTCTTCGGTGTCGGGGATCCAGTCACCGGTCGCGAGGTACTGGACCTTCTTGGCGATCGACACAGCGTGGTCGGCGAACCGCTCGTGGTAGCGCGAGGCGAGTGTCGCGTCGACGGTCGCGATCGGCTTGCCCTTCCAGGTCTCACCGAGAACCTTGTCGAACACGCTGACGTGCAGGTCGTCGACCTTGTCGTCTTCGTTCCTGATCTCCTCAGCAAGACGGACGTTCTGGGTGCGCAGGAGCTCAGTCAGTTTGTGTGAGATCTCGACGTCGAGGCGACCCATCTCGGCGAACGTGGTGCGCAGTCCCTTGGGGACGGCGCGTTCGGGGAAGCGGTAACGGGCGAGCTGGGCGATGTGCTCGGCCATGTCTCCCATGCGCTCGAGCGACGAGCTGATCCGCAGCGCGCTGACGACGATCCGCAGGTCTCGGGCAACCGGCTGCTGCCTGGCCAGGATGTTGATGGCGAGTTCGTCGAGGGCGACGGTGAGCTCATCAATGCGAACGTCGTTCTCGATGACCTCTTCGGCCACGGTGACGTTCGATTCGTTGAACGCCTGCACCGCACTGGTGATGGAGATCGTCACGAGCTCCGAGATGGCGACGAGCCTGTCTTGAACTTCGGCCAGCTCCTGCTGGAATACTTCACGCATCGAATCTCCGTTTCGGATGTCTGGCCCCGCCGTGACTCGCGGGCGCCGGGGGACACAGGCCCCTGTGCAACCCTGTCGTGGCCAGGTTAACGTTTGGTGGCGCCCGCCTGAACACTTGCATAAATGCCCTGATGCCAGGCCTGGTCCGGCCGGGGCGGTCCGGCCATGCCTCTAATCTAGTCGTATGGACTCCACCTGGCTGGTGCTCGTTTCGCTGGTTCTCGGCCTTCTCATCGGCGCGGGTTTCGTCGTCGCCGTCTTTGCAGCAGCGCGACGCGGCGAACGTGTCGCCAAGGTCGTCACTCCTTCCGTTCCAGACGGGGTGAGCCAGGTGCTCGACGCGCTCGACAGCGCCGGGATCGTGGTCGACCCCTCCGGGAACGTGGTCAAGGCATCACCGGGTGCTCTCGCGCTCGGCCTCGTTCGCGACGGGAAGATCGCGAACGCCGAGTTCGTCCGGCTCGCCAGTCAGGTGCGCGACACCGGTGATCCCGTCACCGAAGACGTCGACATCACTCGAGGACCGTTCAGCGACGTGAGCCTGAACCTCACCGTCAGGGCCGCGCGACTCGGTACACGCTATGTCCTTGTCCTCGCGCAGGACCACACCGAATCCCGCAGGCTCGATGAGGTCCGCAGGGACTTCATCGCCAATATCAGCCACGAGCTCAAAACCCCGATCGGAGCGGTCAGTCTGCTCGCCGAGGCGCTCGACTCCGCCGCAGACGACGCCGGCCAGGTTCGCCGATTCGCCGCGCGGCTGAGTACCGAAGCCAAACGGCTGGCTCGGATCACCGGCGAGATCATCGACCTCTCGCGACTGCAGGCCGCTGACGCCCTGCACCAGCCCGAACTCCTCGCCATCGACACCGTCATTGCCGCTGCCGTCGACCAGAACCGGGTTGCAGCGGATGCCTGCGGGGTCACCCTCGTCGCGTCGCGGGATCCGGATGCCCGGGTCTACGGCGACGAGGCGCTCCTCGTCGTCGCCATCCACAACCTCATCGCCAACGCGATCGCCTACTCGCCGACTCGGGGGCGAGTCGGCGTCGGCGTCTCCCGCCGCGATGGACTGGTCGAGATCGCCGTCACCGACCAGGGTGTCGGCATCCCCGAAGAGGACCGCGCCCGGGTGTTCGAGCGCTTCTACCGCGTCGATCAGGCGCGTTCCCGGCACACCGGGGGCACAGGGCTCGGGCTCTCCATCGTCAAGCACGCCGTTCAGAACCATGGAGGGGATGTGCGGGTGTGGTCGCTGGTCGGCAAAGGGTCGACATTCACCATCCGACTCCCCGAAGCCCAGGAGAAACCGCTCACCGGGCAGATCCCCATCACTGGTTCAGCGGAGAACGCCGCCAGTTTCGACAACGCAGGTTAGGACCAGACACCGATGACACGAATTCTTCTCGTCGAAGACGAAGTAGCGCTCAGCGAGCCACTCGCCTACCTTCTGGGACGAGAGGGATACGATATCGACGTCGTGCAGGACGGGCGCAGCGCTATCGCCTCGTTCCTCGCGGAGGAACCGGATCTCGTGCTCCTCGACCTCATGCTTCCCGGCATCCCCGGCACCGAGGTGTGCCGACAGATCCGTGCCGTCTCGTCGACGCCGATCATCATGCTGACCGCGAAGGACTCCGAAGTGGACATCGTCGTCGGGCTTGAACTCGGGGCAGACGACTACGTGACCAAGCCGTACTCCAGTCGTGAACTCCTCGCGCGGATCCGCGCTGTCCTGCGTCGCCGGACCTCCGAAGACGAGATCGACGATTCGGTGCTGGAGGCAGGGACCGTGCGAATGGACCTCGAGCGTCACACCGTCGAGGTGAGCGGCTCCGAGATTCCTATGCCTCTGAAGGAATTCGAGTTGCTTGAATTGCTGCTGCGGAATGCGGGCAGGGTGCTGACTCGCGGGCAACTCATCGACCGGGTGTGGGGAAGCGACTACTTCGGTGACACCAAGACGCTTGACGTACACATCAAGCGCATCAGGTCACGGATCGAAGAGAGCCCGTCCGAACCGCGGATGCTCGTCACCGTTCGGGGTCTCGGTTACCGCTTCGAAGCCTGAGCGCCGCTGCCCGTCGGCGAGGACGGGCGGCGGTGATTACTCTGCTGAGCTTTCCGGGACGAACTCGCTGTATTCCTCAAGCGATCCGTCGAGTACAGGAACGAGGAGTTCGACGCCGGTCTCGTCGCCGTACTGGAAATAGACGGGGAGCAGGGCACCTGGCTTGGTGTCGATGCCCTCGAGGAGGATCGGATCCTCGTCTTCAGCGCCGAACGACACCGTCGACTGCCGGGGGATGCCCGTGACGAGCGACTCGCCGTCGCCGAACTGGACTGTGAGGTTCTGGGAGACGCCCGAGTTGGTGATCGAGAGGAGAAGGTTGCCGTCTGTGCCGTCGCCGCTGATGATGACAGCGTTGCGCAGTTTGAGGTCGCCGATGCGCCCCGAGACACCGTCGCTCGCGTCATAGTGCTCGGTCGTGCTCTGAGGAGAGATCAGGTTGCACGCACTCGTGCCCAGTACGACGGATGCCGCCAGTACGACGGATGCGATCAAACGCGCCTTCACAGGTCCTCCAAGAACACAGGGGGTGCATGAGCGCTGTCGCGATCAATGCGGAACGAGTCCGAGTTTAGCCTAGCGAGCGCTGGCGTCCGGTCGGGGCAGGGCGAACTTTAGTGCATGCCCACTGTGGTATTCTGGTAGATGCTGAAGGGATACACATCCATGCTTTTTGAGGTTGGCGAAACCGTCGTATACCCCCACCACGGAGCCGCAACTATTGCGGAAGTGAAAACTCGGGTCATCAAGGGAGAAGAGAAGCTTTATCTGAAGCTTCGCGTCACCCAGGGTGACCTCGTTATCGAGGTGCCCGCTGAGAACGTCGACCTGGTCGGCGTTCGTGACGTGATCGGAAAAGAAGGACTTGAACGCGTGTTCGACGTTCTTCGTGCGCCGTTCACAGAAGAACCCACGAACTGGTCGCGCCGATACAAGGCCAACCTGGAGAAACTCGCCTCAGGCGATGTCATCAAGGTGAGTGAGGTCGTCCGCGATCTGTGGCGTCGTGACCAGGACCGCGGCCTGTCTGCAGGCGAGAAGCGGATGCTCGCCAAGGCGCGCCAGATTCTCATCTCGGAACTCGCCCTCGCGGAGAAGACCGATGAAGAGAAGGCGTCTACCGTCCTCGACGAGGTCCTCGCTTCTTAACAGTCCCGACACGCTGAAGTCTCGACAAGCTCGACCACCGGGTATCCGGTGGTCGAGTTTTTGTCGTACCTGGAGTGATGCGCGGGGTGGCTAAGCTCGGGAACTATGAACAGTCGCCCCCCGATCGTCGGCGTCATCGTCGTCGCCGCCGGCAGCGGCACCCGGCTCGGTGCCGATCGCCCCAAAGCGTTCGTCGAACTGGCCGGTCGCACCATTCTCGAGCGCAGCCTGTTCCCCATCTTCGGGATGCACCGCGAAGCGCAGGTCGTCGTCGTCGCACCTCAGGACCTCGTGGTCGAGGCCGGCGACATTGCGGCACGGGCAGCCGGCCCGGCCGCAGCAGCCGTCTCAGTCGTCGCAGGAGGACCCAGCAGGCAGCAGTCGGTCGCGGCCGGCCTGGCCGCCCTCACCGACAGCATCCGCATCGTCCTCGTGCACGATGCCGCTCGCGCTCTCACTCCGACGTCTGTTTTCGACGGCGTCGTCGCCGCTGTCGCACAGACCGGTTCCGGCATCGTCCCCGGCGTCGCCGTCCAGGACACGGTGAAGCGGGTCGACGGCGACGAGACGGTCGTCGAGACGGTCGACAGGTCCGAGCTGCGGTCGATCCAGACGCCGCAGGCGTTCCCCCGGGCGGCGCTCGACGAGGCATACGCGGCGGCAGACGCCGAACACACCGACGACGCTGCGCTCTTCGCCGCCGCTGGGAACACCGTTTCGGTCGTCGACGGGGATGCAGCCTCGTTCAAGATCACAACACCGTGGGACCTGCGCAGGGCTGAGGGGCTGATCGCGGCGCAGGGGTCAGGCATCCGCACCGGGATCGGCGTCGACGTCCACGCCTACGACGAGTCGGCGGAACTGTGGCTCGCCGGTCTTCACTGGCCAGGAGAGCCTGGGCTCGCCGGGCACAGCGACGGCGACCCGGTCAGCCATGCCGTTACTGACGCGTTGCTGTCAGCCGCCGGCCTCGGAGACATCGGCAGCGTCTTCGGCACAAGCGATCCCGAATTCTCCGGCGCACACGGTGAGGTTTTCCTGCGTGCGACGGTGTCGAAGCTGCTCGACGCCGGTTTCACCATCGGCAACGTCGCCGTGCAGCTGATCGGGAACAGCCCGCGCTTCTCGCCCAGACGGCAGGAGGCAGAATCGCTCCTCAGCGGCCTGCTCGGGGCACCGGTCAGCGTATCGGCGACGACGACCGACGGTCTCGGTTTCACTGGCAGGTCTGAGGGTGTCTGCGCGATCGCGACGGCGACGGTGATGCCCCAGTACTCTTGAGTGGTGGCAATGCAACTCTATGACTCCCGGGCGCAGGCCCTCCGTGACTTCGTTCCCCTCGTCGACGGCAAGGTCGGGCTCTACGTCTGCGGACCCACGGTTCAGTCCTCTCCGCACATCGGTCACCTGCGTTCAGCGCTCGTCTACGACCAGCTGCGCCGCTGGCTCAACTACTCCGGCTACGACGTCACCCTCGTGCGCAACGTCACGGACATCGACGACAAGGTGCTCGTCAACGCGACCGGCGCTGAAGAGTGGTGGGCGCTCGCGTACCGAACCGAACTGGAGTTCTCAGCCGGATACCGTGCTCTCGGCATCCTTCCCCCGACGTACGAGCCGCGCGCGACGGCGAGCATCCAGCAGATGCATGCCATCATCGACCGACTCCTCGCCAACGGCCACGCCTATGCCGCGGAAGACGGCTCTGGCGACGTGTACTTCGACGTGCGCAGCTGGCCCGCGTACGGCGAGCTGACCAGGCAGAACATCGACAGCATGGAAGCGGCGACGGATGCCGACCCGCGCGGCAAGCGCGACGCTCGCGACTTCGCCCTGTGGAAGGGGCACAAGTCCGACGAGCCGGCTTCCGCGTCGTGGCCGAGCCCCTGGGGAGACGGTCGACCCGGCTGGCACATCGAATGCTCCGCCATGTCGAGCAGGTACCTCGGCGCGGCTTTCGACATCCATGGGGGTGGCCTGGACCTCCGGTTCCCGCATCACGAAAACGAACTGGCTCAGTCCAGCGCGGCAGGAGATCCGTTCGCGAGCTACTGGGTGCACAACGGTCTTGTGAACGTGAACGGCCAGAAGATGTCGAAATCGCTCGGCAACTCGATCTACGCCGCCGATCTGCTCGGTGCAGCGCGGCCGATCGTCGTCCGGTACTACCTGGGGCAGGCGCATTACCGTTCCACCATCGACTACCACGACGGCGCGCTGACCGAGGCCGAGGCCGCGCTCGACCGCATCGAGAGCTTCCTCGACCGGGTGTCCAGGCGCCTCACCGGAACCCGGTTCGCCGGCACAGGAACCGAGCAGATTCCGGATGCCTTCGCCGCCGCAATGAACGACGATCTGTCGATCCCGCAGGCGCTCGGCGTATTGCATGACACAATAAGGCAAGGCAACGCGAGCATCGACAGCGAAGATCTTGCTCGCGCCGCGTCCGCGCAGGGGCAGGTGATCGCCATGACCGAGGTTCTGGGCATCAATCCGCTCTCGGCCGAGTGGTCGCACGGTCAGGACCGTGCCGTCCATGGGGTGCTCGACACCCTCGTCGACCAGCTGCTCGATCAACGCCAGAAAGCCAGGGCGGCCCGCGATTTCGCGGCCGCAGACAGAATCCGCGATCTCTTCACCACTGCGGGTATCACGATTGAAGACACCTCGACAGGTGCACATTGGAGTATTGATGGCCAGTAAGTCACGCCCAGGGGCGGTACGCAAGACCAAGAAGGGCCCGGTGAAGGGCACAGGTGGCCTCGGCCGCAAGTCGCTCGAGGGCAAAGGACCGACGCCGAAGGCCGAAGACCGCACCTATCACGCCGCAGGCAAGCGCAAGATCGCCAAGGATCGGCTCAATCAGGCGCAGGCCAAGACCGGTGCTCGCACCGGAACGGCGCCGGTCGCCGGTCGGAAGCCGAAACAGAAGCAGTCGGATGACAGCGAGATCGTGACCGGTCGCAACTCCGTGCTCGAGGCACTGCGGGCGAAGATCCCCGCGTCCGCCCTGTACATGGCCACCAGGATCGAGTTCGACGACCGGGTGAAGGAGGTCCTGGCGCTCGCCACAGCTCGTGGCCTGCCGATCCTCGAAGTGATGCGCCCGGAACTCGACCGGCTGGCGGGCTTCGACTCGGTGCACCAGGGCCTCGCGCTCAAGGTGCCTCCGTACTCGTACGCCCATCCCACCGAACTGCTCGAGCTGGTCGTCTCGCGCGGCCACAAGCCGCTGTTCGTTGCTCTCGACGGCATCACCGACCCCCGCAACCTCGGCGCCATCATCCGCTCCACGGCCGCATTCGGCGGCCACGGCGTGATCGTTCCTCAGCGCCGTTCGGTCGGACTGACGGCGTCAGCGTGGAAGACCTCGGCCGGCGCAGCAGCACGGACACCCGTCGCCATGGCGACGAACCTGACGCAGACCCTCAAGGCATTCAAGTCGGCCGGTGTGTTCGTGATCGGCCTCGACGGCGACGGCACCACCGACCTGCCGGGCCTTCAGCTGGCTGATCGTCCTGTGGTCATCGTTGTGGGCAGCGAGGGCAAGGGACTGTCGCGTCTGGTCGCCGAAACGTGCGACGCAATCGTGTCGATCCCGATCTCGGCGGCGACAGAATCGCTCAACGCCGGGATCGCGGCATCCGTCACGCTGTACGAGATCTCGAAACTGCGCGCGAAGAAGTAGCCGCTCGACCGCGACCGGGTCTCAGACCCGGTCGCGCCAGTTGGCGTCGTTCCCGTCGGCGACGACGTCTGTGGGCATGGTGATCGAACCCGTCAGGGGCACGATCACCGTGGCCTCGTCACGGCGGTGCCTGAGGATGTCATTGATGTATGAGGTCAGCGCCTCCGAGAGGGGGATGTCACGTGCCTCGCGCTGCGACATGAACCAGCGGTGTTCGAGCAGCTGGTGGAAGACCTCGGCGGGTTCGAGCTTGCCCTTGAGGTCACGGGGGATCGACTTGACGACCGGTTCGAACACCCGGATGAGCCACTCGTGGGCCATCATCTCCTCGTCCATATTCGATTTTCCGAACGTGGCGTTGTAGGAGTCGAGGTCGTTGAGGAGCCTGCGTGCCTGGTTCTCGCCGGCGTCCAGTCCGGTGAGCCGCAGCAGTCGGCGCTGGTGGTGACCGGCGTCGACGACCTTCGGCTGGATCCGCACCTTCGTGCCCCCGGCATCCGTCTTGATCGCGAGCTCTTCGATGTCGAAACCGAGGGCGTTGAGACGGTGCACGCGCTCGTTGATGCGCCAGCGCTCACTGGATGAGAAGGATTCCGCTCCGGTGAGCTCGGCCCAGAGCGAGCGGTAGGCGGCGACGATGCCGTCGGAGAGCTGGATGGGGTCGAGTTCGACGTCGACCCGTCCGCCGGCTTCGAGGTCCATCAGTTCGCCGGCAATGTTGACGCGGGCGATCTCGAGGTCGTTCTCGCGCTGCCCGTTCGACAGGCCACCCTCGTAGAGCTTGCCGGTCTCGGCATCGACGAGGTAGGCAGCGAATGCTCCAGCGTCGCGACGGAAGAGGGTGTTGGAGAGGGAGACGTCTCCCCAGAAGAAACCGGCGATGTGCAGCCGGACGAGGAGCACAGCGAGGGCATCGACAAGCCGTCCGGCGGTGTCTGGACGGAGCTGCTGGGAGAAGAGTGCACGGTAGGGGAGGGAGAACTTCAGGTGCCGGGTGACCAGCACGCTCGGCAGCGGCTCGTTCGAGTCGTCCGCCCGGCCGGTGATGACCGCAACGGGGTCGACGCACGGAATGTCGAGGCGCTGCAGGGTGCGGAGCATGTCGTACTCGCCGCGTGCCATCTCTGACGTCGTCTCCTTGACGGCGACGACGTAGCCGGAGAGGTTGGCGAACCGGACCAGGTGGCGGGAGATGCCCTTGGGCAACGAGGCGATCGTCTCGTTCGGCCAGTTCTCCAGCGGCAGGTCCCAGGGCAGGTCGAGCAGGGCTGGATCGACAGTCGCTGCTGTGATGTTGAGTGAAGCGCTCATGGTGGCTTAAACAGTAGCGCCGGCTGACGGAGGACAAGTCCCCATCAGCCGGCGCGATGCTGTTAGTCGACGGAGACTGCCGCGTTGAGGCGCAGGCCGGACTCGGTGTCGAACAGGTGCACGTGGCGCGGGGTCGGGATCAGGAAGACCTTCTCGCCTGCGTGCGCGTGGAGACGGCCGTCGACACGGGCAACGAGGTCCGTACGCTTGCCGTTCACGTCAGCGTGACCGTAGAGGTAGCCGTCCGCTCCCAGCTCTTCCACGAGGTCGACCTGGACCTCGAGGCCGTTGCCCGGCTCGGTCGAGACTTCGATGTCCTCGGGGCGGACACCGACGGTGACCTGCTTGGCACTGGCCTGACCCATGACGTCACGATCGACCGGAACGACGCGGGCGCCGAACTGGATGCCGCCGTCAGCGACGTCTGCGGTGAGCAGGTTCATCGCAGGCGAGCCGATGAAGCCGGCCACGAAAACGTTCTGCGGCTTCTCGTAGAGGTCACGGGGAGTTCCGACCTGCTGCAGGACGCCGTCCTTGAGCACAGCGATCCGGTCACCCATGGTGAGCGCCTCGGTCTGATCGTGCGTGACGTAGACCGTGGTGACGCCGAGACGACGCTGGAGCGAGGCGATCTGCGTCCTGGTCTGGACGCGGAGCTTGGCGTCGAGGTTCGACAGCGGCTCGTCCATGAGGAACACCTGCGGCTGACGCACGATGGCGCGGCCCATGGCGACGCGCTGACGCTGACCGCCCGAGAGGGCCTTCGGCTTGCGGGTCAGGTACTCCTCGAGGTCGAGCAGCTTGGCGGCCTCGAGCACGCGGGTCGCGCGCTCATCCTTGTTGACTCCGGCGATCTTCAGGGCGAAGCCCATGTTCTCGGCGACGGTCATGTGCGGGTACAGCGCATAGTTCTGGAAGACCATGGCGATGTCGCGGTCCTTCGGCGGCACATCGGTGACGTCGCGGTCACCGATGAGGATGCGGCCGTCGTTGACCTCTTCGAGGCCAGCGAGCATGCGCAGGGACGTGGACTTTCCGCAACCGGACGGGCCAACCAGAACGAGGAACTCGCCGTCGGCGACCTCGAGGCTGAGCTTGTCAACGGCGGCGCGGGTGCCACCGGGGTAGAGCCGGGTGGCGTTGTCGAACGTGACGGATGACATGTTGTATTGCTCCTTCACCGGCAGGTACGTGCCGGACGATCCGAGTGAATGGATACATGCAGTGCGTGCTGCGTTGCATGCGCGCTTCCGTGCTGATGCACGGTCACGATAATCCTCAGTATGCCATGAAGCTCCCGAATGCGGGGTACCGGGCCTGTGTGCGCTCTCGCCGTCCAGCATCCGTTTGGGCATTTCCCAGACTGCGCAACTACGATCGGTGGGTGTTGGGTTCGGCAGGCCGTGCCCGGCTGCCTACCTACCCGAAGCGAGGATTCATGGACAACGGCGGATCGAAGGTTCCTCCGACGAAGAACCAGCGTCGTGAGGCGACTCGGGAGAAAGCGAAGGAACTTCGGGACGCCCAGCGCAAGCGGGAGCGCCGGAACCGGGTCTTTCTCCAAGGTGGAATCGTCGTCGCCGTTCTGGCCGTCATCGCCGGTGTTGCTTTCATCATCACCAGTGCGATCCGCCCACCGACTCCCGGCCCGGCCAACATGGCCAGTGGCGGAATCGTGATTGGCGAGCAGCTCGATGTCGTCGAGAGCCCCGCGTTGGCAGCGGGCGCAGACCCTGTCCCGACGACCATCGATCCGAACGTTCCGAACATCCGGATCTTCGTCGATTACCTGTGCCCCCTCTGTGGACAGTTCGAGGACACTAACGCCGAGCAGCTCGCCACCTGGGCCGACAACGGCACGGCGACCGTCGAATACCACCCCATCGCGATCCTCACAGGCAAGTCCGCGGGCACACAGTTCTCGTTGCGTGCGGCCAATGCGGCTGCGTGCGTGGCGAACTACACGCCGAACAACTTCTTTGCCTTCAACACCCTGATGTTCGAGAACCAGCCGGAAGAGGGCACAGAAGGGCTCTCGGACGAGGAACTGAAGGACATGGTCGCGACAGCGATCGAGACCGACGCAGGAACGGCACCGGCCGGCCCGGCGCAGAGCAGGATCGAAACCTGCATCGATGACGCCACCTACAAGTCCTGGGTCCAGGCGGCGACGGACCGCGCCACGACCGAGGCTGTTCCCAACTCGTCACTCGACAAGGTCAAGGGCACGCCGACCGTTCTCGTCAACGACAAGCAGTACACCGGGTCGATCACCGACGACAAGGAATTCCAGGCGTTCGTGCTCTCGGTTGCGAGTGAGACCTACGCGAAGTCGAGTCCGAGCCCGAGTCCGAGCCCGTCAGCACCGGCCGAGTAGGCCGCAGCTAGATCTTCTCGTCCTGTTTGCGGCTCAGCCGCACCTGGACGCCCATCAGCGGACCGACGAACCGGCGCTGGATGCGACGGGCGGGGCCGAGCGCGTTCTGCACGAGGTACTGACCGAGCAGGGCTCCTGCTGCGAGGGCGACAGCGACCGACGCGGCCTCCAGCATGCTCAGCAGCCCGTCGATGGACCCGTCGCTCAACTCCAGCAGCCCGCGGAACAGGATGAGGCCGGGGACGAGCGGCACGAGGGCCGACACGACGAGCGGCAGCGGGGGAGTGCGCACCACCCGCGATGCGACCGCAGACAGCACTCCGACCACGAGGGCCGCTGCCGCTGCCGCCCAGGCCACGCCGAAACCGGCGGCCTGCGCGGTCGAGAAGACGAGATAGGCGACGATCCCCAGCGCGCTGACCGCCCAGATCGCTCGGGGAGGCACTTCGACGGCGAGGGCGAACCCGACGATGATGACGACGGATGCGGCGAGCAGCAGCGGGATCTCGGCGAGGGTGGGCGCGACATACGGCTCGATGTCGAGAACGAGGCCGAACCGCGCAAGAAGCGTTGTCGCGCCTGCGACCCCAGCAACGAGTCCCCCGGTGATGAGCAACGCCTCGAGCACACGCGCTGTTCCTGTCACGTAGAACCCGGAGAGTACGTCCTGGACGGCACCGAACGACGTCACCCCGGCGAGGAGCATGATGATGGTTGCCACCACGACCAGCGAGGAGTTCGCTGCCGGGTCGATGAAATGGACGATCGCAGCGACAAGCGGACCGATCGCACCGCCGGCGAGCGTCTGGTAGAACACCGAGATCCGGGTCCGCGCGAGCCTGCCGGTGAGGAGGTCGACGACGAAGGTCGCCACGAAAGCAGCGACAATGACGAGCGGCCCGCCACCCAGCAGGAACGCGGCTCCGGTTCCGACAAGGCTCCAGCCGATCCGCCGGACGATGACCGGGTAGATCGGGCGCGCCGCGATGATGGCGTTGACCCGGGCTCGGGCTTCGCCCACCGGGATCGGGTCGTGCAGCAGGTCGTCGATGAGCGTCGACGTGTTCGTCAGCCGGGTGTAATCCAGCGTGCGGTACTTGACGTTCCTGGACCGGGTGATGCTGTCACTCGAGGCGGGATCATCCCAGGAAAGGGTGATCACCGTGTGCGTGACATCGGCTTCGCACCCTTTCAGGCCGTAGGCACGGGTGACGGCGATCATCGTGGCCGTGGCATCCTCGGCACTCGCACCTGAAGCGAAGATCACTTCTCCGCACCGGATGGCCAGGTCGAGAACCGGCCGGCTGAGGTCGATGGATCCGGTCGATGGGGACTGGTCTGGCATGCGTGTCTCTCGTCGGGGTCCGTCAGTCAAGGATGCCATGGCAGATGCATGTGCGAGCGTTCGTTATGCTTGTTGGGTCCATGCCGCCTTAGCTCAGTTGGCCAGAGCAGCGCACTTGTAATGCGCAGGTCGTCGGTTCGAATCCGACAGGCGGCTCTCATGAACGATCTCCACTCTTCAGCCCGATGAACGCCCAGGCATCATCCGGCAGCGTCCCCCCGTGGCTCGCCGTCACTCTCGCAGCGATCTGCGGTGCGCTCGCAGCGGTGCAGACCCGGCTCAACGGGACGCTCGGCGCGACCCTGGGCGACGGATTCGTGGCCGCAGCCATCTCGTTCGGCTCCGGGCTCCTCATTCTCACCGTCGGTCTCGCTGTCGTCAGACGGGGCAGGGTCGGCCTCGCGCTCGTGGGTCGCGCGCTCGCGGCCAGGGAGATGCCGTGGTGGACGGCGCTCGGCGGGTTGTCCGGAGCGTTCCTCGTGCTGTCGCAGGGCATCACCGGGGCGGTTGTTGGCGTCGCCCTGTTCAGCGTCGCGCTCGTGGCAGGTCAGACCGTCTCGGGCCTCGTGCTCGACCGGATCGGTTTCGGCCCGCACGGCGTGGTGGCGGCCAGCTGGACGCGGGTGGCAGGAGCCGCCCTGGCGATCATCGCTGTTCTCTGGTCGGTCTCCGGCCAGATCGGGGGTGACGTCCCGCTCTGGATGCTCGGGATGCCGCTTCTCGCCGGATTCGGGGTCGGCTGGCAGTCGGCGGTCAACGGCCGGGTCAAGGCGGCAGCAGACAGCGCCTTCGCTGCCACCTTCATCAACTTCGTCGTCGGAACGACGGCGCTCGTCACCGTCATGCTCGTGCGGGCGGGATTCGTCGGCTGGCCGGATGGGTTGCCCGCCGAGCCGTTGCTCTATCTCGGCGGTGCGATCGGGTGCATCTTCATCGGTGTGAACGCGTTCCTCGTCTCCCACACCGGTGTGCTGATTCTCGGCCTCGGCACCGTGGCCGGGCAGCTGGTCGGTTCGATCATCATCGACGCCGTCGTTCCCGGTGGAGCCGCTCTCGGGTTCGCGACGATCAGCGGTGCAGCGCTCGCCCTGGCGGCCGTTGCCATCGCGACCCTGCGAGTTCGTCCTACAGCGCCGAGAGGAACTTCTCCGGGTTGATGCGGGGGCGGTGCCCCGGTCGGGCTCCTGCCGGGATTCCGCCGACGTAGAGCCACCCGAGGAGCTGTTCGTTCTTCGCGAGCTTGTGCATCTTCCGAACCGGCTTGGATCGCGTGTGGTGGCCGGTCCGCCAGAGCACCCCCCATCCGGCGTCGTGGAGAAGGAGGCTGAGGACGTGCGCCACACCGGATGCCACGGCCTCCTGCTCCCACGCGGGAACCTTCCCGCTCTTCTTCACCGTCACGACGACGGCGATCAGGAGCGACGCCCTGAGCGGTTTCGTGGAGGGCCTGTCGTCGCCTTCAGCCTTGGCGATGGCCCGGCCGAGCTTGTCGCGGGCTTCGCCGCGCAACTCGATCAGCCGCCAGGGCTGAAGGGCCCCGTGGTCGGCGACGCGGGCCGCCGCCGCGACGAGGGGCAGCAGCTCCTCGTGCGTCGGTGCATCCGCCGTCACCTTCGACCAGGAGCGCCGTCCTGAGACGACGTCGACGAGATTGGACACGTGACCGCTATTCGGCCGGAGCGAAGTTGAGAGCGAGCGAGTTCATGCAGTAACGGTCGCCCGTCGGAGTGCCGAACCCGTCGTCGAACACGTGCCCGAGGTGGGAGTCGCAGGCAGCGCAGCGCACCTCGGTGCGCACCATGCCGAGCGTCGTGTCTTCGATCAGGGTGACGGCCTCGGGCTTGACCGACTCGTAGAAGCTCGGCCAGCCGCAGCCCGAGTCGAACTTCGTGCCGCTCTTGAAGAGCTCCGCCCCGCAAGCCGCACAGGTGTACAGGCCCGAACGGCTCTCGTCGAGGAGTTCACCCGTCCACGGGCGCTCCGTCGCAGCTTCGCGGAGTACCGCATACTGCTCGTTCGACAGTTCCTGGCGCCACTCTTCGTTGCTCTTGTTGACCGGCTGGGTCATCGGTATCACTCCTCATGGATAAGTTTCCTGCGTCTTATCTAACCTGCTTCGCGCCCGTGATGTTCCCCGAGACCCCCGTAACTGGGCAAACACTGTGCGTCGTCAGCCAGGCTTGCCCCGGATCCCGTGCGGTGCAGCGTTTCTCCGGTCGCGTCAGGATTAGTATGGCGACACGGCCATGGGCAGGACCGAGATGTGAACGGTGGTGGACGATGAGCGGAAAGCCGGATGGATCGGCGCACGGGCACGCAGTCCTCGACGAACGGGACCTCGCCATCCTCGATTTCGAGAACCAGTGGTGGCAGCACGCCGGGCTGAAAGAAGAGGCGATTCGTTCCACATTCTCCTTCTCGCCCACCCGGTACTATCAATTGCTGGGCGCTCTCATCGATTCGCCCGCCGCTCTCGTGCACGATCCCCTTCTGGTGAAGCGCCTCCAACGGCTCCGCGACACCCGACAGGCCGCACGGCGGGCGCGAGCGCGGAACGCGGACTGACAGTCAGGATGCCGGCGCCGACGGCACTTCTCAGCACCGCTCAGCACGCAATAGCGAAGGATTTCTCAGCACCGATATGCCACACCACTACGCCAGGGACAGGTTCGACGACGTTCCAGCCGACCTGAAGCGCGTCGGAGCGCACCGCGCACCCCTCCGCCCTGGCCGTCGCTGGATGATCGTCCTCTGGTCGGCTCTCGCTGTCGTCGTTCTCGTCGCCGGCGGCATCCTCGGTCTCAACCTGCTCGGTGACCGGATCGACTTTGTCGATACGTCGACCCCGGTGCCCTCAGCCGCTGAGCCTACCGAGACCCCGACCGCCGCTCCGACGATCGACCCGGACTCCATGGTCACCGTGCTCAACGGAACTGAGACGCGGGGACTGGCCACCGCCGCCATCGAGAAACTCAACGCCGCAGGCTGGACACAGAGCATCACCCCAGGAAGCGCGTCCGCCTCGGATGTGGAGTCGACGACGGTCTACTACGAGGATCCGTCCCAGGAAGGTGCAGCGCGAGGGCTCGCCGAGGCCCTGGGCATCGGGAACATCGGACTGTCGACGCAGTTCCAGATCCCGGTCGGGGAGGGCGAGGAACCCATCCTGCAGCTGACCGTAGTGCTCGGGTCGGACTACGCCGCCCTCTAGCGCGCCCCTGCCCGTCGGCGGTTGAGTGTTTCCGCGGTGTTTCGGCGGTATTGAGGAACGGAAAACTCCCGATTCTGCGGCAGAAACTCCTGTCGGATCAGCCTGTGTGCTCGCTAGTATCTGGAACTGGTCACACATTGTGCTTCACCTCACGGCCCTCCTGGCAGGCGCGGCTCGGCACGATCGCCTGGCAGCGCCACGGCAGACCCGGGTGGGCGATTGCCTGCACGGAGAACACAGCAATTGGGAGTAACACATGGCGAATGGAACCGTGAAGTGGTTCAACGCTGAAAAGGGCTACGGCTTCATCACCGTCGACGGAGATGGGCAGGACGTCTTCGTCCACTACTCCGCCATCGACAGCAGCGGGTACAAGTCGCTCGAGGAGGGCCAGCAGGTCAGCTTCGAGATCGGCACCGGAGCCAAGGGCCCGCAGGCAGAGGCGGTCCGTCCGGCCTGATCCGCACCGATCCTCACCATGCCGTCCGCGTTCAACGCGGGCGGCATGGTGTCGTTCGGATGCGTGGCATCGCCTCCGGGTTCCGCCCCCGGCGTAACCTGCCGCTCTCGGTCGGGTGAGCTTGCACTCGCAGGGGCAGAGTGCCAGAATCGTGTTAGCACTCGCATTCGTTGAGTGCTAACCACGTTCATCACGTCCGGGAGGGACGAAAAACCACATGGCAAAAATCATTGCTTTTGACGAGGAAGCCCGCCGCGGCCTCGAGCGCGGCCTGAACATTCTGGCCGACACCGTCAAGGTCACGCTTGGCCCCCGCGGTCGCAACGTTGTCCTTGAGAAGAAGTGGGGCGCCCCCACGATCACCAACGATGGCGTGTCCATCGCCAAGGAGATCGAACTCGACGACCCCTACGAGAAGATCGGCGCCGAGCTGGTCAAGGAAGTCGCCAAGAAGACGGACGACGTCGCCGGCGACGGAACCACCACCGCTACGGTCCTGGCCCAGGCGCTCGTCCGCGAGGGCCTGCGCAACGTCGCAGCCGGCGCTGACCCCATCTCGCTGAAGCGGGGCATCGAGAAGGCCACTGCGGCCGTCATCGAAGAGCTCATCGCCAACGCGAAAGAGGTCGAGACCAAGGAAGAGATCGCGGCTACGGCCTCCATCTCGGCCGGCGACGCCGAAATCGGCGCGATCATCGCCGAGGCGATCGACAAGGTCGGCAAGGAAGGCGTCGTCACCGTCGAGGAGTCGAACACCTTCGGTACCGAGCTCGAACTGACCGAGGGCATGCGCTTCGACAAGGGATTCCTGTCGGCGTACTTCGTCACGGACCCGGACCGCCAGGAAGCTGTGTTCGAGGACCCCTACGTCCTCATCGCGAACTCGAAGATCTCCAACATCAAGGACCTGCTCCCGATCGTTGACCAGGTCATCCAGTCGGGCAAGCAGCTCCTCATCATCGCCGAGGACGTCGACGGCGAAGCTCTCGCGACTCTCGTCGTCAACAAGATCCGTGGCATCTTCAAGTCGGTCGCCGTCAAGGCTCCCGGCTTCGGCGACCGCCGCAAGGCTCAGCTGCAGGACATCGCGATCCTCACCGGTGGACAGGTCATCTCCGAAGAGGTCGGCCTCAAGCTGGAGAACGTCACCCTGGACCTCCTCGGCCGTGCACGCAAGGTCGTCATCACCAAGGACGAGACCACCATCGTCGAAGGTGCCGGAGACGTCGAGCAGATCGCGGGCCGTGTCGCCCAGATCCGCAAGGAGATCGAGAACACCGACAGCGACTACGACCGTGAGAAGCTGCAGGAACGTCTGGCCAAGCTGGCCGGCGGCGTTGCGGTCATCAAGGCCGGAGCAGCGACCGAGGTCGAGCTCAAGGAGCGCAAGCACCGCATCGAGGACGCTGTCCGTAACGCGAAGGCTGCCGTTGAAGAGGGCATCGTCGCCGGTGGTGGCGTTGCACTCATCCAGGCGGGTAAGACCGCTTTCGAGAAGCTCACCCTCACGGGTGACGAGGCAACCGGCGCGAACATCGTCAAGGTCGCCATCGACGCTCCGCTCAAGCAGATCGCACTGAACGCCGGCCTCGAGCCGGGTGTCGTTGCAGACAAGGTCCGCAACCTGCCCGTCGGACACGGCCTCAACGCCGCGACCGGCGAGTACGTCGACATGCTTGCTGCCGGCATCAACGACCCGGTGAAGGTCACCCGCTCGGCGCTGCTCAACGCATCGTCGATCGCCGGATTGTTCCTCACGACCGAGGCCGTCGTCGCCGACAAGCCGGAGAAGAACCCGGCTCCGGCCGGCGACCCGACCGGTGGCATGGACTTCTAAGTCCGGAACACTCGTTCAGGCAGCGGGGCGTCTCCTTCGGGAGGCGCCTCGCTGTCGTGTGTGGCGGCCGGGCGCGGGGTGCCGTCAGATCCGGAAGAGGTCGGTGTTAGACCGCTCGATCTCCTGGTACTGCGCCCCGGCTCGTTCGAGCGCCGTCGTGATGTGCACAGCGCTCTCCTCGACGCGTCGCTGGGTGACGCGCCAGTCGGCGATCACTCCCTGGAACGCCGCAGACGCCTCACCCGTCCACGACGACTGCAGGTCGGTCAACTGATTCATCATCGCGTTGACCTCACCCTGGATGGTCTCGATCCGGGCCCGGACCGATCCGGTTGCTCCTATGACGGCGTCACTGTCGACCTGGTACCTGGTCATGTTCTCCTCCTCGTGCGGATGCCGGGCGGCACCCGTCGGTCGACGCTACGGCGGGCACCGCCGGGGAGCGCCTGCCTGGCCGGGGTGGGGGAGGGAGGATCACTGCCGCCCCGCTGTTGAGGGCGCTGATGAGGCGCTGGTGAGGGGCGCCAGGAGCCGTCGCTGCTGCTCTGTCACTGAGTTGCTGTCCTGCTCTGTCACTGTGTCGCTCTGTCGCTGGGTTGCTGCGGGCGCGTCACCGGGAAGGCGTCAGATGGTCGGAGCCGACGGTTCGCTGCTGGTGCCGGCGAGCGGCAGGGTGATCCGGAACGTGGCGCCACCGCCAGGCGTCTCTGAGACGCTCACCGTTCCGTTGTGTGCGGCGACGATCGACGACACGATCGCGAGCCCGAGGCCTGAGCCGCCTGTCTCGCGTGTGCGTGAACTGTCTGCGCGCCAGAAGCGCTGGAAGATTTTCTCGCGGATCTGCGGAGGAACCCCGGGTCCGTGGTCGATGACGGCGATCGTCGCCTGCCCGGTCGCGGGATTCGCCGACACACCGATCTCGAGCGGGCTGTCCTGAGGTGTGAAGCGGAGAGCGTTGCCGACGAGGTTGGTGACGACCTGGCGCAGCTTGTTCTCCTCACCGAGAACGATCGCCGGTGTCTGCGGTTTGCTCGCAGGAGTGATCGAGAGGTGCGGGTCGATCCTCACAGTTGATCCGGTGTCTGTGGACTTCTTGGGGCGGCGCTGACGCAGGCGGGCCAAGGTGGCACCCGCGAAGGCGATCGGTCCGGTGGCCGTCGGATCGTCGCTTCCCTGCTGGGGTCTGGTCACACCGGTCGCCGGCGTGGCCGGTTCGGTCGTCGGCTGTTCGGGTGCGGGCCTGGGCGGGTTGTCGACGACCACCCTGACGGTGCGGCCGGGAGATGACGCGTTGGTGTCGAGGGCGGCATCCCGCGCGATGGGGGAGAGGTCGACAGGGGTGAGCACCATGGGCTTCGTCTCGTCGAGCCTGGCCAGTTCGAGAAGGTCCTCGACGAGTCCGCCCATGCGGATCGCTTCTTTCTCGATCCGGTCCATTGCCTGGCTGAGTTGATCGGAGTCCTGAAGCGCACCCATCCGGTACAGCTCGGCGTAGCCGCGCACCGTCACGAGGGGAGTGCGGAGCTCGTGGCTGGCGTCGCCGACGAATCGCCTCATCTGGTCGATGGTGCGCGCGCGGTCGGAGAACGCCTGGTCGATGCGCGCGAGCATGGTGTTGAGGGATCGGTTGAGCCGGCCGACCTCGGTGTTCGGAGTAGCAACCGCGAGCCGCTGGCTGAAGTCGCCGTCGGCGATGGCGGCTGCGGTGTGTTCGACCTCACGCAGCGGATGGAACGTACTCGTGACGAGCAGCCGGGTGAGGAGAGCGCCGATGATGATGACGCCGAGCCCGAGGCCGAAGAAGATGGTGAGGTAGGTGGCGATGATCGTCTCGGTCTCTCGCATCGAGATCGCGACGAGCACCACTCCGATCGAGCCCTGGTGGTCCCACTGGTACGGCACGACGACGGCGTGGTAGGTCGTCTTGCGGTCTGCACTGTGCAGCTCGAAGACATTGTCCTGTTTCACGGCGTCGCTCAGCATGAAGGTCGGGCTGATCACCGGGAGTGTGCGGGTCGGCCGGTCCTGCCAGGTCGCAGCCTCGAACTCACCGTCGGCGTTGTAGATCGCCGTGAAGTAGTCAGATGACAGGTTGTCGCGGACCATGTCGCCGGCGTTGTCGTCCTCGGCTGCGTCGAGGTTGAGGAAGCCTGGCGGCACAGGGGACTGCGCCGCGGCGACGAGATCGGAATCAACCTTGCTGATGAGCGCAGGGCGCAGCATCACCACGGTTCCGACGCCGGCGACGAGCAAGCCGAAGGTCAGGACGAGCACGGTCACGCCGGTGATCTTCGTGCGCAGTGAAATCGCGTTCCACCACTCGGCTACTTGATCGTGCATTTACCCGTATTCGGTCTACGCCTTCGCTGTCTTCAGCATGTAGCCGAATCCGCGCTTGGTCTGGATGAGAGGTTCCGTCGAGAACTGATCCAGCTTGCGTCGCAGGTAGGAGATGTAGCTCTCGACGATGCCGGCGTCCCCGTTGAAGTCGTACTCCCAGACATGGTCGAGGATCTGTGCTTTGCTCAGCACCCGGTTGGGATTGAGCATGAGGTAACGCAGAAGCTTGAACTCGGTGGGACTCAACTCGATCGGCGTCTCACCGACGAGAACCTCATGGGTGTCCTGATCCATGGTGAGTTCGCCCGCGCGGATGACGGCATCCTCATCAGCATGCATTGTGCGCCTGAGGATTGCCTTGATGCGGGCCACGATCTCGTCGAGGCTGAATGGTTTCGTGACGTAATCGTCACCACCGACGGTGAGGCCCATGATCTTGTCTTCGGTGTCGTCTTTTGCGGTGAGGAACAGGATGGGGGCGGTGTACCCGGCGGAACGGAGGCGTTTCGTCACGCCGAACCCGTTCATGTCTGGGAGCATGACGTCGAGGATGATCAGGTCAGGCTCTTCTTCCAGAACGGCCGAGATGGCCTGGGCGCCGTTTCCGACGGCTCGCACGGCAAAGCCGGCGAAACGGAGGCTCGTGGTGAGCAGGTCGCGGATGTTCGGTTCGTCATCGACGATAAGGATGCGTGGTCCAGTCATGTACCCAGTATCTGCGTGTTGGCTGAATTGTTCCTGAACGTCGCCGGTGCACGAGTTGAGGGGAGAGGTGAGGCACGATGGACCTATGACTGACACCGGGTTGCCACGGTCCGCTGAGCGGCTCGCCCTGATGCGCACGATCGGTGCCCACTCGTTCGATTTCTCCCGGCAGGTGGCGGTGATGGCTGTCGTCAATCGCACGCCGGACTCGTTTTACGATCGAGGCAGTACATTCGCGTTCGATGCGGCGGTGGCTGCCGCACTCGCAGCCGTTGATGACGGAGCCGACATCATCGACATCGGAGGCGCCCCGTTCGCGCCCGGACCAGAATTGCCCGTGTCCGACGAGGTGGATCGGGTCGTCCCGGTCATCAGGGCCATTCGCGCAGCATCCGACGTCGTCATCTCTGTCGACACCTTCCAGCCCGAGGTGGCGCGCGGGAGCATCGAGGCGGGCGCCGACCTCATCAACGATACGACGGGGCTCCGTGACCCCGAGATGGCTCGCGTCGTCGCTGACAGTGACGCCTCCATCGTGATCACCCACAGCCTCGCCGAACCACGCACGCCGGTCGCCCGGCCGACGTACGACGACGTCGTCGCCGATGTCGTCGCCTTTCTCAGCAACCGGATCGACGCTGCCGTGAGCTCCGGAATCCCCGCCGCACGCATCCTGATCGACCCGGGCCACGACCTCAACAAGAACACCCTGCATTCGCTTGAACTGACCAGGCGGTTCGGGGAGGTCGCGGCGCTCGGCTACCCGGCGCTCGCCGCGGTCTCGAACAAGGATTTCATCGGCGAGACCCTCGACCGTGACCGGGGCGACCGGGTCGACGGATCGCTGGCTGCTGCTGTCGTCGCCATCATGAATGGCGCACGCATCATCCGCATGCACAACATCCGACCGGCGGTGGATGCCGCCCGCATGACCGAAGCGATCCTCGGCTTCCGCGCTCCCGCCTACCTGCGGCACAACATGGGGGATGCCAATGACTGAGCCTGCCATCCGATCTCTTGTTCCCGGCGGAGGTGATCTCGACGACGGTGCGATCCTCGAGCTCTACACCGTCGCGGACCGCACCGAGCAATGGCTGCGAGTGAACTTCATCTCGAGCGTCGACGGTGCCGCGACCTCCGACGGCTTGTCTGCCGGGCTCGGTTCGGCGGCAGATCTCCGGGTTTTCGACCTGCTGCGCCGGCTGTGCGACGTCGTCGTCGTCGGCGCGGGAACGGTGAGGGCTGAGGGCTACGGCCCGATGCGGCTGGAGTCCTCCGCTGTCGACTGGCGTCGTGCGCACGGCCTGCCTGCCCACCCGGTGTTCGCGATCGTGTCTGCCGGGCTCGACCTCGACCCGGAGTCCCGAATCTTCACCGACGCTCCCGTCCGACCGATCGTCATCACCGTCGAGGGAGCGCCGATCGAGAGGAGAAAAGCGCTCTCCGTCGTGGCCGACGTGCTCATCGCGGGCACATCAGACGTCGACCCCACACGGATGCTCCGCCTGCTGGCGGAGCGCGGACTCGCGCAGGTGCACTGCGAGGGTGGCCCGCGATTTTTCGCCGACCTCGTGCGCGGCGACGCGGTCGACGAGATCTGCCTGACCATCGGCCCGGCACTCGAGGGGCCTGGCGCTCCCCGGATCGTCGCGGGAGCCACAGCAACAGAACGGCGCCCGATGGATCTCGCTCATGTCCTGGAATCCGACGGAACGCTGCTTCTCCGGTACACCCGACCGCACACGAACGCCTGACCTGCAGGCCGGCGACCGCTTACGCGGCGAGGGCGTGCGCGTCGAGGATCGTGTAGCTGTACCCCTGCTCGGCGAGGAACCGCTGACGGTTCTGCGCGAAGTCCTGGTCGACGGTGTCGCGGGCAACGAGCGTGTAGAAGTTCGCACTGAGCCCTGACTCCTTCGGTCGGAGGAGACGACCGAGGCGCTGCGCTTCCTCCTGACGCGAACCGAACGAGCCGGAGACCTGGATAGCCACCGTCGCCTCGGGGAGGTCGACCGAGAAGTTGGCGACCTTCGACACGACGAGGACGGAGATCTCGCCGACCCGGAAGGCCTGGAAGAGTCGTTCACGTTCGTCGACAGCTGTGGCGCCAGTGAGCTTCGGAGCGTTCAGGGCTTCTGCGAGCTCGTCGATCTGGTCGAGGTACTGGCCGATCACGAGGATGCGTTCACCCGGATGCCGCGCGACGAGGTCGCGAACGACTCCGAGCTTGGCGGGAGCGGTCGCTGCGAGCCGATACCGGTCGTCGTCGGATGCCGCGGCGTAGCTGAGCCGGTCGGTCTGTGGGAGGTCGATTCGCACCTCGTAGCAGGAAGCGGGGGAGATGAAACCCTGGGCCTCGATCTCCTTCCACGGCGCGTCGAATCGCTTCGGACCGATGAGGCTGAACACGTCGCCCTCGCGACCGTCTTCGCGCACCAGGGTGGCCGTGAGGCCCAGTCGACGCCTCGCCTGCAGTTCGGCGGTCAGCTTGAACACCGGTGCGGGCAGCAGGTGCACCTCGTCGTAGACCACGAGGCCCCAGTCCATCGCGTCGAGGAGTGCGAGGTGAGCGTACTCGCCTTTGCGGCGTGCGGTGAGGATCTGGTAGGTGGCGATCGTCACCGGCTTCACCTCTTTGAGCTGGCCGGAGTACTCGCCGATCTCGTCTTCGGTGAGGGTGGTGCGGCGCAGGAGTTCATCCCGCCACTGCCTCGCCGAGACGGTGTTCGTCACGAGGATGAGGGTATTCGTCTTGGCGGTCGCCATGGCGCCTGCACCGACGAGGGTCTTGCCAGCACCACAGGGGAGCACGACGACTCCGGAGCCGCCCTCGAAGAAATTGTCGATGGCCTTCTGCTGGTAGTCGCGCAGATGCCAGTCATCCTCGAGCAGGCCGATCTCGTGCGGTGTACCCGGGGTGTACCCGGCGAGGTCCTCGGCCGGCCAGCCGATTTTCACGAGCTCCTGCTTGAGCTGACCGCGCGCCCACGGTTCGACGAGGTAGGAGTCGGGTGTGGGGTGGCCGATAAGAAGAGGGGCGATGCGCTTGGCGTGCGAGATCTCGGTGAGCACCGCTTCGTCGTTGGACTGCAGCACGAGTTCGCCGTCATCGTTGCGTTCGATGATGAGGCGACCGTAGCGCCCGACGGTTTCGGTGATGTCGATGGACACCGTTGGCGGGATCGCGAACTTCGAGTACTTTTCGAGCGTCGCCAGCATGTCGGCCGAATCGTGGCCGGCTGCCCGGGCGTTCCACAAACCCAGCCGGGTGATCCGGTAGGTGTGGATGTGCTCGGGGGCGCGTTCGAGCTCCGCGAAAACGGCGAGGTCGTGCCGGGCGTCCTCGGCGAGGGGGTGCGCGACCTCGAGCAGGACAGTGCGGTCGCTTTGGACGATGAGAGGGCCATCAGACATAGCTAGCCAGCCTAGTCGGGTCGCCTGTGAACTCGGTGCGCGCGCCTACTTCAGTTCGAGGATGCTGGAGAGCGGCAGGGTGCGCTCGATGTCGGCTTTCTTGTCGCGGCCGCGAAGGCGCCCGCCTGACACACCCGTCGGTTCGAGAACGAACTCCATCGGTCCGGAGCGCGGCACATCGACCGTGACAGTGATGGTCTGTTTCGCGCGGATGGCCGCGTCGATCTGCCGGGCGATCCACGCCAGGTCTGTGCCTCCGGATGCGTCGGCCTCCGCCTCACGCAACCGTGCGATGAGGTCGCCATGGTCGACCTCCGCCGGTGCCGAGACCGGGTGAGCGACACGACGACGCCGAAGGCTGATCGTCTCGCCCTCCGTATTCTCGGCGGCGACCGGATACCGCGCGTCGCTGAGCGCCCAGAACACGACCTCGAAATCGAAGCGGCTGATCATCCGATGCACGCCGGAACGGCGCAGGCCGAGCGAGCTGAGTGCCTGATCGACATCGAGCAGCCCGATCATCGCGCTGTCGTCCGAACGGACGTAGCTGCTCGCCCCGCTCGACGCGGCATCCGCTGTCTCGACCGTCAGAGGCCCGACCCGGACCATGCCGAAGCGGGAGGCGGCCTGTGAGATGAGGTACTCGACCGGCTGCGGGATGCCGGTGAGCGAGAGGGCAGACAGGAATTCCAGCATTCCTTCGGCGGTCTCGCCCGAAGAGAGGGCCCTGTTCACGCTCTCGGGTGACAACCGGTAGCTGAATGCCTGGGCGCGGCCTTCGAGGTCGGCGAACGCGCGCAAACGCACATCGGTGCGGGGTTCGAGCGGCCCGGGAGAGATGATCGTGAGGTCGTGCTGGAGGTACACCTGGCGCACGTGGGTGGGAAAGTGGGAGGACATCGCTGCTGCGGCGGCCGTCGCATCCGTTTCGAGGAGGATTCTGCCCGCGGTGCTCGGTACCTGGGCTCCGGTGGACGGGCCACTGGTGATGCCCAGCATCCTGGCCTGATCGGTGACCCGCGAGACCTGGGTGGAGATCCAGTCTCCGCCTGCCGGGTAGAGCCAGTGCGCGTACTCCTGCAGGGCACCGCCCCACGTGGAGCGGGTCCGTCCGCTGAGAACCTGTCGCACCTGCGGAGGAAGGGCGCCGAGCCACGCGTCGGCGAGCACGCGCCACCGTTCGCCAGCCGTCAGTTCGAGCCAGTCCTCACCGGCCGGTGCTGTGAGCCACATTCCGGGTTCGTGGCTGACGAGACCGGCACGCACGGTGAGATCGAGGTAGGAGTCCACGGCCGCGTGATCGACCTGCATGGCGTGGGCCAGGCGTTTGCGTTCCGGCAGCGCCGGACCGCCCTTGCCCAGTTCCCTGGCCGGATGCACGAGCAGTTCGGTGAGCAATTCAGCGCTCGCCGAAGTGGTCTGGAAGGCGTGCTCGGCGGCGCTGAGATCGGTGAGCGCGGCTGCCTCGGCCGGCTCGGACGCGGGGAGGGCAGGGGGAGGCGTTGCGGCAAGGTGCGTCGCAATGGGCAGATCGGGTGTCGACCAGCCGTCGAGAACGGTGGCGACAGCATCGATCGCCGCGAATCGGTCACCCACGCGGCTGAGGAGCGCACGCTCGGCTGCGAGACCGGCGCGCCCGGCGACCTCGACCGGATCGAGAGAGTCCCCACCGAACGAGGCGTGGCGACTGGCGATTTCTGTTGCGGAGAGGGGTTCAGGCGTCGATGCGGCAATCACACTGAGTGTCAGCCGGTCGAGTCGTTGCAGCGCTGATCGGATTCCACCGGCGTCGAGCAGGAGCTCGGCAAGATCGAAGAAGTCGGTGACGCGCGCCTGCGGCTGAATCCGGCGTTCGGTGAGCAGGGCTTCGAGGCCGGTGTCCGGGAGCGCCCGAAGACTTCCGGCGAGGGTCAGGATGTCAGTCATGGGCTGCCGGCGTTCCGGTCAGTTCTGGCTTCGTCGGGATTCACGGGCGCGGCGCACCGCGCTGGAGATCATCAGCGTGATCAGGAGCACGATCGCAAGTGGAAGCCCGATGTACGGGACCATGACGACGACGGGCCAGAGCCCGGCTGCGAAATCGTCCGACCCCATGCCCTGCCCTGTTCCCACCATGATCGCGATGAAGGTGCCGACGGAGAGCAGCACCAGGGCGAGGAGCATGAACGCGAGGACCCGCTCGAGGCGGCTGGCGTTATGCGGTTGAGGATCGGTCACAGTCCTCAGGATATCGGCACCGGTGTTGCGATGCCCAACGCGACCGACACGCCGAGCTTTCGCTGACGCTCTAAGCTGGAGAGGCGGGGTTCATCCCGTTCGACCGCGGTTACTGCCGTGGCGACAGCATCGCACGCCGGATTCCCCGGTGTGTCCAGTTCACAGCGAGGTTTGGTCCATGCCCACCGGCAAGGTTAAGTTCTACGACGAGGAAAAGGGCTTCGGCTTCATCGCGAGCGATGACGGTCAGGAAGTCTTCCTGCACGCATCCGCTCTTCCCGCAGGCGTGACCTCCGTCAAGGCGGGCAGCCGGCTCGAGTTCGGCATCGCCGACGGCAAACGTGGCGTTCAGGCGCTGTCTGTTCGTGTGCTCGATGCTCCGCCGAGCCTGGTCAAGATGAAGCGCAAGCCCGCCGATGACATGGCGATCATCATCGAGGACCTCGTGAAGCTGCTCGACGGGCTCGGTGGGGACCTCCGCAAGGGCCGCTACCCCGATAACGCCCACAGCCGCAAGATCGCACAGTTGCTGCGTCGCGTGGCCGACGAACTGGACGCGTGATCGCCGCGCCAGGCTGGGCCCGCCGTCTTTTTACGAGGAGCACTCCGATGACCGACACCGAGAACTCCACCCAGAATCCGTCGGCTGACGGGGCCGATGCACCTGTGACGGCAGAGGTTACGCAGGCGCCGCAGACGGATGTCGTCGACCCGGCTCCTGCCGCCGAGTCCGGTCCGGACGCGCAGACGACGCCGGCGCCAGATACTGCCGACGGCACTGTCGCAGACGTCGCCTCGTCTGACGGAAGCGCGTCGGCTGCAGGCGAGTCCGCCGTGAACTCGGATGAGCCCGAGGTCGCGGGTGACGGCGAGCAGGATGAGGGTCGCCCCGACGCCGCTGAGGCTCCGCCTCGGCCGGCTCCCGTTGCCGACGAGGTTCTCCGGGCCTCGGTCGACGTCGCGCGCGCTGCCCTGCTCGACGTCACACCTGAATCGACCATCGGTGCCGTTGTCGGTCACGCCGCCGAGGACGATCACGTACTCTCTCTCTTCTTCGAAAGCACGCTCGCCGGGTACCCCGGCTGGCACTGGACGGTCACCCTCGCCCGAGTCGGCGATGACGGTGAACCGACCATTCTGGAAACCGAGCTCATGCCAGGCGAGAATGCCCTCCTGGCGCCGGACTGGGTGCCGTGGTCTGAGCGCCTCGCGGACTACCAGGCGTCTCAGGAAGTCGCCGAAAGCGAGGCGCGCGCGCTCGCCGAGGCGGCGGCGCTGCTCGATGAGGGCGACGACGACGAAGAGGACGACGACGACGAGTTCAGCATCCTTCACGCCGGAGACGTCGACGGTGTCGACGTCGACGAGATCGATGAGAACGATTCTGACGACGACGAGTCGGACGACGACGACGATGACGACCAGTCAGACGACGACGACGACGACGAGGATGACGACGACGAGTCAGACGACGACGACGACGACGATGAGGACGAGTACGGCGACAAGGGAGCTGAACGCAGCTACTGAGCCGGACCGGCTCCCAGCCGGGACTGCCTGCACAGGAAATGCCCCCTCAGATCGAGGGGGCATTTCCTGTCGGGTCGGGCTCGGCCTACAGGGCGCCGACCACGTACTCGATGCTGCGGGTGAGCTGGCGCACGTCGTCGGGGTCGATCGCGGTGAAGGTCGCGACGCGCAGCTGGTTTCTGCCGAGCTTGCGGTACGGCTCCGTGTCGACGATGCCGTTGGCGCGGAGTGCCTTCGCGATCGCCGTCGCATCGATCGACTCATCGAAGTCGATGGTCACGACCACCTGGGAACGGTGAGCAGGGTTCGTCACGAACGGCGTCGTGTACGACGTCTTCTCGGCCCAGTCGTACAGGTGAGACGACGACTCGAGGGTTCGCGCTGACGCCCAGTCAAGTCCGCCGCTGGAATTCATCCACTCCAGCTGGCTGTCGAGCATGACGAGCGTTGCCAGGGCGGGTGTGTTGAGGGTCTGGTTGAGCCGCGAATTGTCGACCGCGTTCTTGAGGCTGAGGAACTCGGGAATGTACCGGTCGGATGCGGCGACGCGCTCGACTCGTTCGATCGCAGCCGGCGAGAAGAGGGCGAACCAGAGCCCGCCGTCTGACGCGAAGTTCTTCTGCGGGGCGAAGTAGTAGACGTCCGTCTCTGACGCGTCGACCGAGATCCCGCCTGCCGCGCTCGTGGCATCCACCACCGTCAGGGCACCCGGGTCGCCGACGACCCGCTGTACGGGTGCCATCACTCCTGTGGATGTCTCGTTGTGGGGCCACGCGTAGACGTCGACGCCGGCAGTGACCTCCACCTCGCTGCGGGACCCGCCAGGGGCCTCACGCACGAGCGGTGCTTCGAGCCAGGGGGCTGCGGCCGCTTTCGCGAACTTCTGACCGAACTCGCCGAAGACGAGGTTCTCGCTGCGCCGTTCGATCAGGCCGAACGCGGCGGCATCCCAGAACGCCGTCGATCCGCCGTTGCCGAGGACGACCTCGTAGCCGTCGGGGAGAGCGAACAGGTTCTCGAAACCGGCGCGAACGCTGCCGACGAGTTTCTTCACCGGGGCCTGGCGGTGCGACGTACCGAGCAGGGTGGCGCCGGCGCGAGCGACGGCATCCAGCTGCTCCTCCCGCACTTTCGAGGGTCCGCAGCCGAATCGACCGTCTGCTGGCAGGAGTTCTGTGGGGATCGCGATCTCAGGCATTCCCTCATCCTAGAAGGCGCAGGATGCCGGATGGACGATGAACGGACGGTGAACGGGCTCGAGCGCCGCGAGTCTTCTCATCCCCGCTAGGCTGGTCGCAATTGCGCTGAACCATGGGGAGCCGTCAATGACTGATCTGATTGACACCACCGAGATGTACCTCCGTACCATCCTTGAGCTGGAAGAAGAGAACATCGTGCCGCTTCGTGCACGGATCTCTGAGCGACTGGGACACTCGGGACCGACGGTGTCTCAGACGGTCGGGCGGATGGAACGCGACGGACTCGTCGTCGTCTCCGGCGACCGGCACCTCGAACTCACGGGTACCGGACGGAGCAAGGCCGTGCACGTCATGCGCAAGCACCGGCTCGCCGAACGACTCCTCAGCGACGTGATCGGCCTGGAGTGGGAGTACGTCCACGAAGAAGCCTGCCGCTGGGAGCACGTGATGAGCGAGCAGGTCGAGCGCAAACTCCTCGCCATGCTCGACCACCCCACCGAATCGCCCTATGGCAACCCGATTCCCGGCCTCGATGAACTCGGCGACGCGCCTGCCGGGACTTTTTCTCACGGTGTGACCAATATCGTCGAACTCGTGCGCAGCGGATCCGAGCCGGTCACCGCCACGATCCGTCGCCTCGGTGAGCCGGCGCAGGTCGATCCGGAGCTCCTCGTTCAGCTCAAGCAGGCAGGAATCCTCCCTGGAAACGAAGCGGTCTTCTCGGCCGTCGGTTCGTATGTCCTGGTTCAGGTCGACGGGCTCGGCAACGGACTCGAACTGCCCAACGAGGTCGCAGGACACATCTTCGTCCAGACCCCCTGACCCGGCTGGGTCGCGCTCACGGCCAGCCGCCGTGACCGGTCGATGTCCGTTTCGCCTCGATTCGCCGTTACCTGTTCGTTATTTTTCTGCGAATAAAGGTGACAAATTGGTAACGGTCACGTACCCTCGGATAAGTCCGAAGGTCGCCAGTCGATCGCAGGACCCGATGTAGGGCGCCTCTCTTGCTCGTCTCCCTCCGTCGCGCACCCGATATTTTCCTTGCGGACGAGACAGTGGCCCTAATCTGCTGTGCGAGGCGCCGGAGGTTTGCACTTTGGCCGAAAACACCAACCCGGGCGCACCCGGTGACTCGATGAAGCCGACAGGCTCAGACGCCGGCGAACGCCAGGTAGCAGTTTCCCGCCGCGGCACTGTCAGCCGTCGTTTCGCTCCCGCCGCCCCGTCGTCGTCGACGGGCCCGGCCTCCAAGCCGAAGGCGCAGACCAAACCCACCGGCTGGCGCGCGTGGCGGTCGACCGCGATCATGGCACTCGTCGTCCCCGGCCTGTTCGCCACCATGGCTCTTCCCGCCTACGCCTTCACTCCCGTGACCGACGACGCCGACGGCACCTCGGAACTGCAGTCGCTCAAGGAGTCAGGCGCTCAGTCGCTCTCGGTCGACGAAGACGTCGCAGCAAACGCAGTGACGCGTGACGCGTACTCCGCAACCACAGTCGCAGAGCTCGCCGCCACCAAGGCAGCCGCGGACGCGGCCGCCCAGCGGGCCACCTTCGTCGACACACAGTCGACGTTCACCGGGCCGTCGGCTGAGGACTACCTTTCAGCGCCTCCGTACCCGGAATTCAGCCTCGAGCAGGTCTTCTCGGTCGCGCTGCAGTACCAGGGCGTGCCGTATGTCTACGGCGGAGCAACTCCTGCCGGCTTCGACTGCTCGGGCTTCGTCAAATACGTCTACGCCCAGTTCGGCATCAACATGCCGCACTCGTCGACTGCCCAGGGCAACATGGGCACGCGGATCTCCGTCGAGGATGCTGTTCCTGGCGACCTCGTGGTCAGTGCAGGTCACATCGGTTTCTACGCCGGCAACGGCATGATCCTTCACGCCTCGCGTCCGGGAACCCCGCTGCGCATCGGCCCGATCTACGCAGACAACTGGTGGGTCGTCCGGATCGGAATCTAGATCTCGGCTTCTTCGGACTGAGCCTGCTGTCCATCCGGTGAACGGCAGGTCACCCAACTGAGAATCGGCGTGCCTTCGTCTGAAGGCACGCCGATTTTGGGTTACATTAAAGCTCTGACCTTTGGAAAGTGCAGGAAAGCTCATGGATCGAATACCCGGCATCCACACCACGGATGCTTGCGGTTGCCTCGAGACAGGGCCCGCCGGCTACTCATGTCACTGCCGCTCGTCGGTTGTGGAAAGGCGCTGTCTGTAAAGACGGCGCCTTTTTTGTTGCCTGGATCCTGTTCTTCTCACCGGTCGGAGAGAACCGAATGACCGTGAAGCCGTCACGGCGATTTGAGAGGAACCGACATGCGCACACTGGTGTTGAACGCCGGGTACGAACCCCTTGCCATCGTTTCATTCCGACGTGCGCTCGTGCTCGTCATGAATCAGAAAGCGTCGATCGTCGAGATCGACACTGGGCATCCGGTGTGGGGAACGGACGGCGCGCATGACCGGCCGGCAGTGATCGTTCTTTCACGGTACGTCAAGATTCCGAGTTCGCGTCGGGTACCGGTGACCCGGCGGGGTGTGCTGCGTCGAGACGCGAATCGATGCGGGTATTGCGGTACGTCGGCATCGACGATCGACCACATCATCCCGCGGTCGCGTGGGGGAGCGGACTCGTGGGAGAACCTCGTCGCCTGCTGCCTGCGGTGCAACAACACGAAGAGTGACAGGACCCCCGGGGAGATGGGCTGGTCGCTGCGAACCAAGCCGCGAATGCCGTACGGGCCGACGTGGGCGGTGCGTGGCGCCGAGCGCGCCATGCCCGCGTGGGACCAGTACCTCACTCCGGCCGCAGCCTGACACTCAGACCCGTGACTGCGAGAGGCAGATGAAGTTGCCCTCGCTGTCCCTGAACCATGCGCTGTACTCGTCGTCGTACTCGGCGACTCCGTCGACGGTGCGGAACTCGTCGGCGTCGTAATCCTCGAATGTGACGCCGGTACCGCGGAGCTCGGCCATGGTCGCGTGGATGTCCTGAACCGCCCAGCAGATCTGGGTGTTCTGCGCGGTACCCGCGTTCGGCGTCTGGTAGATGAGGAGGTCGGGGGCGCCGACGGCGCCGTAAAGAAGGCCCTCCTCGGTGACGCGCGTCGGTTCGAGGCCGAGCTTGTCGCGGTAAAAGGCGTGAGCCCGCTGAAGGTCAGCAGCCGGGAGGACGGTGAATGAGGCGGATGAGGTGAGCATGATGTCAACTCCGTGCGGGTGTGGCCGGTTGCGGCCGGGTGTGACGCTACCGGTCTGGTGCGTCTGATCGAGGAGAATGCGGTGGCTGAGCAGGGCCGGATGTTCCGCCGACCGGGGGAGACGCCGCGTGGTGGGCGCGTTCACTCCGCATGGTACGCCTGCGCGCGGTCGTCGCACAGGGGGTATCCGGCTCCGCTAAACTTGACCGGTCAGCCTCTGTAGCTCAATGGAAGAGCACCTCCGTCCTAAGGAGTTGGTTGGGGGTTCGAGTCCCTCCAGGGGCACATCTCTCGGGTCGAACAGGCGGAGCCGATACCGAAGCTCAGCTTCGGCATCGGCCCGTCTGCCCGGCATTCCCTGGGTGTGTCCACGTCATCGCAGGCGGGTCAGATCCGAGCCCCACTGCTCATACTCGTTGCGCAGTTGCTCCAGCAGGAGCCGTCGATCGAGCGGCTCGGTCGCAACACGGAGCCGGTGACGCCGGCCGGCGGGCCGTCGTCCCCAGGTGATGAGGGCGACACCGACGCGCAGCGCCGCACGGTCGAGCAGACCGACGCGTCGCACCGGGCGGCTCCGGACGGCGGGGACGGGTTGGGGCGGGTGGTCCTGACGGCCGCGGACGGCCGTGAGCTGAGTATTCATGGTGATGTTTTCCTTGCGTGGATGTGGCGGATCCGGGCGCGCTGAGAAGAGCGTTCGGGGTCGCCGAAAACAGGTACCGCCTGGGAGCGGCGAAAAGACCGACACGCGGGAGGCATGTCGGACACGGGGTGGATGACCGCAGGGCAGGCGAAGGCAGAGAACTGCCGGCCGGGCCGGGTCGGGCTTCGGAAGCGTCACCACCGTCTGGACCGGTGGGTTTCCCTAGCGGCCGATCAGGCGGTGAAGACGCCGACGAAGCCAGCGGTGTGGACTGCGAATGCAGACTGTGGATTAATCACGCTTGGCTCCTTTCGTCAAATGGCGTAGGCATCACCGTAGTGGAATCGCGGGTTGGCGCGCAAGACCTTTTTGGTGACGTCTCGCCGATCGCGACTGCAGCACTCGCTCCACAGCTACAGGGTCGCCAGCGTTCTGCTCAGAACGGGTGGGCCCCCGAGGTCGACCGGCCCGCCACCGTTCACCGAATACGACCCCTGTTCCATCGGCAGCGACAACTGTTCGGGGGGCGGAGAACTTCCGAACACGCCAACTCGGCGAAAAACCGGTGATGCTACCGGCGATTGGCTCTGCAAGCGCTTAGGGTGTGGGTTGTGTGGCGGCTAGACAAGAAACCAGATGCGAGCGATTTTGATATCGACGACGCAAATACGTCGCTCGCGCTCTCAGTCACCAGTCCGACTGGTCTGAGCGTCGGCGATCCGAACTTCTCGGTGGGAAACGTGGCAGAGACGGAACGGCAACGCTGGCGCAGCCAGCTCGCAGCAGTCGGCGGTACGTCGCCCCTGCTGCACTTCGTCGACGAACCGCGAACCCGCATCGAACTCAGTTCGACACACCCGGGCGGCCTGCCCCAGTTCATCACCGGCCATTCGACGCTGCTCTCGAACCTGATCCGCGACGAGCTCGCCCTCCGCAGCGCCAAGGTCGCTGCGGACCAGATCACCGTCAAAGGCATCGAGCTCCGCACCGTGCGCGGCATCGAATCCGTCCACCTGGCCATCGGACTCGCCCAGTGGCGCAACGGGAACGAAGACTTCTCCGCTCCCGTTTTGCTGCGTCCGGTCGCGATTCGCCGTTACGGCCGCGATTTCGAACTCAAGCTCAAGGGCGCCCCGTTCCTCAACCCGGAACTGGCCCGTGCATTGCACGACCAGTACCGCATCACTCTTGACGCCGAATCCTTCGAAGCCCTCGCCGTCACCAACGGCGTCTTCAAACCGCAGCCGGTCATCGACCGGCTCCGCGGGCTGACCCAGCACCTCGACTGGTTCAGTGTTCAACCACGACTGGTCGTTTCCTCCTTCGCCGGTGTCGGTACCGCCCTCGCCCGCGACGCCGGGGACCTCGAACACCCCGTCCTCGACGCGATCGCCGGCAACCCCGGAGCGCGTCGACTTGTCGAGGGCCTGTTCAGCCCGGTGGATGCCATCGGCCAGGACGACCGCCCCCCGACGACCGACACCCTTCTGCTCGACGCTGACACCGAGCAGGAGAACGTGATCGCGCAGATCACCGCCGGCCACTCGATCGTCGTCACCACGCTGCCGGGCACCGGCGGCACCCAGACCGTCGTCAACGCCATCGGGGAGCTCGTTTCGCAGCACAAGCGCGTTCTTGTCGTCAGTGCCAGGCGATCGAGTCTCGACGGCATCCGTCACCGCTTCAGCAAGGTCGGGCTCCCCGGCTTCACCGTGAGCCCCGGCACGATTCGCCGCGACCTCATCCAGGCGATCTCGCGTAACGAGAAAGCGGTCGCGCCCAAGGTGGCCGACGTCGACGACGCCCTCGTGCGCCTGCGCAAGGTCCTCCTCGACTACCGCGGCTCGCTCGGTCGTGTCGACGGCGGCCTCAGGGTGAGCGTCATCGACACGCTCGAAGCCCTCACCCGCCTCGGCAATCTTCCGGTCCCTCCCACCACGTCGGCCCGTCTCGACCTCGCCTCGCTCGAGAAACTCGCCGGCAACCGCGATCTCATCGCGCGCAAGCTGGCGACGGCTGCCGCCCTCGGCGAGTTCCAGTACGGCCCGAACGATTCGCCATGGTACGGCGCGCAGTTCTCGAGCACCAAGCAGGCGAAAGCCACCCACGATCTCGCGAAGAAGCTCCACCGCACCGAGCTGCCCCGCCTGCTCGAACGCGGTTACGAGCTCATCGGCCAGACCCGCATGCGCGCGTTCGAATCGGTCGAGGAACTCGGCGTGTACCTGCGCCTGCTGCTCGACGTGCGTGAGACGCTCGACAAATTCCAGCCCAGCGTCTTCGACCGGTCGCTCGGTGAACTCATCGCGGCGACGAGTGCACGGCGGGATGCCCCCGCGATGTCGTCCGCGAACCGCAGGCGCCTGAAGAAACTCGCCCGCGAATACGTGCGACCCGGTGTGCACGTCGCCGACATGAACGCCGCCCTTCGTCGGATCCAGCAGCAGCGGACCCTGTGGCAGCGTTACGTGGCCGCCGGTGTGACCCCTGAAGTTCCACTCGGCATCGCCGACGTGCAGGTCGCGTACCAGCGTGTCGTTGAAGACCTCGGAAAACTCGATGTCCCACTCGGCCGCGACAAGTCCGCAACGCTCATCGCTCTCCCGGTCACGGAGCTGGTCCGTCTGCTCTCCGGCCTTGCCGCCGACTCGCAGGTGATGGAGAACCTCCAGGAGCGCACGACCCTCATCGCCGAGCTGCGAGAGAAGGGTCTCGCTCCACTGATCACCGACCTGTCGGTGCGTCACGTGCCCGAGAGCCAGGTCGCAGCCGAACTCGAACTCGCGTGGTGGCAGTCGGTGCTCGAGCACATGCTCGCGACCGACCGCGCACTGCTCGGCGCCAATACGAGTGTGATCGACCGTCTCGAGGCCGACTTCCGCCTGGTCGACGAAGCGCACGCATCGGCATCCGGTGCCCTGCTCGGAGCGCTGCTCGCCGACACCTGGAAGATCGGCCTCGTCGACTTCCCTGACGAAGCAACGGCGCTCAAGAAGCTGCTGCGCGGGGACGGCGCAACAGCGGCGCGCCTCGAAGCCACAGCACCGCACCTGTCGAAGGTGCTCTCGCCGGTGTGGCTGGCTTCCCCGTACGAAGTGCACCTCATCCCGGACGGCCTCCGATTCGACACCGTTTTCCTCGTGGATGCCGGCGCGACAACGCTGGCCGAGAACGCGGGAGCCATCCGCCGCGCCCGTCAGATCGTGGCGGTCGGAGACCCGGTGACGCAGAGCCCGACACCGTTCGACATCGCGATCGGCGACGCCAGGCACCCCGATGCGGCCGACGACGTCGACGCACGACATGCCGACTCCGCTCTCGCGCACCTGTCCGGTCTGCTCCCGACCCTCACCCTCACCCGCAGCTACCGTGCGGGAGGCGAAGACCTCGCCGAACTCGTCAACCATCGCTTCTACGGCGGTGAGATCGAGTCACTCCCCTGGGCAGGTTCGTTCCTCGGTCACGGCAGCCTCACCCTCGACTACGTCCCCAACGGACACGGCATGCCCGACCCCGAGAGCGGGGGAGTGGAGAGCGTCGACGCCGAGGTCGCCCGGGTCGTGAACCTCGTGCTCGAGCACGCCATCAACCGGCCGCGAGAGTCGCTCATGGTCATCACGGCCAGCGAGAAGCACGCCACGCGGGTGCATCAGGCGGTCATCTCCGCCTTCGCGATGCGGGCCGACCTGTCTGACTTCATCCTCAAGGAGAGGGCGGAACCGTTCACGGTCCTCACCCTCGAGCAGTCCGTCGCCGAGAGCCGCGACCGGGTGATCTTCTCACTCGGCTACGGTGTCACCCCACACGGTCGGGTGCTGTCCAACTTCGGATCGCTCGGCAAGCCGGGCGGAGACCGCCTGCTCGCTGTCGGAATGACCCGCGCGCGCCGATCCATGGTCATCGTCTCGTGCATCCGGCCCGAGGACATCGATGTCGACAGGATGCAGCACGGCATCGCAGCGCTCACCGAGATCCTGCGGCAGCCGGTGCAGCATGTTCCGACGCCCCCGGCGACGGATGGTGCCGAACCGATGCTCCTCGACCTCGCCGAGCGACTCTACCGCCAGGGATTGTCTGTCGAAGTGGGCTACAGGGGCAAGCTTGCCCTCGTCGCCTCCTACGACGGCAAAGCCATCGCAGTGGAGTCCGACCCTGAAGTCGGTTCTGACTCATTGCGGGAGTCGTTGCGGCTCAGACCCGACGTGCTTCGGCGCCTCGGCTGGCACTACCTGCGGGTGCACAGCTTCGACCTCTTCAGCGACCCGAACGGTGTCGCGAAGAAGATCGTCTCCATGCTCGGTGCTCCGCCGGCCGCAGCAGCTGACGATGACTCGACGGATGCCCCGAGCGACACGGACGCGTAGAGCCCGCAGCCGACCGGCGCCGGTCGGGTTCGCGCCCCCCTTTCGGACGGCTTAAACTGGGGGCATGACCGCGTCCAGCCCTCCGAACGACTCTGCGACGCCCGCCGTGCGTCGAGTGCTTGGATCGCGTCGCGCGGTGCTGCCGGGGGCGTCCGGAGCGGATCCGACTCCGCAGGAGCGCGTCGACCCGGTGCGAGCGGCGGAAGACACCGATGCTCCCTGGGGAGTGCGAGCGCAGGATTCGAACGACGACCAGTTGAAGAGAGACGTTCCACCGCACTGGGCCTGAGCGCCCGATCCGCCTCGTGAACCGTGAGCCGTCGGCTACTTGCGCAGGCTGTTCTTCGCGAGGAGGTCGCGGATTTCGGTGAGCACGTCGATCTCAGTGACCGGCTTGTCCTCCTGAACAACACCTGCCTTGCGGCGCGATTCCGCGTGCTCCTTCATCTTGTTGATGGGAAGAACGAAGACGAAGTACACGACAGCGGCGACGATGAGGAAGGTGATGATCGCACCGAGGACGGCGCCGAACTTCAGCTCTGCGTCACCGATCGGCACGTTGAACGCCTCGTTCAGGCTCTCAGCCTTGAAGAGGGCGCCGATCAGCGGATTGAAGATGTTCTCGACGATGGCATTGACGACAGCGGTGAACGCGGCACCGATGACCACGGCGACGGCAAGGTCGATGACGTTGCCCCGCATGATGAAATCCTTGAAACCCTTGAGCATGGGCGATGCCTCCTGTCTGGGAGCGGTCAGGACGCTGCAGCCGCGCTGTTGCTCCCCGAGCTTCCGGCGGAGCTGCCCGAAGCCGAAGACGACGATACCGTCTTCTCCGCCTTCTTCGAGGAGCCGGACTCGGACTTCCTCGAGTCGCCGGACTCGGACTTCCGTGAGTCGTTCCGGTAGAAGCCGGAACCGTTGAACGTGACGCCGACGGCGCTGAAGAGCTTACGGAGCTTGCCCTGGCAGGTCGGGCATTCGGTCAGCGACGCGTCGGTGAATGACTGCTGGATGTCGAAGGCAGTGTCACAGACGGTGCATTTGTAGGAGTACGTGGGCATGTGGGTTTCCTGGTCGTCGCGGCAGTGTGCCGGGTCTTGGGTCTAAAACTCGAGGATGCGTGACGGCGTGACGACGCCGTTCACCGGCTGATCGTGCCGTTCACGGGGAATGTCCGGCTGGACCTCGTAGTCGTACACGACGCCGTAGACCGGCGGGCACTTCTCCATGGAGCCGAGGGTCTTGTCGAAGTAGCCGCGCCCCCAGCCCAGGCGTGTTCCGTCGGTGCCGATGGCCGCAGCCGGAACGACGATCAGGTCGACCTCGTTGATCGCGATCGGGCCGAGCAGCTCGCCCACCGGCTCGGGCATTCCGTAGAGGCCCTCGGTTTCGGTGCCCTCGTCGCCGGTCGTCCAGTCGAGCAGTCCGTCTTCGCGACTCACCGGGAACAGCACCCGCACATCGTTGGCGAGAGCCCAGTTGAGGAAGGGCCGGGTGTTCGGCTCGTTCGGCGCCGAGAGGTAACAGGCGATACTGCGAGCGTCGAGCCCGGTGACCAGCGCGACCAGGTTGTTCGTGACCCCGATGGTGGCCTTCTCGCGTTCGCTCGCCGTGAGGTTCTGGCGACGTTCCCGTAATTCGGCGCGGAGAGCGCGCTTCTGGTGGTCTGCGGGCGTCAGCATTGACCCATTCTAAGCGGGGATGCCTGACAGGCGGCATCCGTTCGCTGGCAGCGGTTCCGGGGAACGCGACCGCTACGATTGAGCCATGTCTTCCTCAGTGCGCAAAGTCGTCATTCCTGCCGCGGGCCTCGGTACCCGCTTCCTCCCGGCCACGAAAGCCATGCCGAAGGAGATGCTGCCCGTCGTCGACAAGCCGGCCATCCAGTACGTGGTCGAGGAAGCTGTCAGCGCTGGCCTGCACGACGTCCTGATGATCATCGGGCGCAACAAGAACGCGCTCGCCAACCACTTCGACAAGGTCACCGAGCTCGAGCTCGCACTGGAGGCGAAGGGCGACACGAAGAAACTCGACCGCGTCATCGAGTCCAGTGAGCTCGCCGACATCCACTTCCTCCGCCAGGGCGACCCGCGCGGACTCGGTCACGCGGTGCTCCGCGCCCGCAGGCACATCGGCAACGAGCCGTTCGCCGTTCTTCTCGGTGACGACCTCATTGATGCGCGCGACCCGCTCCTCACCACGATGATCTCCGAGCAGGAGAGCCGCGGAGCAACGATCATCGCCCTCATGGAGGTCGACCCTGACACGATCCACATGTACGGCTGCGCCGCCGTCGAGGAAACCGAGAATCCGGACGTCGTGCGGGTGACCGGCCTGGTCGAGAAGCCCTCACGGGAAGATGCGCCATCGAATCTCGCCATCATCGGTCGCTACGTTCTCACCCCTGAGGTCTTCGACATCCTCGAGAAGACCGAGCCTGGCAAGGGCAACGAGATCCAGCTGACCGACGCATTGCAGGTGCTCGCGGCTGACCAATCCATTGCGGGCGGGGTGTACGGCGTGATCTTCCGCGGCCGTCGTTACGACACCGGAGACCGTCTCGACTACATCAAGGCCATCGTGCAGCTCGCATCCGACCGCGAGGACCTCGGCGTCGACCTGAAGCCCTGGCTCAAGGAATTCGCGGCGAAGCTCGACTAGCCCTCCACCGTCAGAAGGAGACCGCGGTGCCACTACCCGTGCCTGTGCTGAGTGACGGCGCGATCTCGGTTCGCCCGGTCCGCGTGCGCGATGCGAAAGCGATGGAGCATGAGCTCCTCAGCAACCGCTCGTGGCTGCGGCCGTGGGAGGCGACCAGCCCATACGCGCCGCGCTCGTTCGACATGCGTTCCAGCATCCGGTCGCTTCTGCAGAATGCACGGTCAGGGGGCGGGCTGCCGCTTGTGATGGAGTACGAGGGCCGGCTGGCCGGCCAGTTGAACGTCTCGGGCATCACATACGGCTCGCTGTCTTCGGCGACGCTCGGGTACTGGGTGTCCCAACGGTTCGCCGGGAAAGCGGTCACTCCCACCTCTGTCGCCCTCGCGACCGACTACTGCTTCACCGAGCTGAGGTTGCACCGGATGGAAGTCTGCATCCGTCCGGAGAATGCTCCGAGCCTCCGTGTCGTCGAGAAGCTCGGGTTCCGCTACGAGGGTTTCCGCCGCAGGTACATCCACATCAACGGCGACTGGCGCGACCACTTCTGTTTCGCTCTCGTGCGCGAGGAGGTTCCGCAGGGGGTGCTGCGCCGCTGGCGGAACGGCGATGTCCCCGAAGGAGCAGCCACCGTTCCCGACGTCGACCGGGTCGCATCGCAGACACCCCTGCTCCCGCCCCCTGCCCTCTTCTAACCTTCAACCTCAACTTTCAGGTGACACACCCTCCGCAATGAAGTGGGAACGACCTGATCGCTCGTACGTTAGAGCCATGAATGGTGGCGGGCTCCTCAGCGGCGGAATAGTTTTCGCTCTCGCTGCTGCGCTCTGGGTCGTCTATCTGCTGCCCACCTGGCTCCGCCGCAGCGAGTATGTGGCCGTCGAGCGCAACGCGATCCGCCTGCAGCAGACGCTCCGTATCCTCGCCGAGACCTCTGAGGTCCCGCAGGAGATCCGGGTAGAGGCCACAGCGCGCGACGTCGCGGAACAGCAGAAGATTCTCAGGCAGGTCGAAGCGGATGCCCGTGAGCGCGCCCGCCTCGAAGCCACCGTCTCCGCCGAAAACGCACGCGCAGCCGCATCGGCTGCGATCGCGTCGCTGCGAGCGGAACCACGGGTCCGCCTCGCGAGGGCGCGACGTCGAGCCCGGCTTACCGCGACCGGCATCCTCGTCGTCTCACTCCTCACCGCCGCGGGCGGCGGCTGGATCCTCGCGTCGACTGCGTCTCCCGTCCTGCTCGCATCCGCCGGCGTCACCGCACTCGTGGCAACGGGAGCACTCGTGCGGATGGCACGCGTGACGGCGAGAAGCGCGCCGATCGTGGTCACTGTGCAGAAATCCCCATCGGCGGACGTCTTCGTTCCTGTCCACGTCGAGGCAGAGGCGCCAGCAGCTGCGACATGGACTCCGCTTCCGCTTCCGAAGCCGTTGCACCTGTCGCACGGATCCGCCGCAGCAGAGGCCATCGCCCAGGCCGATGCTCACGACGCCCTCCGCCGTGCCGCGATCGCCCAGGTCATGGCATCCCGGGCAGAGGAACAGGCACCGGTCGTTCCGACGATCGCCGCTCCGGTGATCGAACAGCCGGCTGCCCGCCACGACACCCCGAGCCGATTCGCCGGCATGGGAATCGTGGATGAGACCGAGATCGCGCCCACGGATGTCACGGCGATCCTGCAACGGCGCCGCGTCGCGAGTTAGTGGATTCTCCGCAGACGAACGCGTGATAATCTGGACGACACCAGGGCCTATGGCGCAGTTGGTAGCGCGCCTCGTTCGCATCGAGGAGGTCAGGAGTTCGAATCTCCTTAGGTCCACCCTGTACGTCGACACCGCCCCTCGTTCGATGAGATTCGTCGACGAGAATGGTGACAAGTGCCACCACCGCCAGACACCTTCGTCCGGCATCCGAGCGAGGAAGGGCACCTGATGTCCGGTTCCAAGAAGTCGAAGAAGAAGCGCCTGGATAAAGCTGTCTACGAGGCCGAACTCGCCCGGCTGCAGGTGGAGCTCGTCACCATGCAGCGTTGGATCTCATCGAACGGTGCCCGCGTGCTGGTGCTGTTCGAGGGACGGGATGCCGCCGGCAAGGGTGGTGCGATCAAACGCATCATCCAGTACCTCAATCCTCGTTCCGCCCGCGTCGTCGCACTCCCCACACCGAGCGAGCGGGAACGTGGCCAGTGGTACTTCCAGCGGTACATCGAGCATCTTCCCACCGCCGGCGAGATCGTCCTGATGGACCGGTCCTGGTATAACCGCGCCGGCGTCGAACGGGTCATGGGCTACTGCACCGAGGAGGAGTACGACCGATTCGTCGCGCAGACGCCCACATTCGAGCGGCTCCTCGTCGAGGACGGCATCATCCTCATCAAATACTGGTTCTCGGTGTCGGACACGGAGCAGCAGAAGCGTTTCAAGTCGCGTCTCAAAGACCCGATGCGCCGGTGGAAGCTCTCGGAGACCGACCTGGCGTCGATCACCAAATGGGAGGACTATTCGCAGGCCAAGGACAGCATGTTCGAGGCGACGGATGCCCCTGGTGCGCCCTGGTGGACCGTCGAGAGCGACGACAAGCGGTCGGCGAGGCTCAACGTCATCGCGCACCTCCTGTCCCAGGTTCCGTATGAGGCGAGCGAACCGCCGACCGTGACGATCCCGGATCGGCCGGAGGCTACGGAGACCGATCGTCCGGACAAGGACGAGCAGCGTTTCGTGCCGAACCTGGCGAAGGCTCTCGGCGCACAGAGCTGAGCAAGCCGGCCGTTATTTGAGCAGTCGGGAGAGCACCCGGTCGGCCAGTGGCTTGCCGCCGGTCTGGCAGGTCGGGCAGTACTGGAAAGTCGTATCGCTGTAGATCACCTGTCTGACGGTGTCTCCGCACACCGGGCAGGGCTCACCCGTGCGGCCGTGCACCTGCATTCCCGACTTCTTCTCTTTCTTCAGTTCGGAGGCAGCGAGACCGTCTGCCCGGTCGATCGCGCCGGCGAGCGTTGCCTGCATCACCTCGAACAGCATCGCGGCCCGGTCGGCGTCCATCGACGCCGGGGTGAACGGCGACATGCGGGCGGTGTGCAGTATCTCGTCTGAGTAGGCGTTGCCGATGCCGGCGATCAGCGACTGGTTGCGGAGGACACCCTTGATCTGCGACCGGCCGGCCCGGGCGAGGATGCCCCTGAACACGTCGACGGTGAAGTCGGGAGAGAGCGGGTCAGGGCCGAGCCTCACGATCCCCGGCACGTCGAGGGGGTCACGGACCACGTACACGGCCAGGCTCTTCTTCGTGCCGGCCTCGGTGATGTCGAAGCCCGACCCGTCATCGAGCACGAGTCGCGCGGCCAGGGCCGTTCTGCCCCGTTTTCCGGCAGGTGCGGGTGCGTCAGCTCGCCAGCGGATCCACCCGGCGCGTGCCAGGTGGATGATCACATGCAGGTCATCGACCTGGATGTCGAGGAACTTGCCGTGCCGTTGCACGTCGACGACCGTGCCACACGCGAGAGCGGTGACGGGTGGATCGAACGTCTTCAGCGCGGCGAACGACACGACGTCGAATCGCTCGAGGGTGCGGCCGCCGAGTCGGGCGCCGAGATCGGCGACGAGCGTGTGGACTTCTGGAAGTTCGGGCACCGTCCCAGTCTGGGCCGAACCGGCGACATTCGTCCAGCGCCTTTACCCCGCGGTCTGCGACAGAAGCCACGCGAGCAGATAGGTCCGGCTGTTGCCGTCATCGATGCGATCCTCAGGGAGTTCGGCACTGGCGTCGAGCGCCGCCGCAGCGGCATCCGCACCGGCCAGCGCCGAATACATCAACAGGTAGTCGCCGAAGAGCACGTCGAAACCGTCTGGGGTCGCCTCGTCGACGTTCGCGATGATGCGCTCCGGGTCGCCGGCCAGGTAGCCGGAGATCGGGCTCATGGGCAGCACGAGGATTCCGAGCATGGCGCTGGGTTCGGCGCTGAACCAGGTCGCGTAGTCCCGCTTCCCGCCCCAGACCAGCGACGTGATCGTGTGATCGAAACCCTGGTAGACGGGGGCGTCCAGCGGGAAATCGGTCCAGTATGCGCGGGCGGATGCCGCCTCGGCCGATAGCAGCCAGGTCGCCTCGGCGAGCAGGTCAGGCTGGTCGCTGGCCTGCGCCCAGAGCGCAAGGCCGTTCCACGCGGTCACGGCCTCCGAACTGGACTCCTGGTTGTTCCCGTCACCGAACGGTGACGTACCGCTTGCCCAGGAATGACCGGCGTACGCATCGAACACTCGACGCTCGGGAAAGTACGAGCTCGGCCCGCTGGTCGCGAGGTCGGCTGCCAGCAGATTCATCACCGGGGCCCAGGTGGCGGCGAGCTCCTCGTTGTCGGCCGCGACCACCCCGGCCGCGTAGAGGAAATAGCCGTAGTGAAAGTGGTGGTCGTTGAACTCGTCGGAGCCGAAAGAGGGTTCGAGTCCGACGATCCCACGCGCGGCAGGGTCGTAGACGAAACATCGGGCCGACCGGTCGTCGCAGCCGGCCGGGTCCATCCACGTCCCGATCTCGGCCACGAGCAGATCCTCGAGAGTTGTCGCGACGTCGTCTGCGTCGATGGCGCGCGCGATGCTGAGCAGATTCGCCAACCGGTAGAGCGCCTTGCCGCCGAAGTAGGTGTCTGCGGGGAGCGCCGTCGTCGCCGCGACATCGGATCTGAGTTGCGTGTCGAGGCGCTTCAGCGCTTCCGCATCGAGCCCGGAAAGATCCACGGAACCGGTCGGGGTGAGCACCGGGGCCGTCCAGCTCAGCGTCGTCGTTCGGCACAGGCGGAGTTCGCCAAAGACGCTGGGGTACGTCCCCACTGTGCAGTCGGCGTCGGCCGGTTCCTGATGGGGCATGGCAACGACCAGCGTCTCAGCGGCACCAGCCGTCGTGTAGGTGATCGCGGTCGTTGCGACCTGCTCGTCGGTGGCGTAGCTGAGACTGGTTCCGGTCACCGGGTTCCGCGCGGCCGCAGCGAGCACGTCGAGCGCGCCGCCGGTGGGCAAGGCAAACCAGGTCACGCTCTGCCCGGCCGTGACGGCAACTGCTGTTCCCCCGTCGGTCGGCGCCGTGTCGGACACGAGACCGTAGGTCGTCGCACCGACCGTCGCCGTCGCCACGCCGTCGTCGGACGACGGCGTGAACGGCGTCTCCATCGTCACCGTTGCCGTCGTCGACGCGGTGAACGTGACGAACGGTGAGCCCTGAGCGATCACGGTACGACCGATCTCCACCCCATCGGCCAGCTGCGCCACGGTCACGGATGCGGTGTCAGAGGAGACCACCTCCTGCTCCTGCGCACCGACATCGACGCTGACCGCCCCGTTGAACCCTCCCATGATGACCGCGGGCGACGACGACACGGCGGGAAGCCCGAAGCTCATCCCGCCATCGATCAGCTGGAACGAGAGCGGGAGGGGGAAGACCGGCATCGACGGCTCGCCGAACACCAGGCCGGAGAACCACCGGTTCGTCGGGGGGATCAGCCCATCGGCGAGCCGGGCATCGGGGAGGGCGGTCACCGTGCGGTGTGGAACGCTGTCAACGAGCGGCTCGACGAGAGAGTCGGGAAAGATCGGGGGCATGGACGAGGATGCCGTCTGGCCGGTTCCGTCGTCACTCCCGGGCCAGGCGCACCCGCCCAGCGGCAGCATCAGGCTCATGACGATCGCAATCGCAAGGCGACGCCCGGTCCGGGTGCGCACCTCACACCCCGATCTGTCGAAGGAAGTCGAAGAAGCTATCGCTGACCCCGGCGAGCGGGCCATCATTGCGCAGCCGAAGGGTGGCGGCGACCGGGGTTCCTCTGGACATCAACCCGTTGTGCCCACCGTCCACCAGGTCGGCGCTGGTGACGACGACCGTCGTGGTAGCGTTCCCGTCCGTCGTCGAGACCTGGACGGACGTCGCACGCCCGGTGATCCGCTGATAGTCGGGAAGCAGGATGTCGACGGCTGCGCCGGTTTCGATACGGCCGTAGTCTCTGCTCGTGAGTTCGAACTCGGCGGCGACGAAGAGGGAACCGGTGCGGTCGATCATGGCAAGCACCTGACCGGCCTGGACGAACGAGCCCGTCTCCGTCGACACCTCCCTGACAGTCCCCGCCACCGATGCGGTCAGGGTGATCGTGCCGTCATCAGTGACCGAGTACGCGATGGTCTCCGGTTTGAGCAGCCCTTCCGCGAGATCGGCCTGCAGGGTCGTGCTCAGTACGACGAACAGCGGATCGCCCTGCTCCACCCGTTCGCCGTCGCTCACGAGGCGTTCGATGACGGTGCCCCCGTAATCAATGCCGACCGGGAACCTCTCCGCCTCGATGGAGGCAGAGTCGCTCACCACCTGTGACTGCCGTTGGGTGAAGACGAGGGTGAGCACAGCCACGAGCCCGACAACAACGACGAGCCCGATGACGAGCTTCATCCGATTCCGCCACGTCATGACGTCACCGCCGTCGGCATCGCCGCTGAGGCGGTGCCGACCGTCATCCGGGCCGACGGCCGGACCGAAGCGAACGCTGCGGCTTCGCGGACGGCCGTAGCGACGAAGCCGCCGAGGATGATCGTATTGGTGACGTTCCAGGCGGTCGCGAGCGTCAGCATCCCGTTGTCGACGTCACGCCAGACGGCGACGATCGAGGTCAGAAACAAGAAGACGAAAAAGAGGACCTGGGGAATCATCACGTTGAACGGCGATCGTGCCCGATTCTTGTCACCCGTTGCCGTCCACTTCTGCTCCTTGCCGAGGAGCACGTTGAACAGTGCGGTCACGTAGATCGGAAATGACGCCGTGGCCAGCATCAGCGTCTCCCACCTGAACGATCCCATCGTGTAGAACGCCAGGACGATCTGCAGGAGGTAGAAGCCCGCGTAGTAGAGCACCCACGTCATCAGTGAGGTGTCGAGATGGACCGGCCGGAGTTCGAAGAAGATCTCGAGCGGAGGGACGAGGAGGAGGAGCAGGGGGGAGATGCCGGTGAGATAGAACGACGCAGTGACGAGGTACTGCAGCCGCTGGTCGACGGTGAGGCGGCTCCGGCGGCTGAACAGGTTGTGCTGGAGAAGGATTTCGAATCCACCCGTCGCCCACCGCAACTGCTGTTTCGTGTATGCCTCGATGGTGTCGGGGGCGTCGCCGACAGCGAGGACGAGCGGAATGTAGACGGTTTTCCATCCCCGCTCGTGAAGCATCAGCGATGTCCAGACGTCCTCCGATTTCGAGTCGGTGTGCATTCCGCCGATCTCGTCAACGGCTGTGCGCCGCAGAATGACGTTCGTTCCCACGCAGAATGCCGCATTGAAGCGGTTTCTTCCCGGTTGGATGAAGCGGTAGAAGACCGACTGCATGTATCCGGCTCCACGCGAGATCACGTTGTGCAGGTTGCCGTAACTCTGGGGGGTCTGGACGAACGCCACTCGGTGGTCTGCGAAGAACGGGACGGTTTCGACGAGGAAGTCGTTGTTCGGGACGAAGTCGGCGTCGAGGATCATGAAGAACTCGCTTCTGGTGAGGGCGAGCGCGTGATTGATGTTGCCGGCCTTGGCACCGCCACCGCTGAGCCGACGCACGTAGCGCGCGCCGAGTTCGGCGGCCAGCGATCTCACCTCATCGGACTTGCCGTCGTCGAGGACCCAGGTGAGGTGGGCACCCGTCATCGCGATGGCGGCGGTGACCGTTCGCCTGATCGTGCGGATGTCCTCGCCGTACGTTGTGATGAACACGTCGATGGAGACCGGCGTATTCGCCAGATGCATCGTCCAGCGTTCCGGCGAATCGCCGAAGCCATCCCTCAGAATGTCGCGCGAGCGGAAGAGCGAGCCGTGCGCCTGATGGAAGGCAAAATCTCTCGGATCATGAGCGGCAGACAGGATCGTCCACATCGAGAGGAGGGCCTGCGCGATCAGGATGGATTCGGCGGTGATGACCATGATGTACGGCAGCCAGTCCCCGCGACTGCCGGGGTTGAGGAGGAAGCCGGTGTACGCCAGGATGCCGATCGTCGCGATCAGCACGAGCAGGACGAGCGATGGGGACTGCGATCTGCCGTTCTCAGAGGAGCGGACGGGCAGGGTCGGCTCCGTGGCGAGCGCGGTGGCGAGAGGGGCGCGGGACTCTATGGACGTCATGACGAACTCTATTCGGGAGAAGAGTTGGTGCGGTCTGTCTCGGCGCGACCACTGACGTGCGGCGGTGTGCGGGCGAGAGGTCAGAGCGACGTCGTCGGCGTCCGGGCGGATGCGGCGAAGTGCGGGTGCCATGTCCGGTGGTGCCACTCTAGGATCCCGGAACGAACATGAGTAGTCCTCACTGTTTCGGTCTCGTAAACACTTCGTTGCGACGTCGCGCTGCACCGATCGCTAGGCTGGGGGAACCGCAGCCAGGAGGAGTTCGATGTTCGAGTGGATCTGGGGCATCGCCATCGTGGCCATGCTCGTCACCGTGATCATCCTGTTCGGTCGCCGGATGAAGGGCGCATTCTCCGCCGAGGGATCCGCCCGGTTCGACACCACCGAAATCCCGCCTGACGACCCCGAGAGCCGTGAGTTCATCGTTCGTGATGACGAGACGGGTTCGCGCATCCAGTTCGCGACACTGCACGAGCACGGCACGGTGCTCACGATCGTCGTGCCGGCGAAACACCTGCGCAAGGGAGTCGAGGTCGACCTGTTCGAGGCCGCGCTCCCTTCGGCGCCCCAGGTTCGCACCTGGACGTGGCCGCAGACGACCCCCGACGGATATGCGGCGCTTCAGATCATCGCCAGGCGGATGCCTGACATCGCCTTCCTCGACGCCCAGGGGAACCGCGTTCCCTGACCCTGTCAGTCGGAGTCGACCGGTGTGTCACAACGCCAGCAACTGTCGCCTGTGCGTTCGTTCAGTGCCCCGCAGACGTCGCAGACGAGAGTCAGCCAGCACGCCGCCTCGCCGCCCGCCTGCGCCGCCGGACGTCTCGTGTTCTCGTCCGTGGTCGTCGGTTCTGCCATGGCTCCATGGTCCCACCGTGTGCCGACACGGTCAACGACGAGGCGACCTCGCCCCGGCCCACGGCCGGAATGCTCCGGGCCCGGTCGCATTCGGCGTCGCATCCGCCTCGATCGCTGAACTGTAATGACCGATGAGCGCGCCGCACACACTCTTCCAGGTGCGGGGAAGGACGCCGGCTCGGGCAGCAGCAGCGAAAGCCTGCCGCTTGGTCTCGTCACCGGTCAGGTCTGAGACGCGCGCCCGGAACTCGTCGAGGTCGCCTGGACGGTAGAGCCAGCCGGTGCGGCTTGAATCCACGAGGTCGACCGGGCCGCCGCGGCCGGTGGCGACGACAGGGACCCCGCTTGCCATGGCCTCCTGGATCGTCTGGCAGAAGGTCTCGAGCTCGCCCGGATGCACGAAGACGTCGAAGCCGGAAACGGCGGTGGCCAGGTCGGTGCCGGAGAGGAAACCCAGGAAGGCCGCGCCGGGCAGAAGTCGCTCAAGGCGTGAGCGCTGCGGGCCGTCGCCCACGATGACGAGCCGGGTGTCGGGGATTCCGACGAGCGCGCGGAGATCTTCGACCTGCTTCTCGGCGGCGAGACGGCCCACATACCCGATGATGCGTTCACCGTTCGGTGCCAGGCGCCTGCGCCACACCTCATCCCGGTGATCAGGGGAGAATCGCTCTGCATCGACCCCCCTGACCCACAGTCGCGTGCGCGGGATGCCGTGAACGGCGAGCTGGTCCATCGCGTATCCGGAGGGGGCGAGGTTGAGGGTCGCCCTCGAGTGGATGCGTCGGACCTGGTCCCAGAGCAACGGTTCCGCCTGCGGGAAGCCGTAACGGCTCGCGTACGCGGGCACATCCGTCTGGTAGACCGCCACGGTCGGCACCCCGAGCCGTTCGGCGGCGCGCAACCCACGCCAACCGAGGACGAACGGAGACGCAAGGTGAACGACGTCCGGCTGGAAGGCCATCAGCAGGCGGGTGAGCCTGGCGACACCACCGGCGGCCAGCCGGACGTTGGGGTAGGACGGCAGCGAGAACGCGGGGAGGGACGTGACGGGGTAGCCGTGGTGCTCGGTCGGGGTGTCGGATGCTTTCGGGGCGATCACGATGACCTCGTCGCCGCGCTCCTCGAGGTGGTCGAGCACGCGGAGGAGCGAGTGCGTGACTCCGTTCATGTGCGGCAGGAAGGACTCGGCAACCAGTGCGACTCTCATGCCACCAGCGTGCTGGAGCTGGACCGACGGCAGCCGAAAAGAGGGCAGCGTTCAGTTGGCCGGGAGGTGACAGCTTGGTGTCAGTGACCGAACACCGCGGACGCGACGGTGAAGATGGTCAGTCCGGCGAGGGCACCGACGACGGTGCCGTTGATCCGGATGAACTGCAGATCCTTTCCGACCTGCAGTTCGATCTTGTCGCTAGTCTCCTGAGGATCCCAGCGCTCGATCGTCTCGGTGATGACACCGGCGATGTCGTGACGGTGATTGTCGACGAGCGACACCGCGGCATCCGTCACCAGTTCGTCGATCTTTCCCGCGAGCCGTTCGTCCCTGCCCAGGCGCTCGCCGATGTCGATGAGGGTCGCGGTGAGCTGCTGCCGCAGACCGCTCGAGGGGTTATCGAGTGAGGAGACCAGCGCGGTCCTCGTCGTGTTCCAGGCTCGGGACGCCAGATCCCTCACGCGCGGGCTGTCGAACACCTCGGTCTTGGTCTGTTCCAGTGCTGCGATGGTGTCCGGGTCCTCCTGCAGCTTGCGGGTGAGTTCGGACAGATAAGTGTCGAGCGCGCGTCTCGCCGCGTGGTCGCCATCGGTCCGCACCCGGCGGACGAACTCGACGGCCTCACGGTAGATCCGTTCGTCGACGAGACGGTCGACGAACGAGGGCAGCCAGCCGGGCAGTCGGGCCGACACCAGCCGTGAGAACGCAGCCGGATTCGCTGTCAGCCACTCGTCGAGTCCGTCGAGCAGAAGGTTCACTGCACTGTGGTGCCCGCCGTCCGCGATGAGCTGCTCGCCCCAGGCGCCGAGGTGCTCGCTCCAGCCCGGGTCGATGAGATGGGTGCGGGTGAGCTGCTCGACCAGATCCTGCACGTCGTCATCGTCGAGCAGGTCGAGCAGGCCTTTCGCCGCCCCGGAGACTTCGTCGGCGACGCGGGTGGCGTTGGTGGGCCGGGCGAGCCAGGCTCCGATCGTCCGACCGAGCCTGATCGATTCGAGCTTCTGCCTGACGACAGCCGTCGAGAGGAAGTTCGATTCGACGAATTCGCCGAGACTCGCTCCGATCTCGTCCTTTCGTCTGGGGATGATCGCGGTGTGCGGAATTTTCAGGCCGAGAGGATGCCGGAAGAGCGCGGTCACCGCGAACCAGTCTGCGATCGCGCCGACCATGCCCCCCTCGCTTGCCGCGCGGACCCACGCAAGCCACGGCACCTCGTCCTGCAGGGCGAACGACACGCAGAAGATGACGGCCATCAGTCCGAGCAGGGCAGTCGCCGTTCGCTTCATTTGGACGAGGGCGACCCGTCGTTCGGCATCCGCGGGGCTGTCGATCAGAGTCGTCATGCGCCCATCGTATGTCGACGGGGACGAGGCCCAGGTGGGCTTGCCTTCTACCGGCTGGCGTCGGTCGACGGTGAGCCCACAGCGACCTGGTTCTCACGCGGAGGAAGTGGCGGTCGCGGCGGAATCCGGCCGTCGGATCCCGCCGTCGGTGGCCAGGATTCTTCCGGCCCGAAGCTAGGCCCTGGAGCCGGACCTCCGGATGCCGGCGGAACCGTCGGCCGTCGATCCCTTCTGCGCACGAGCCACCAGATCAGCACAGCGAGCAGCCCGACCGGGATCAGCCAGGGGATCAGGACCCCCATCACGACCAGCAGGCCGCCGATGAAGGCGAGAAGTGACTGGAAACCGACGACGACACCGCCCCAGAAGTCTCCGGGAGCAGCGCCGGCAACCGCGGCGGGAGCCGTGATGTACACCTCGACCGTCGCGAAGTCGACGAGGTCTCCGAGGGACTCCCGCTGGGCGGTCAGCCCGTCGAGTTCAGCCTGTCGCTGCGACAACGCGGACTCGAGGTCGATGAGGTCCGCAGTCGTCGTCGCTTGTGAGATGAGTGTCAGCAGTCGTCCGACGCTCGTCTCGAGGGCGGTGATGCGGGCATCGAGGTCTGCCACTTCCGTCGTCACATCCGTCTGGCTGAGAGATGATCTGACCAGCTCGCCGACGGTCTTCAACTCGAGGAGGGTTTCGTCGAGGTCATCAGACGGAACGCGAAGCACGAGTTGTGCGGCCTCCTGCTGGTTCTCGTCCGTCGGGATGTCTGTGCGGCTGTCGACATGACCGTCGACGTCGAGCACGATCTCGACGGCAGCGTCTGCCGCGGCGACAGGGGCGTTCGACGTCAGCGACATCGATGCGGAACTGATGACCGACCGCTCCTCGCTGGAGGCACCCCCCGAGCGCTTCTCGTCCTGAGGAGCAAGGTCGCGCCCCGGAATGGCGCCACCGTCTGCCGGCGCGTCACCCTCTGATGAACCCGCCGAGCATCCGACGAGGAGAAGACACGTCATGAGAACAGCGATGACAGGCGTGGTGCGGCGGGTCAGGCGCCGGCGGATCGGCTGGAGCTCCATGCTCACACTCTAGAATTCGCGGGAGTCTCGCGGTCGATTCGTTGCTCACAGTATCGTCACGATCCGGAACACGGAGGAATCGCCGGCGCGCCACTCCCCATAGTTGGGGGGTTGCAGCGCCGCTCCGGCAGAGCATGCTAGAGGTCACGTACCCGTGTTGCCCCGCTCGAGTACCTCCCTGAAATCCCGCGAGGACTGCTGCCCCCAGTATTCGCCTTTTGCTGGAGATCTACCCTTATGTTGGAAAAATACCCAACTGACCGGGGGCCCGAACCCTCGATCAGACTTATGGTCATCATTGGAAGCGTACGACCAGGCCGCGCCGGACTTTCCGTCGCACTCTGGGTTCACGAACACGTGACGGAACGCGGCGGCTTCGACATCGACTTCGTCGACCTGGCAGAACTGAACCTGCCCATGGTCGATGAAGTGAAACTGCCTCGACTGCACGACTACAGCCGCAGGCACACACTCGCGTGGAGCGAGCGTGTGGCGCAGGCTGACGCGTTTCTGTTCGTCTCTCCTGAGGTGAATTACAGTTACGCGCCGGCGCTCAAGAACGCGCTGGACTTTCTCTACGACGAGTGGGGAAAGAAGCCCGTCGGGCTGGTCAGCTACGGCGGCCGGGGTGGTGGAGCCTTCGGTGCCGCAGCACTGCGACCGGTGCTCTCATCACTGGGCCTCGTCGCAGCGAGCTCGCACGTCGACATCATGCAGGCGTCGCACCAGATCGATGATGGCTTCTTCGTGCCGGACGACCAGCAGGTCGCCAGGCTCGACGGACTCATCGACGAGCTGGGGGCTCTCGCCCCGGCGCTCCGGACGGTGCGTGCCGCCACACTCGTAGCGGGCTGAGCGATCCGATCCAGGTTTTCCCGTTACGACGGGTGAACCTGGATCGGCTCTGTGTCCGGAATGGGGCTGGCGTCGCGGCCGCGGAGGTCGGGATGCCAGCGCTTTCCGAGCAGCGGAACGAGGAATCCGACGAGGGCGAAGAGAGCTGCTGCCCAGAACGCGCCCTCGGCACCACGTGAGTCGATGAGCAGGCCGGCGACGGCGGAGCCGAGCGCGGCACCGATGAGCTGACCGGTACCCACCCAGCCGTACGCCTCCGCAGTGTCGCTGAACTTCACGCTCGCGGACACCATGGCGAAGAGCACGGTGAGGGCGGGGGCGATGCCGATCCCCGCGACGAACAGGGTGATCGAGAGCAGGACGGCGTTCGAGAAGAAGATCGACACGGCCATGCCGACGAACACGATGGACATCCGGCGCGCGAGAGCCCACGGCCCGATCGGAATGTGGCCGAGGGTCAGGCCGCCGGCCAGACTGCCGAGCGAGAAGATTCCGAGCACGAGGCCGGCCTCGAGGCCGTCGTGACCGAAGGTCGCAACCACCCCAGCTTCGACAGCCGCGCACGCGCCGATGAGCAGGAACCCGACCACGGTCGCCAGAAGAACGGGCGGTCGTTTGAGCACCTGGCCGAGTTTGCGTTTGCTCCGGGGGATTCGGACGCGACCGACCTCGGGCGATGCGATGAACCAGGCACCGCCGAAGACCATGATCACAACGGCGACGAGGATTCCCCAGTCCGTTCCCACCTGCGTGGAGATGAAGGTGGTGATGACCGGCCCGAGAACCCAGATGATCTCCTGAGCGGATGCATCGAGCGAGAACAACGGAGTGAGCTGTTTGGAGTTGACCATCTTCGGGTAGATGGTCCTCACCGCTGGCTGGATCGGGGGAGTGGCCAATCCGGCGACGAGAGCGAACGCCATATAGAAGGGAACAGACATTTCGACGAGCGCGACGGCCGTCACGGTCACAGCGCACACCACGAGGGTGAGCACCAGGACGCGACGCATGCCCCAGACACCCATCCACCGGCTGGTCAGTGGGCCGGCAGCGGCCTGCCCGACGCTCGCGGCCGCGAGCACGAGTCCGGCAGCACCGTATGATCCGGTGACCTGCTCGACATGGAGCAGGAAGGCGAGCGACAGCATCCCGAACGGAAATCGGGCGACGAGCTGAGCGGCGATGATTCGAGCGACGCCTGACGTTTTCAACAGGCTGGAATATGCGCTCATGAGGTCAATTGTATGGAGGCGGGAACACCCGAAGATCAAGGGTTCGGGTTCAGGCTCACGACACGCCGAATGTGTGTCGCCGGGGAAATTAATTGTCGGTGGTGCGGCGTAGCGTGAGAACTGTGGACAAGTCGCTCCGTCACCACGCTCGAGTCGCTCAATTCCGCCCTTTTCGTCCCAGCGACGGGTGTGGATAAAAGGGTGGAGAAACGGTGGAAAACGGAACAAAACGGTGGAAACGGATGTTGATAACTACAGGCGTGTAACTACTAGTGGTTGGGGTGCTCCCTAAAGACGCCAACTATATGTAGTATTGGACAACCGGCCAGCCACCATCGGCCGCCGACAGATGTGAACGAAGAAGAAGGGCCCCATTTCGATGACAATCACGGTCTACACCAAGCCGTCGTGTGTCCAGTGCACCGCGACGTATCGCGCGCTCGACAACAAGGGTATTGAGTACGAAATCCTCGACCTGTCTGCCGACGAGAACGCTCTCGAAGCGGTCAAGGCGCTTGGCTACCTCCAGGCCCCCGTTGTCATCACCGATGAGGACCACTGGTCGGGCTTCCGGCCAGACAAGATCAACGAGCTGGCTTCGCGTCTTTCCTGATTGGATCTCGACAAGCGGCACTCGACGTGGAGATCTCGACACGCTCGATCAGCGTCTTTGATGTGGATCTCGACAAGCTCGATCAGTGACTTTCAGTAATCCGGGGGTGAAGCGATGACACAGCTGGTGTACTTCTCCAGCGTTTCGGGCAACACCCGGCGCTTCATCGACAAGCTCGGAGTCCCGGCCGCAAGGATCCCGCTCCACGCAAAGGAGCCGGCCCTCACGGTCCAGGACCCATACGTGCTCGTCACGCCCACATACGGTGGCGGTGACGGTAACGGCGCCGTACCCAAGCAGGTCATCCGGTTTCTCAACGACGAGAAAAACCGGAACCTGATCCGCGGAGTCATCGCCGCAGGCAACACGAATTTCGGCGAGGCATACGGCCTGGCAGGAGACATCATCTCTGCCAAGTGCACGGTGCCTAACCTGTATCGCTTTGAAGTATTCGGAACACCAGACGACGTGCGCGTCGTTCACGAAGGATTGGAATCATTTTGGCTGGAACAGTAGTGACCGAGGTCCCCATGGACACCGGGATGGATTACCACTCGCTCAATGCGATGCTCAACCTGTACGGCCCGAACGGCGAGATCCAGTTCGAGAAGGACCAGGAGGCCGCGCGCGAGTACTTCTTGCAGCACGTCAACCAGAACACGGTCTTCTTCCACTCCCTGCGGGAGCGACTCGACTACCTCGTTGAGAAGGAGTATTACGAGAAGGCCGTTATCGATGCCTACTCGTTCGACTTCATCACCGCACTCAACGACCTCGCATACTCGAAGAAGTTCCGCTTCCAGACCTTCCTCGGCGCGTTCAAGTACTACACCTCGTACACGCTCAAGACCTTCGACGGCAAGCGTTACCTCGAGCGCTTCGAGGACCGCGTTGTCATGACAGCACTCGGACTCGCCCAGGGCGACGAGAAGCTCGCAACCGCTCTGGTCGAAGAGATCATCGCCGGTCGTTTCCAGCCGGCCACCCCGACCTTCCTCAACTCGGGCAAGGCCCAGCGCGGCGAACTCGTCTCCTGCTTCCTGCTGCGAATCGAAGACAACATGGAGTCGATCTCGCGCGGCATCAACTCGTCGCTGCAGCTGTCGAAGCGTGGCGGCGGCGTCGCCCTGCTGCTGTCGAACATCCGAGAGGCCGGCGCTCCGATCAAGCAGATCGAGAACCAGTCCAGTGGAATCATCCCCGTGATGAAGCTCCTCGAAGATTCCTTCAGCTACGCCAACCAGCTCGGTGCGCGCCAGGGTGCCGGTGCCGTCTACCTGCAGGCGCACCACCCGGACATCATGCGGTTCCTCGACACCAAGCGGGAGAACGCTGACGAGAAGATCCGGATCAAGACGCTGTCGCTCGGTGTCGTCGTGCCCGACATCACCTTCGAGCTCGCCAAGAAGGGCGAGGACATGTACCTCTTCTCGCCGTACGACGTCGAGAAGGTCTACGGGGTGCCGTTCGGCGACATCTCCGTCTCGGAGAAGTACTACGAGATGGTCGACGACGCGCGTATCAAGAAGACGAAGATCAAGGCCCGCGACTTCTTCCAGACGCTTGCCGAGATTCAGTTCGAGTCCGGCTACCCCTACATCATGTTCGAAGACACCGTGAACAAGGCGAACCCGATCGAGGGTCGCATCAACATGTCGAACCTCTGCTCGGAGATCCTCCAGGTCAACACCCCGACCACGTACAACGCCGACCTGTCGTACGACGTCATCGGCAAAGACATCTCATGCAACCTCGGCTCGATGAATATCGCCCTGTCGATGGACTCGCCTGACTTCGGCCGCACCGTCGAGACCGCCATCCGCGGCCTCAGTTCGGTGTCGGACCAGAGCCACATCGAATCGGTCCGGTCGATCGAAGACGGCAACGACAAGTCGCACGCCATCGGCCTCGGCCAGATGAACCTCCACGGCTACCTCGCCAGGGAGCGCGTCTACTACGGCTCAGAAGAGGGTATCGACTTCACGAACATCTACTTCTACACGGTGCTGTTCCACGCTCTGCGGGCATCGAACCGGATCGCCATCGAGCGCGGTATCGCTTTCGACGGTTTCGAGAAATCGACGTACGCGACCGGAGCGTTCTTCGACAAGTACACCGACCAGGTGTGGCAGCCAGCCACCGAGCGGGTGGCCGAACTGTTCGCGACCTCCGCTGTCGCGATCCCGACGCAGGCCGACTGGGCCGCGCTGAAGGCATCCGTGATGGAACACGGCATCTACAACCAGAACCTCCAGGCTGTTCCGCCGACCGGGTCGATCTCGTACATCAACAACTCGACGTCGTCGATCCACCCGATCGCGTCGAAGATCGAGATCCGCAAGGAGGGCAAGCTCGGGCGGGTCTACTACCCGGCTCCGTTCATGACGAACGACAACCTGGACTTCTACCAGGATGCCTACGAAATCGGCGCCGAGAAGATCATCGACACCTACGCGGCTGCAACGCAGCACGTCGACCAGGGGCTGTCGCTCACGTTGTTCTTCAAGGACACGGCGACGACGCGTGACATCAACAAGGCGCAGATCTACGCATGGCGCAAGGGCATCAAGACCATCTACTACATCCGTCTGCGCCAGCTCGCGCTTGAGGGTACTGAGGTGGATGGCTGCGTCAGCTGCATGCTCTGACCCTGGCTCGAAACCCGCTCGATCAACGCCGACACGCTCGATCAACGCACTCACTAAGGAACAACACGAATGATTGACAAGCTCAAGCTGGTCGACCACGTCCAGGCGATCAACTGGAACAGGATCGAGGACGAGAAAGACGTCGAGGTCTGGAACCGCCTCGTCAATAACTTCTGGCTGCCCGAGAAGGTGCCGCTGTCGAACGACATCCAGTCGTGGAACACCCTCACCCCCGAGGAGCAGCAGCTGACGATGCGGGTCTTCACCGGCCTCACCCTGCTCGACACGTTGCAGGGTACCGTCGGCGCCGTCTCGCTGATCCCGGATGCGATCACCCCTCATGAAGAGGCGGTCTACACCAACATCGCGTTCATGGAGTCTGTGCACGCCAAGAGCTACTCGTCGATCTTCTCCACCCTTTGCTCCACCAAGGAGATCGACGAGGCATTCCGCTGGTCGGTCGAGAACGAGAACCTTCAGAAGAAGGCCGCGATCGTCATGGACTACTACACCGGTGACGACCCGCTCAAGCGCAAGGTGGCATCGACCCTGCTCGAGTCGTTCCTCTTCTACTCCGGGTTCTACCTGCCGATGTACTGGTCGAGCCGTGCCAAGCTCACCAACACGGCAGACATGATCCGCCTCATCATCCGTGATGAGGCCGTGCACGGCTACTACATCGGCTACAAGTTCCAGAAGGGTCTCGAGAAAGAGACCGAGGAGCGCCGCCAGGAGATCAAGGACTACACGTTCAACCTTCTGTTCGAGCTCTACGACAACGAGGTGCAGTACACGCAGGACCTCTACGACACCGTCGGTCTGACCGAAGACGTCAAGAAATTCCTGCACTACAACGCCAACAAGGCCCTGATGAACCTCGGCTATGAGCCGATGTTCCCGAAGACGGTCACCGATGTGAACCCGGCGATCCTGTCGGCGCTCTCGCCGAACGCCGACGAGAACCACGACTTCTTCTCGGGGTCGGGTTCGTCGTATGTCATCGGTAAGGCTGTTGTCACCGAAGACGCGGACTGGGACTTCTAACCCGGGTGCAGAGAGTGCGGTCGTCCGGAAGGGCGGCCGCATTCTCGTGTCCGGGCGTGGGGCGACGGCAGAGTCGTGTGCCGAAAGCGATGTCAGTGGTCGGGTGTTCATCGATTCATGGAAGGCACCGCAGCCCCGGCAGAGCACAGCGACTCCGACGACCGCGTCGCGATCAACGAAACGACGCTGTCTGCCACCATCGCCGATACCTGCAGTTCCCTGCTTGACGCTGTAGCCCTGATCGAGCGGATCGAGGCGAAGCAAGACGCGTGGAAGATCGACTTCATCGACCAGGCGCGGCGGGTCGCTGAAATCTCCGAGCACGGGCTGGTGGCCGTCGGGTCGTCTCTGAGCCCCCGTCAGAAAGGAGAGATGGTGCAGCGGTCGTTTCGTGCCGAGGTGGCCGGCGTCCTCCACATTCCTGAGGGAACTGCCGGGCAACTGATCGACGACAGCTCGGCGCTCATGCACCGGCTGCCCGCCTCGCTCGCCGCGCTCCGCGCAGGAGACATCAGTCTTCGCCATGCCCGGGTGATCGTCGACCAGACATCGTCGCTCGACGAGCAGACAGCACACGCGCTCGAAGCGGCGGTGCTCCCATTTGCGCAGACACTCACGGTGTCCCGGTTCCGGCAACAGGCGCGTGTTATTCGAGAGCGGATCGACGCCGATTCGGCTATCGAACGCACGACGAGGTCCGCGAAAGACCGTCGGCTGGAGTTCGTTCCTGCGCCAGACGGCATGGCCTGGCTCAGCCTGTACACGACAGCGCCTGAAGCCCGGTCTCTCTACGCAGCAGTCCGTGAGGCGGCAATGAGCCTCCAACGCACTGACGAGGCGCGAACTGTGTCGCAGCTCGTCGCAGACGTGTGCGCCGATGCTCTCGCCGCCGGGCTGGCCGGAGAGCGCGCTGCGGGGCCGTCGACAACCGCATTCGGCCGGATCGAGCCGACCGTGGTGGTCACCGTTCCAGCCATGACGCTCTTGGACGTGAGTGACGAACCCGGCGACCTTGCAGGCTATGGTCCCATCGACTCAGACACCGCCAGAAGGCTCGCCGGAAAATCGAAGACCTGGTTGCGGCTCCTGACCGATCCCGTGTCAGGCGCGCCACTGACGCTCGGACGAACGAGGTACAAGCCAACCAAACGGATGCGCGAATATCTGGCGCTTCGCGACGGGTTCTGCAGGTTCCCCGGCTGTTCCCGACGGGCGAGGCATTGTGAGATCGACCACACACAGGCGTGGCTCACGGTGGGCGAACCGACTGCGGCAACCTCTCACACCTGTGCCCCATGCACCATCGGCTGAAGCATCAGACGACCTGGCAGGCGAAGCAACTCGGGGGCGGGATCCTCCTGTGGACCTCACCAGATGGGCGCACCCAGGTCACCGAGCCAGACCTCCGATTTCAGCAGGTGTCGTCCCGGCCTCCGCCAGGACCACCGGTGACGTCGGCGCCGTCGGCATCCAGGAGCCCGTCTCGCTTCACGACCCTGACGCCAACCGGGGCCGATGACCATCCGCCGTTCTGAGTGAAGCGAGGATATCGCGGGTGGCCTGTGCACGCGTGTTGAGAAGCGCCGCCCCTGAGAGACACCGGCGTTGAGAAGCGCCGCCCCTGAGACGCACCGGCGTTGAGAAAGCACGCCGTTGAGAAGCGCCGTTGTTCCCGAGGCGTCCCCGTGCCAGAAGATGCGCATTCCGATCTCGGACCACACTCCGACCACATGCGCAGGATGCGGGACTAGCCTGAACGCATGACAGACCGGCGCCGCTCCCAACCGCGGTGGGTTGGGCCGGCCGCTGCCGGCGTTGGAGCGGTCGCATTCGGTGCCGGGATCGGCGAACTCGGTGCTGCGCTGCTCGCCCCGGAGTCGAGCCCGGTCATCGTGGTGGGGTCTCTGCTCATCGACCTCGCACCGTCGTGGGCAAAGGACGCTGCGATCGCGCTGTTCGGAACCGCAGACAAGGTGGCCCTCCTGATCGGCATCGGTATCGCGCTCACGGTGGCCGCAGGGGCAGCCGGCGTGTCCGAGGCTCGACGACCACCCGTCGGGCGGCTTGTCATCGCCCTCCTCGGCGTGGTCGGAGCGGTCGCTGCGTCGACGAGAGCCAACCCACCGATGCTCGCGGTCGCTCCTGCCGCGCTTGCCGCGCTTGCCGCGGTTGTCGCGCTGCAGATCCTGACTCCCCGTGTGCCGGATGCCGCAGGCGGCGTGACGGACACAGGGCAGGCGACGGGCATCGACAGACGGCGTTTTCTCGGCTGGGCAGGGGGAGCGGCAGCGATCGGCGCGCTCGCCGCTCTCGGGGGGTACGCCCTGCAGGCAGGGAGCAGGAGCATCGCGGCGATTCGCGATGCCATCATGCTGCCGAAGCCCGCATCGACCGCCACGGTTCCCGCGGCATCCGAATTCAAGATCGACGGTCTCAGCGCTCTGGTCACGCCCAACGAGGAGTTCTACCGGATCGACACGGCGCTCTCGGTTCCAGCGGTCGACCCGTCGGACTGGAGCCTGCGAATCCACGGCATGGTGGAGCGTGAGATCACGATCACCTGGGACGAACTGCTGGCGCTGCCGCTCGAGGAGAGCGTCACGACCCTCGCCTGCGTCTCGAACGAGGTGGGCGGCGGGCTGATCGGCAACGCCTTGTGGCTCGGCTACCCGATTCGCGAGATGCTCGCGCGGGCGTCGCCGAGCGATGACGCCGACATGGTGCTCTCGCGTAGCATCGACGGGTTCACCGCGTCGACTCCTCTCGCCGTGCTCGAAGACGACAGGAACGCCATCCTCGCGGTGGGCATGAACGGCGAGCCCCTTCCTCCTGAGCACGGATTTCCGGTCCGGATGGTCGTTCCAGGGCTCTACGGGTACGTTTCGGCCACGAAATGGGTGACCGAACTCGAGGTGACGCGCTTCGACGCGGCATCCGCATACTGGACCGACCGTGGGTGGAGCGATCGAGGGCCGGTGAAGATCTCGTCGCGCATCGATGTTCCGAGCGCACGGCAGTCGCTCGCAGCCGGCACGATCACGGTCGCCGGAGTCGCCTGGCACCAGCACGTCGGGATCGATCGCGTCGAGGTGCAGGTCGACGGCGGCAGCTGGCGAGAGGCAACACTTGCACCTGCGATCTCGATCGACACCTGGGTGCAGTGGCGATATGACTGGGAAGCGTCCGCTGGAACCCACAAGTTGCGGGTGCGCGCGGTCGGCACGGACGGTGAAATCCAGATTTCGGACAAGCAGGGTGTGCTTCCTGATGGAGCGACCGGGCTCGACGAACGGACCGTCGACGTGCTTTGAGCGACGGAGCGTCACGAGAACGAACGGGCATGTTGCAGCGCAGCGGGGCGATGCGTATTCTCGGACTACGGCGTCGTCACACGCCTGATTCCCTGACCAGCGGCCCACACCCGCAGGCAGTGCGGGAACAAGGTGATCGTTCATCGTGGCGGGCGACTCCTTTTCGATGATCTCGGCAATCGTGGTCAGCACGGGTCCGGTGTGGGTCGGACGGCGTGCTCACGGCCACGGGAGAGAACATCATGACCCAGCGTCACTCGGCCAAGAAGCTGATCCGAGCGCGGATGTCCCGCACCGGCGAGAGCTATACGACAGCGTTTCGCCGTCTCCAGTCGGAGCGGGAGCATCACGGGCATCCCGATGCAGTGTCGGGCTATCCGAGTTTCGGTGCCGCCTCCCACGGGCCATCCGCTCTGGCCCGTCACCTTCTCGCCGTTCGGGGGATCGGTGTGTCCGAACCGATGGCATTCGGCCTCGGCGGCGGGGTCGGGTTTCTCTATGCTGTCTTCGAGTACCGCGCGGTGTCGCATCCGCTTCTCACGATCGTGGCGCAGCACCATCCGAAGCCCTGGCTGGAGAGTGTGGCCGAGCACCTACGCCTGGACCTCTCGACGACGACGTCGAGCGGGCCGGCTTCGGCTCTGACGAAGCTTGATGCGTCACTCGACGCGGGATCGCCCGCCTGGCTCACGGTGGGCAGGGGGCACCTCGCCTGGCACGAGGCGACATCAGACGAGGAAGCGGCAGACCCCTATCCGATCGTCGTCGCCGGGCGGTCGGCTGGGCGGTACCTCATCGACGACACCGCGTCTGACCCGCACCTTATCCCTGCAGACCGACTTGCGACGGCGTGGGCCGCTCACCGAAAAGGCCGGTTCGGTCTGACGACCATCAGCTCACCGGTTTCGGTTCTTGACATCGGTCACGCCGTCCGTTCGGCGATAGCGATGACGACAGCGCATCTCACCGGACCTGTGCTCGGAAATTCGTTCGACGTCAACATCGGCGTGAGCGGTATGGAACGCCTACTCGCGGACCTGGAGGACGAGGGGACGAAGAGGGGGTGGGTGCGCCGATTCGGGTCTGCGGAGTCGTTCGCGGCCGGGATGGCGCGACTGGCGGAGTGTCTGACCTGGTCGCACACCGCTCCGGCGGCTGGCCGCCCGTTGTACGCCGAGTTCCTCGACGAGGCTGGCCCGGTGTCGGGCATGGCGCTCGGCCCCGCAGCCGAGACCGCACGCGACGCCGGCGCGGTCTGGGCCACCATCGCCGACCTGGCCGCAGACGCGACCGACCCCGGCCGAACGATCACCGAATTGGCCGTCAGGGTGCGCTCCGTCCTCGTTCTCGAGCGCCGGCTGGCCGCGGAACTCGGATCGGCACTCGACGCGGTCTGACCGGGTCGAGGTGGGCTAGTCTCGAAAGCGCCATCATCGGCATTTGCGAGAGTAAGGACGATCTTCATGCGCATCAAGACTTTTGTTGCACCCCTGGCACTTGCGGCGGCTGCTGCCCTCCTGCTGACGGGCTGTGTGAACAACGAGACCGCACCGTCGAAGGGTGGTGACGGGGCCAGCGGCGTCTCCGTTGACGAGGCAAGTGTCGCGCTGCTCCCCGATGACATCAAGGAGGCCGGCAAGCTGGTCATCGGCACGGATGCCAACTACCCGCCGAACGAGTACAAGGATTCGGACGGCACGGTGATCGGCTGGGAGATCGACCTGATCGACGCTATGGCCGCCAAGCTCGGGCTTGAGACCGAGTACAAGGCGTCGCAGTTCGACAACATCATCCCCTCGATCGTCGGCAACAAGCTCGACTTCGGGCTCTCGTCCTTCACGGACACCATCGAACGTGAAGAGCAGGTCGACTTCGTCAACTACTACACGGCAGGCGTCCAGTGGGCGTCGACCAAGGGTACCGAGGTGGATCCGAACAACGCCTGCGGGCTCAAGGTCGCCGTTCAGTCCACCACCTTCCAGGACACAGAAGAGGTCCCGGCCAAGTCGGACGCCTGTGTGGCTGCAGGAAAGGAACCGATCGAGAAACTGCAGTTCGAGGCCCAGGATGCCGCCGCGAACGCGGTCGCTCTCGGCCAGGCCGATGCGTTCAGCGCTGACTCCCCGGTGACTCTTTACGCCATCGCCCAGAACGGCGACAAGCTGCAGGCCGCTGGCGAGACCTTCGACGAGGCGCCGTACGGCCTCCCGATCGCCAAGGACAGCGAACTGACCGAGGCCATCGTGTCCGCCTTCGAAGCTCTGATCGCCGACGGAACCTACACCGAGATCCTCGACGAATGGGGTGTCGCTGACGGCGGTCTCGATGAGATCACGATCAACGCAGCCTCGAAGGGCTAATCATGCCTGCAGACATGCAGAACCCACCGGCGCAGCGGGACACGGCAGCGCCGGTGGGTGCCGGCCCGATCAAGGCCATCAAACTGCGGCACCCGTGGCGCATCGTCATCGCGGTCGTCCTGGTTGCCATGCTCGCCCTGTTCATCTGGGATGCGGCGCTCAGGCCCGCGTACGACTGGCCTGAGTACGGCAAGTACATCTTCGACCGGCGCATTGCCGCGGCAGCGTGGGTGACCATACAGCTCACCGTCTACTCGATGATCATCGCGATCATCCTCGGGCTTCTGCTTGCCGTGATGCGGCTCTCGCCGAACCCCGTGGTGAAGAGCGTGGCCTGGCTCTACCTCTGGATCTTCCGGGGCACCCCCGTGTACGTCCAGCTCGTGTTCTGGGGCCTGATCTCGGTGATCTACAACACCATCGACATCGGTGTACCGGGACTCCAGCCGCTCGCGTCGTGGGAGACCAGCGAACTGCTGAACACGTTCACCCTCGCCGTGATCGGCCTGGCGCTGAACGAGGCCGCATACATGGCGGAGATCGTGCGCGCGGGTATCCTTTCCGTCGACAAGGGCCAGGAAGAGGCGGCCACAGCCCTCGGCATGAGCTGGCCACAGACCATGCGGCGCATCATTGTTCCGCAATCGATGCGCATCATCATCCCGCCGACGGGTAACGAGGTCATCTCAATGCTCAAGACCACGTCGCTCGTGGTCGCCGTGCCATTCAGTCTTGACTTGTACACCCGGTCGCGTGACATCTCGGCCGTGAACTTCAACGTCGTCTCCATGCTGCTCGTCGCGTCGAGCTGGTACCTGCTGTTCACGTCCATTCTCATGGTCGGCCAGTACTTCCTCGAGAAGCGGTTCTCCCGCGGCATCGGCGCGATGCGCCTCGATAGAAACGCTCCGATCGACGACTCGGCCGATGTCGGAGTGAACACAGGCGCTCAGCCCGCTCAGACACCGAAATCGCACGAGGAAGGGGGCAGGACATGACGGACGCACCGATGGTCCGCGCCGAAAGCGTCTGCAAGAACTTCGGCTCCAACCAGGTCCTCAAGGGCATCACGCTCGAGGTCGCGCGCGGCGAAGTGATGTGTCTCGTCGGACCAAGCGGGTCTGGCAAGTCCACATTCCTCCGCTGCATCAACCACCTCGAGCGGGTCGACGCCGGACGCCTGTTCGTCGACGACGCTCTCGTCGGGTATGAGCAGCGCGGTGACAAGCTCTACGAGCTCAAGCCGAAGGTCGCCGCCCGCCAGCGCCGGGACATCGGCATGGTGTTCCAGCGGTTCAACCTGTTCCCACATATGACCGCGCTCGAGAACGTCATCGAGGCACCGATCCAGGTGCGCGGACTGAGCCGCTCCGCAGCGACGGCGAAGGGCAGGGAACTGCTCGAGCGCGTCGGTCTCGCCGACCATATCGACCATTACCCCGCGCATCTCTCTGGCGGGCAGCAGCAGCGCGTCGCCATCGCCAGGGCACTGGCCATGGAACCGAAGCTCATGCTGTTCGACGAACCGACCAGTGCACTCGACCCGGAACTCGTCGGTGAAGTTCTCGACGTGATGAAGGAACTCGCGAGCACGGGAATGACGATGATCGTCGTCACCCACGAGATGGGTTTCGCCCGAGAGGTCGCCGATTCCCTCGTCTTCATGGACGGAGGGGTCGTCGTCGAGTCCGGTAACCCGCGAGAGGTCCTGGCCAACCCGCAGCACGGCCGGACGCAGGCGTTCCTCTCGAAGGTGCTCTAACCGGCGAGAACCTTGCGGATGCGCTGTAGAGACACACTCTCTGCGGCGCCAATGTTCTGGGCGAACAGGCTGAGCCGGAGTTCCTCGAGCATCCAGCGCGCCCGTCCGAGGTGTGGAGGCGCAAACCGGTCGAGCGGAATCGTCCCGCCAGCTGCTTCGAACAGAGCCGTTGCGGTCTGGATCTCGTTCATCCAGACGCGGTCGCGGTTCGGGTTGTCTGGGAGTTTCTCGGCCCGGTAGGCGATTCCGGAGAGGTATCGGGGCAGCTGCGCCAGCCGCGCCGAACCGGTAGTCGAGACGAACCCGGCGAAGATGAGACCGTTCAGCTGGGCGGTCGCGTCAGACAGTGCGGGGAGCAGCGAGAGGCTCGTCGCCCGCTTCAGCGCCTTCTCTGCGGTGCGGGCCGCGGTGAGGACCTTGGCGGTGAGCGAGACGGTGTCGAACATCGTGTTCATCACGGCGCCGGATACCCGGTCGCGCACGGTTTCGAACTCCACACGCATGAACAAGCATCCGTCAGAGGCAACGCGGAACAGGATGTCGTCGATGCAGGCGATGAGGCAGTCGTCGAAGAGAGCCTGGGTCGATGGGTACGGGCTTGTCGCTAGGACCAGCTTCTCGGCGCCGGTGAGGTGTTGCTGCACGTAGCTGACCGGTGACGGCACGGCGAGGAGCAGCAGCCGCCGGACACCACCGGGCATAGCGCGACGTTGATCGGCCTCGGTCGCCATGATTCGAATGGAGACGGATGTTCGATCGTCGACGAGCGCAGGATAGCCGCGGATGGTGTTACCCGCGTGCCTGGTGTCGACAAAGCGCGGGAGTTCATCGAAGTCCCAGCGGGTGATGCCGGACCGTTCCAGCGCGTTAGGCGTGGCCTCGGCCACCTTCGCCACACTTTCCCGGGTTCGGGAGGCAAGCCGGTTCTGCAGTTCGGCGAGGTCCTTGCCTGCCGCGACCGGCCTGCCTTTCTCATCGACGACCCGGAAGGTCACCCGAAGATGCCCGGGAATGCGTGAGAGATCGAAATCGGATGCCTCGATGGGCATATAGGAGAGCCGCTTGACGGCAATGGCCAGGTGGGCGGCAAGAGTGTCGTTGTTCGTGGCCTGAGCCTGGGGCTGCGGCGGGACGTCCGGCAGTTCTGCCATAAGCCGCCGCGCCCAGTCCGCAGCAGGCACGACGTTGCGGCGAATGGCTTTCGGGAGCGATTTGATCATCGCGGTGACGAGATCCAGCCGCAGCCCCGGCACCTGCCAGTCGAAACCCGCCGGCGAAAGTCGGGGGAGGAGCGGAAGGGGCACCTGTACGGTGACACCGTCGTCGTCCGCGCCGGGTTCGAAGCGGTAGCGGAGGCTCAGTTTCTGATCGCCCTGCCGCCACGTCGGCGGGAACTGGGCGTCGTCGACCTCAGGGGCGTCGTCGGGGAGCAGATCTTCCTGCCGCATCGTGAGCAATTCAGGAGTGACCTTCTTCGCCTGGCGCCACCAACCCTCGAAGCTGCGGGTCGAAAAGACATCGGCGGGGATGCGGGAGTTGTAGAAGTCGAAGACGGCTTCATCGTCGAAGAGGATGTCGCGACGGCGGGTGCGTTCCTCGAGCTCGGCGAGTTCCTTCCGCAGTCGACGGTTGGCCTTGTCGAACGCCTGGGGAGACTCCCACTCGCCTTCCACGAGTGCGTGCCTGAGAAACAGCTCTCGCGAGAGTTCCTGGTCGATGCGCGAGTACTGGACACGGCGGCGGGGCACGATGGCGAGGCCATAGAGCATGACCTTCTCCCAGGCGACAACGGCACCCTGCCCCTTTTCCCAATGGGGTTCGGAATAGCTGCGTTTGACGAGGTCGCCGGCGATCTCCTCGGCCCAGGCCGGGTCGATGGCGGCGTTGGTGCGGGCGAACAGGCGTGAGGTCTCCACGAGTTCGGCCGACATGAGCGCGTTCGGTTGCTTCTTCACGAGTGCTGACCCGGGGAAGATCACGAAACGGGTCTGACGGGCTCCAATGTAGTCACCCTTTCGGGCAGGTCCCGGCCGCCCCTGCTGTTTGCCGCGAGCCGTGTTCGCTGCCGCAGCCGCGGCATCCTTCAGCCCGATGTGCGAGAGCAGGCCGGCGAGAAGTGACTTGTGGATGCCGTCCGGGTTTGTCGCCCGGTCGGAAAGGGTGAGTCCGAGCGGCTTCGACAACTGCCGAAGCTGGCGGACGACATCCTGCCATTCGCGTACCCGCAGGTAGTTGAGGAACTCGGTCTTGCACAGTCGTCTGAATGCGCTCGACCCCAGCTCCTTCTGCTTGTCCTCGAGGTAGTTCCACAGATTCAGGAGGGAAAGGAAGTCGCTCGTCGGGTCGGTGAACCGAGCGTGCTGTTCATCCGCCTGCTGGCGTTTTTCGAGTGGACGCTCCCGCGGGTCCTGAATGGTGAGCGCTGCGACGATCGCCATCACTTCGCGCGAGACGCCGTGTCTCTTCGACTCGACGACCATCCGGGCGAAGCGCGGGTCGATCGGCAGGCGGGACAGGTCGCGTCCGACACGGGTGAGTTTCGGCGTCACCCCCTCCGCAGTGCTGATGGCGCCCAATTCACGGAGCAGGTCGACACCGTCCTTGATGCCCCGCGAGTCCGGCGGCTGAAGGAACGGGAAAGCCTGGATGTCACCGAGTCCGAGCGACACCATCTGCAGGATCACGGCCGCGAGGTTGGTGCGGAGAATCTCGGGTTCGGTGAATTCCGGCCGGGCAGTGAAGTCCTGCTCGGAATACAGCCGGATGGCGATGCCGTCGCTGGTGCGCCCTGACCGTCCTGATCGCTGGTTGGCGGACGCCTGCGAGATCGCTTCGATGGGTAGTCGCTGAATCTTCGACCGCACGCTGTACCGCGAGATGCGGGCCGTTCCTGCGTCGATCACGTACTTGATCCCCGGAACGGTCAGGCTGGTCTCGGCGACGTTCGTCGCCAGCACGATGCGCCGCCGGACCCCGGCCACTGAACTGGGCTGGAAGACGCGGTGCTGTTCGGCCGAACTGAGCCGACCGTACAGCGGGAGGATCTCGGTGACCCCTGCACCGCCTGAGGCGTAGCGGGCGCGGAGGGCGTCAGCGGTGTCGCGGATCTCCGTCTCACCGCTGAGGAAGACGAGGACGTCACCCATCGACTCCTGGGCCAGTTCGTCGAGAGCCGCAGTGATGCCGTCGATCGGGTCCACGTCGGGTTGCGTCTCACCCGCATCGTCCTGATCCTCGTCGTCTGCAGGAACATCGGCCACGAGCGGGCGGAACCGGATCTCGACGGGGAAGGTGCGGCCGGACACCTCGACAATCGGCGCGTCATCGAAGTGGCGTGAGAAGCTCTGCGGGTCGATCGTCGCCGACGTGATAATCAGTTTGAGGTCGGGGCGCTTCGGCAACAGCTGCTTGAGGTATCCGAGCAGGAAGTCGATGTTGAGGCTGCGTTCGTGGGCCTCGTCGATGATGATGGTGTCGTATGCACGCAGCATCCGGTCGCGGTGAATCGCGTTGAGCAGGATGCCGTCTGTCATCAGCTTGACCTTGGTGTCCGAGCTGGCCTGATCGGTGAACCTGACCTGGTAGCCCACGACCCCTCCGAGCTCAACCCCGAGTTCGTCGGCGATGCGCTCAGCGATCGTCCGGGCGGCCAGACGTCTCGGCTGGGTGTGGGCGATCGATTCACGGCCCAGCTCAAGCAGGATCTTCGGCAGCTGCGTCGTCTTTCCCGATCCGGTCGCCCCGGCGATGATGATCACCTGATGGTCGCGAACGACCTCGGCGATCTCGTCCTTCATCTGGCTGACGGGCAGCTCGGGAGGGTAGGAGATCGTGAAAGACATAGCCCTCCATCGTAGGACACTCCGCCCGCGGGCTCGCCGATCCCTTCGCCGTCGTCCGTGGATCTGGCGACCATCGAGGAGCTGACAAATTCATTGACCAAGCAAAGTGGTTTGTGATACAAAGTAACCATGAACTCACCAGACCACGGAGACCGGGCATCCGGATCCACGACGAACGCGAACATACCCGAGGGCGACGAGCCGCTCGACCCGGCAGCCATGCTCGACCTTCTGCAGGTGCAGCAGCGCAGCGTCACCACCCAGATGGGCAGCTTCGTCGGAGTGATCACCGCGACGTGGGGCGTCGCCTGGCTCGTCGGGTTCCTCCTCCTCTGGCTGATCGACGGCGCCCGGCCGGGGTTCGCTCTCCCGCTGCCGATCGCAGCGTGGGGATTCGGCATCCTCATCGCCATCGCGATCGTTATCTCGATCGTCCTCGGCGTGCGCAACAGCCGCGGGGTCAAGAGCTCACCGGCGAGTGTGTTCACCGGTGCCGTCTACGGGTCGACCTGGTCGGTGTCGATGATCGCCCTGTACGTCTTCGGTGCCGGCCTTCTGGTCAACGGGATGCCGCCGTCCGTGGCGAGCATTTACTTCCCGTCCGCATTCGTTCTGATGACCGGGGTGCTGTTCATGGTGTCAGGCGCGATCTGGCACGCCATCCCTGCGCTTGTCAGCGGCATCTGGCTGGTCGTCGTCGCCGTCGTTGCGCCGTTCTTCCAGTACCCCAACCACTACCTCTTCCTCGCGCTGGCCGGCGGCGGTGCCTTTATCGCTCTCGCGATCGGTTCCGAAATCTACGCCAGACGGGTGCGCCGCTCGGCTCGGTCTGGGGCCCGCGATCATGGCTGACCTCGACCCGGTCATCCACGCCCAGGCCCGGCTGCGCATCACCGCTGCACTCGCAACGCTGGAATCCGGCGAGAGCATCTCGTTTCCGCGGCTGCAGGAGATCCTCGACATGACCGCGGGCAACCTTTCCACGCATCTCAGCAAGCTGGAGGCGGCCTCATACGTCCTCGTCACCAAGACCCATCAGGGCAAGACACCCGTCACCTACCTCGAACTGACCAGGAGTGGTCGACGCGCATTCGAGGACTACACCGAATCACTGCGCGCCCTGCTGGGAGAAGTGTCATGACCGCACTCGCTCACTTCGACCACGTCACCCGCCGGTTCGGTCAGGTCACCGCGCTGAACGACGTGTCGCTTGAGATCGATGCCGGCCGCATCGTCGGCCTCCTCGGCCCGAACGGCGCAGGCAAATCGACGTTGCTGTCGCTTCTCCAGGGTCTCCGTCGTCCGACGAGCGGCACGGTCGAACTGTTCGGTGCGAGCCCCTCCGACTACCGCACCCGGCGCTTCCTCGGCTCGACGCCGCAGGAGACCGCGCTTCCTCCCACGCTCCGTGTCGGCGAAGTGATCGACTTCGTCGGAAAACATTTCGAGGACCCGGTACCGACGGCCGCAGTCGCCGATGAGTTCGGGCTGTCGACGATGCTGAGAAAGCAGACAGGGGCGCTCTCCGGAGGGCAGAAACGGCGGCTGAGCGTTGCGCTGGCTTTCGTCGGCCGGCCGAAGCTCGTCCTCCTCGATGAACCGACCACCGGGCTCGACGTGGATGCCAGACGAACCCTGTGGGATGCCGTTCGACGACAGCACGAGCAGGGGGCGACCGTGGTCGTCACCAGCCACTATCTCGACGAGATCGAGGCGCTCGCGGAGCGGGTGGTCGTACTCGGCGGCGGCATCATCCTCGCCGACGACGATCTCGGAGCCGTTCTGGACCGTGTCGGGCTGCGGATGTTGCGCCTGCGGACTCCGGATGTCGCGGCAGTGTCGCGCCTGACGAGTGTCGTCTCCGCCCGGGAGGAAGAAGACGGATCACATACCTTCTTCACTCGGAATGCGGACGCCGCGGTCACCGAGCTGGTGCATTCCGGCATCCCGTTCGGCGGGCTCGCCGTCCGCGGCGCAAGCCTCGAGGAGGCCTTCCTCACCCTCACCGGCGGTGCCAACGGTGCGCCGGCCGTCGAAGGAAGCAGTCGATCATGAGCGTTCTCCGCCTCGCCGTCGTCCACGCGAAGTACTCCCTCCTCGAGACGATGCGCGTTCCCATCGCCGTGATCGGCTCGCTCGTCTTTCCGGCGCTCGCCCTGCTGTTCTTCGTCGTGCCGCAGGAGATCGTCGCCGCAAACCCCCTGTTCGCCACCCAGGCGGTGATCTCGCTCAGTGTGTTCGCCGTGATGTCGAACTCACTGTTCAGTTTCGGTCTCTCCATCGCCGAAGACCGGGAGAAGCCGTGGGATCCGTACCTGCGCACTCTTCCGGCTCCCGGCATCTCGCGGGTCCTCTCCTACATTTTCTCGATCGGCCTGATGGGGCTCGTGGCAATCATCCCGGTGATCGTGATCGGCGGGATCTTCACGGCGGCGGAAGCGCCTCCGTGGCGCATCCTGTTCGGCTTCGGAGCGCTCGCCGTCTCCGCCCTGCCGTTCATGCTCATCGGAATCGCCGTCGGCTACTCGATGCCGTCGAAGGCTGCCATCGCGGTGGTCCAGGTAATCATGTTCGGGTTCGCCTTTGCCGGCGGCCTGTTCCTGCCGCCGATCATGTTCGCCCCGTGGCTTGACACCCTCTCGAAATTCTTCCCGTCCAGGCAGGCTCGCGACGTCGTGATCTGGGCTGTGCAGGGCGGTGAGCTCGAGATCTGGGCCTGGGTCGGCATCCTGATCTGGACCCTCGTCATGCTGGCGGTCGCACTCGTTCTCTTCAGACGCGACCAGGGTCGTCGATTCCGCTGACGGCGAAGCGGAGGCCCCGTCGTTGGGAACACCGGTCACCGAGTGGTTAGCTGGAACGATGACAACATCGTGGAACGGTCCAGTACTTCCCCTCAACTTTGGCACAACCATCCCGCAGCTCGGCTTCGGCGTCTTCAAGGTTGACCCGGACGACACCGAACGCATCGTGACCGATGCTCTCGAGGTGGGCTACCGGCACATCGACACCGCAGCGATCTACGGCAACGAGGAAGGGGTCGGGCGGGCGATCGCGAAGAGCGGCATCCCGCGCGAGGACCTCTTCATCACCACCAAGCTGTGGAACGCAGACCAGGGCACCCAGTCGGCGTTCGACGCCATCGACCTCAGCCTGGGCAAACTCCAGCTCGACGCGGTGGATCTCTACCTCATTCACTGGCCGACCCCGCAGCGTGACCTGTACCGCGAGAGCTGGAAGGCACTCCAGCAGATCCAGGCCGACGGCAAAGCAACGGCGATCGGTGTCTCGAACTTCCTCGTCGAGCATCTCGAGAATGTCATCGCCGACGGCGGTGTGGTCCCGGCCGTGAACCAGATCGAGCTCCACCCCGCCTTGCAGCAGCGTGAGGTTGTCGACTTCTCCCGCGAGCACGGAATCCAGATCGAAGCGTGGGGACCGCTCGGCCAGGGCAAATACCCGCTGTTCGACGAGACGAGCGTTGCTGGGGCCGCTGCCGCCCACGGCAAGTCGCCTGCACAGGTCGTTCTCCGCTGGCACCTGCAGAACGGCTTCATCGTGTTCCCGAAGTCGAACAGCCGCGAGCGTATCGCCGAGAACCTCGATCTTTTCGATTTCGAACTGACGGATGCCGAAGTCGCCGCGATCTCCGCGCTGGAGCGCGACGGTCGGGTCGGCTCGCATCCGAACGACGTCAACTAGCCGGTGGAATCGACGACGTCCATGGCGCTGCCCGACGCTTTCGACACGAGCACCGAGGACTTCTCGGGTGATTGGGTCAGCTGGCATGACGCGAGGGAACGGCGGACCGGGTCACCGCTCGGCCTCGCATCGCTCGCTGCCACCCACTGGCTGGCTGCAGCACCCAGCGCCTACGACGGTGTGCCGGGCCTCTGGCACGCAGCCCCTGACGGCATCGTCGGCACCGGTCACGACCTCGACGGACTGACCCTGCTTCAGGGCGGTCGTCCGCTCGGGGTCATCACAGGCGACGCGGTCACGCTCACCGAGGGGCAGGACATCGAGTGGGGCGATAGACGGTTGCGGTACTTCGAGCGTGACGGGGCCCTCGCGCTCCGCCTGCTCGACCCGGATGCGCCGACCCGCACGGTTCTGCGAGGGATCGACGCGTTCGAGCCGGACGAGCGGTTCGTGTTCACGGGACGATTCCGCGCGGCAGAACCTGAGGCCAGCGTCGAGTTCACCACCATCGACGGCCACCGCTCCGACGACACCCCGGCCGGTGTGGTCGATATCGACCTGCCTGACGGCCCGGTGTCGCTCACCGTCACGCGGGAACGCGGGGGACTCCACGCCGTGTTCGCCGACGGAACGAGCGGTGCAGAAAGCTATCGCTTCCGTTTCCTCGACATGGCTCCTGCCGACGAGAACGGTGCAGTGCTCGTGGATTTCAACCGCGCCTACCTGCCACCGTGCGCCTTCAGCGACTTCTACGTCTGCCCGCTTCCTCCCGCTGGCAACAGGTTCGGGTCGCCGATTCGGGCCGGGGAGAAGAACGTTCTCCTCGCCACCTGACGCATCGGTGCGCATTACGTCGTATTGCGCACCGATGGCGACCGCCGCGTGAAGCGGCGTAGCGTCGCTTCATGGTCGAAATCGCTGGAAACCGTCCCCTCAGGGTCGTCGCCGTCTGCGGCAGCCTGCACGCCCCGTCGAAGACGAGCGTGCTGGTGTCGGCCATTCTCGACACCATCGCGCAACACCACGACATCACCAGGCACGTCATCGAGCTCAGTGACATCGGGCCGGAGTTCGCCGGCGCGCTCACCCGCGAGCAGGTGGCTCCGAGCGTGGAGGAGGAGTTGCAGCGGATCGAAGACGCCGACCTTCTCATCGTCGCCAGCCCCGTCTACCGGGGGTCGTTCACCGGGCTGTTCAAGCACCTGTTCGACTTCGTCGGGCAGTATTCGCTCGTCGACAAGCCGGTGCTCCTCGCGGCCACCGGAGGGGGTGAACGCCACGCTCTCATCCTCGAGCACCAGTTCCGGCCGTTGTTCGGCTTCTTCCAGGCGCTCACCCTGCCGATCGGTGTCTACGCGTCGACGTCTGATTTCACCGAGTACACGCTCACATCGGACACAGTGAAATCGCGGGTGGAACTCGCCGTGCTCCGCGGGCTGCCGTTCGTGCGCAATCGTGACCGCGAATCCGACGAGGTCTCCCCGTACGTGGGTGCCTGGTAGCAGCCGGGCTGTGAACCTAGGCTGGGAGCATGGTCAACCGCCTCGCAACAGCCATCAGCCCGTATCTCCGCTCCCACGCCGACAATCCGGTCGACTGGCGGGAATGGGGACCTGGGGCATTCGCCGACGCGGCCGAACGCGACGTCCCCGTCTTCCTGTCGATCGGCTACTCCACCTGCCACTGGTGCCACGTGATGGCGCGGGAGTCGTTCAGCGATCCCGACATCGCTGCGGTGCTCAACGCCGGTTTCGTGAGCATCAAAATCGACAGGGAGGAGTACCCGTCCGTCGACGCCAGCTACCTGGCCCAGGCCGCAGCGTTCACCGGACAGCTCGGCTGGCCGTTGAGTGTGTTCACCACCCCCGGCGGGGTCGCCTTCCACGCGGGCACCTACTTTCCCCCCGAACCGATCCAGGGTCACCCGTCGTTCCGCCAGGTCCTCGATGCCGTGCAGGACGCCTGGATTCACCGGCGTACCGAAGTCATGCAGAACGCGGCAGCGATCGGTGAAGCGGTTGCGGCATCGATCGTGCCTGACGGCGGAACCCTGCCAGGCCCCGCCGAACTCGACGCCGCTGTCGCACGGCTCGCCGCGCATGAAGACCTCCAGTACGGCGGACTCGGCGGCGCCCCCAAATTTCCCGTCGCCCCTGTCCTCGCCTTCCTGCTCGCCACAACAGACGCGCTCGGCACACGCACGCTCGAACGGATGGCCGCGACGCCGCTGCGTGACCCGGTCGAGGGCGGATTCTTCCGGTATGCAACGAAACGCGACTGGAGCGACCCCCACTACGAACGGATGCTCTACGACAACGCGCTCCTGCTCGACACCTACACGACAGCGTGGGCGGACGACGGTACACGGGAATGGGCGCGAGACGCGGCCGACGGTATCGCGGGTTTCCTTCGCTCGGTGATGCAGCTTTCCACCGGCGGCTTCGCCAGTGCTCAGGATTCCGAGTCGACGATCGACGGCATCCGCTCGGAGGGCGGGTACTACGCGGCGGATGCGGTCGATCGAGAGCTGCTCGAACCGCCGGCGCTCGACGAGAAAGTGCTCGCAGGCTGGAACGGGCTGGCGATCGCCGCCCTGGCCCGTGCCTCGGTCGTGTTCGACCGGGCGGACTGGCTCGAGTCGGCGCGCTGGGCAGCCGACTACCTTCTCGAGAACCACATCGACAGGGATGGACGTCTCATTCGTGCCTCTGTGGCTGAACGGCGATCGGCCGCTCGGGCCACACTCGAGGACTACGGCATGCTGGCCGATGGCCTCCTCGTGCTCTCCTCGGCGACCGGGGAACCCGCATATGCGATCGCCGGCCGCTCGCTGGTCGACGACATTCTCGCTGCCGGCGCGGCTGCGGGCGGCTCAGCGGTCTTCACGGAGCCAGGGGGAGGGGACCCGGTGCTTGCCGGTCACGGCCTCACCGTCGCCGGTGACCCGTCTGAGGGAGCGTATCCGTCGGGGATCAGTGCGAGCGCGCAGGCGGCGTGGCGGCTTCACCTGCTGACCGGCCGTCGCGACTACCTCGACGCGGCACGAACGGCGCTCGAGCCGCTCGCCGAACTCGCGGTCGCGAACCCGGTCTCATTCGGGGCCGCGCTGACCCTGATGCGCCGGTTGACCAGCGCGTCGGTGCAACTCGTTGTGGTGAGCCCTGACGACAGTGTGAACGAGGCCCTGCCTGACAGCATCAGACGGAAGCTCACCGACGTGACCGCTGTGGTCACCGAGCAGCAGGCCAGAGAGTTCGCGTCGGCGGGTTTCGACCTGTTCAGAGGGCGAACGACCCGGAACGGCGCACGAGCGGCTTACCTGTGCGAGGATTTCGTCTGCCAGGTGCCGACGGAGGTGTGAACGTCAGACGACACGTGGTGCAGACGGGTCTGCGGCCCATTCGTCGAGCGAGCCGTCGTACACCATCACGTTTGGCCGACCGGCGAGCACGAGGCTCAATGCCGTTGCGGCCGCAGCGACACCTTCGCCGCAGTACGCGATCACGCGCTCGCCATCGGAGACGGCCCGGGGGTAGAGGGCGAGAAGTGCCCGCGGTTCGAGGAAGGTTCTCGAGCCGCGTTCGACCAGGTGAGCAGCGGGAACGTTGACGCTGCCGGGGAGATGACCCGGGCGTCGATTTGATCCGGTGGTGCCCCGGAACTCGCCCGGGGGGAGCGCGCAGACGAGCACACCGGGGTCCGATCCGGCAACGATGCGCTCCACCTGCGATTTGTCGGCCCAGATGCCCGGCTTCTCGGATGCGACGATTCCGCCGATCCGCGCTTCGACCGCGCCGGCGTCGGTGTCGCGCCCCTCGACCAGCCACGCGGTCAGTCCGCCGTCGAGCACCGCCACGGTCTCGAACCCGAAACCGAGCAGCAGCCACCACAGCCGTGCCGCCCAGACCCCGCCGCCGCTGTCGTAGACGACGACAGCGGTCGATTCCCGGATCCCGACGGATGCCGCAGCGCGCTCGACCACGACGGCATCCGGTCGGGTGAACGGATGAGTCCCGTCCGGATCGCTGAACACATCGAGAAGGTCGGCGAAAACGGCACCGGGAATGTGGCCGTCGACGAGGTGCCGCTCGCGACCGGAGAGATATTTTCGCGCTCCAGAGCTGTCGCGCATCACGAGCACGGTGGCATCGAGCACGACGAGGTCGTCCGATCCGAGATGGTCGGCCAGCCATTGCGTCGTCACGGTCGGACCGCTGAGGAGGGGAGGCATGATGACACGCTACGACCGGGCGGAAGCACTGCGCCTCTGAACCTGACACACACCGTCACCGGGCGTCATATCGTGTCGGGTTGCCTGACCTGGAGCGCAGTGTCTGCTCAGCACTCGATGACGTTGACGGCGAGGCCGCCCTCGCTCGTTTCCTTGTACTTGGTCGACATGTCGACCCCGGTCTGGCGCATTGTCTCGATCACGGTGTCCAGGGAGACGAGATGGCTGCCGTCGCCGTGCAGCGACAGCCGCGCGGCGCTGACGGCGGTGGATGAGGCGATCGCGTTCCGTTCGATGCATGGCACCTGCACCAGGCCGCCGACCGGGTCGCAGGTCAGCCCGAGGTGGTGTTCCATCGCGATCTCGGCGGCGTTCTCGACCTGCCCGGGTGTTCCGCCGAGCACGGCGCAGAGCGCACCGGCAGCCATCGCGCACGCCGATCCGACCTCGGCCTGGCATCCACCTTCAGCACCGGAGATCGAGGCGTTCGCCTTGAACAGCGAGCCGATCGCTGTCGCGGTCAGCAGGTAACGGCGGATGCCCTCGGCGGACGCTCCCGGCACGAATCGGAGATAGTACGAACCGACCGCCGGGATGATTCCGGCAGCCCCGTTGGTCGGGGCTGTGACGACACGGCCGCCCGCAGCGTTCTCCTCGTTGACGGCAAGGGCGAACGAGTGAAGCCACTCGCCGGGGAGTTCCCGGCCGCTCTCGGCTTCGGCGATCTCGAGATGCTGCCGCACGGCGGCGGCACGCCGTTTCACTCGCAGCCCGCCGGGGAGCTCACCGGAACCGGCGAGTCCGTTCTCGACCGACTCGCTCATGGCCGCCCAGATGGCGTCGAGTCCGGCGTCGACCTCGGCCGCCGACCTGACCGCTTCCTCGTTGCGTCTCGCGATCTCGTCGATCCGCAGCCCGGAGCCGGCGCACAACTCGAGAAGCACAGCCGAGCTGGGGAACGGCATCGGGTAGTCCAGCGTCGACCGGGCGGACAGGTCCTCGCCCTCTCTGCGGATGAAGCCGCCGCCGACGGAGTAGTAGGTCTCGCTGGCGAACGGTGTCGGACCGCCGTCCCACGCCGACAGCGTCATCGCGTTGGGGTGTCCTGGCAGCCGGGTGCGCGGTTCGAAGCTGACATCCGCCTGCTCGAAAACGATCGGATGCTCGCCGCCGAGCCGCAGAGTCGCACCGGGCGTGAGGCCGGTCCATGCGCTACGCACTGCAGCGGGGTCGCATGTTTCGGGTTGCATGCCGGCGAGCCCCGCGACGACGGCATCCGGTGTTCCGTGACCGATGCCGGTCGAGCCGAGCGAGCCGTAGAGCACACACGTGACGCGGACGACCGAATCGAGGGATCCGGCGCCCCTGATCACGTCGACGAACGCACGGGCAGCACGCATCGGACCCACCGTGTGCGAACTCGACGGACCGATGCCGATCGAGAACAGCTCGAATGCAGAGACGTAGGCCGTCATGTCGCCTCCTCGCGAATCCTGCTCCCCGAAGGAGCACCCCGCCACTCTAAATGCGGCGGGGAGAGACGGCGTCACGGGCAGCACGTGTAGGCGGTGCTGCGCAAGAAAACGGTGCAGATTCCGATGAAGCCGGCCGAAAGTTGCGCGGCCGGGTCGAATCCTTAGCGCAGTCCCTTGCGGGAGGTGATCTGGCCGGTGTCGAAGCCGAAGAGGTTGAGCCCGCCGTTAAAACGGGCGTGCTCGACCTTGATGCAGCGATCCATCACGACGGTGAGCCCCTTCTCCTCGCCGTAGCGGGCAGCCTCTTCGTTCCAGATCCCGAGTTGAACCCAGACCGTCTTCGCACCGCTGGCCAGCACGTTCTCGATCACAGACGGTATGTCGCTCGCCTTGCGGAACACGTCGACGATGTCAGGCACCTCGGGAAGCGATGCGAGGTCCGGGTATGCCTTCTGACCGAGGATCTCGTCAGCGTTCGGGTTGACGAAGTACACGCGGAAGTCGCTCGACTGCAGCAGGTACGTCCCGACGAAGTAGCTGGAACGGGCCGGGTTCGGCGAGGCACCGACGATCGCGACCGATTTCGCGTCGCGCAGGATGCGGAGTCTTTCCTTCGCGTCAGGACCCACCCACGTCCGCTGCGATTTCAGCAGTTTGGCGAGGGGGGAGTCTGCAGGGAGCGAACAGGTGAGGCCGTTCTGCAGCTGGGTGGGAACGAGGTCGGTCATGGTCATGCCTCCACTGCCTGAGTGAGCGCCTGGTCCAGGTCGTAGATGATGTCGTCGACGTCTTCGATGCCGACGCTGAGCCGGACGACGCCCGGCAGGACCCCGGCGTCGACGAGTTGCTGCTCGGTGAGCTGCGCGTGCGTCGTCGATGCGGGGTGGATGATGAGGGTCTTGGTGTCGCCGATGTTGGCGACGTGGCTGGCGAGGTCGACGGACTCGATCAGTTTCTGGCCGACGGCCCTGCCACCCTTGACCACGAAGCTGAACACGCTGCCCGGCCCCTTCGGCAGATACTTCTTCGCCCGGTCGTGGTGTGGGTGCGACGCGAGGCCGGCCCAGTTGACGGCGTCGATCCGCGGGTCCTGCTCGAGCCATCGCGCGACGGTCGCCGCGTTGTCGACGTGGGCCTGGATCCGGTACGACAGCGTCTCGACGCCCTGCGCCAGCTGGGCGGCCGACGTGGCCGAGAGGGCCGGACCGATGTCACGCAGCTGCTCGGCCCGGAGGCGGGTGAGGAAGGCGTACTCGCCGAAGTTGCCCGACCACTCCAGTCCGCCGTAACTCGGGACCGGCTGCCCGAACAGCGGGAACTTGTCACTGTGCCAGTCGAACCGCCCGCTCTCGACCACGACGCCGCCGAGCGTGGTGCCGTGTCCGCCGAGGAACTTCGTTGCGGAGTGTGTGACGATGTCTGCGCCCCACTCGATCGGCCGGTTGAGGTACGGAGTCGCGATGGTCGAGTCGATGACGAGAGGGATACCGTGCGCGTGAGCGACGTCGGCGAGACCAGCGATGTCGGCGATCTCCCCTGACGGGTTCGCGATGGTTTCGGCGAAGATCAGCTTGGTCTTCTCGGTGATCGCCGCCGCGTAGTCCTCAGGGTTCGCCGACTGGACGAAGGTTGTCTCGACGCCGAACCGGCGCAGGGTGACGTCGAGCTGGGTGATCGACCCGCCGTAGAGGTTCGCCGACGCGACGATGTGGTCACCGGCCCCGACGAGGCTGGCGAAGGTGATGTACTGCGCAGCGAGACCGGATGCCGTCGCGACGGCGCCGAGGCCACCCTCGAGGCTCGCAACCCGTTCCTCGAAACTCGCCACAGTGGGGTTCGCGAGACGGGAGTAGATGTTTCCGTACTTCTGGAGGGCGAATCGCGCGGCAGCATCCGAGGTGTCGTCGAAGACGAAGGCCGTCGACTGATAGATGGGAAGCGCTCGGGCCCCCGTCGCTGAATCAGGGATGTTGCCTGCGTGGATTGCCCGGGTGCGGAAGCCGTATTCGCGATCTGCCATCCCTCGAGGTTACCGGCTGTCTCGCGAGCGGGCTCTGCGCCGTCGTAACACTGTGACGCATGCTCGCGACAGGCGGTCAGCCTGCGATATGCACGGCGGTGAGTGCGAGTCCGGCGATGAGGATCCACGACAGCAGTCCGACCAGCAGGGACCGCGACCCTGTGGTCAGCATCCGCCGGAGATTCACCCCGGCACCGAGGGCGAACAGCGCCATGGCGAGCAGAACCGTCTGTAGCCCGTCTGCAGCACCGAGCACCTCGTCAGGGAGGGGGACGAATGTCCGCACCAGAATTGCGGCGATGAACCCGGCCACGAACAGGGGCACGAGAGGCGGACGCTTCGCCGTCGTCGTGACCGATCGGCGGCGTTCGACGACGGCCGCGACGGCGACGATCGGGGCGAGCATGAGCACGCGCGTGAGTTTGACGACGAGAGCGATGGCGAGCGCGCCGGATCCGGCGAGCTGCGCGGTCGCGACGACCTGGCCGACGTCGTGGACCCCGGCGCCGACCCAGTGCCCGAATTCGATGGTGTCCAGGCCGAGCGGATGCCAGAGGGCGGGCAGCACGAAGATGGCGAGCGTTCCGCACAGGGTGACGAGCGCGATCGGTGCCGCCTGGTCGGAGTTCTTCGCCCGCACCACGCCTGCCATCGCTCCGATGGCGCTGGCGCCGCAGATGGCGAAACCGGTGGCAAGCAACAGGGGTTCGGAGCCGGGGAGACGGAACAGTTTGCCGAGCAACCAGGTCCCGCTGAAGGCGAGGAGGACGACGGCCACCGTGCTGAAGAAGGTGACCCAGCCGAGACCGGCGACGTCGACGAGGCTGAGTTTGAGGCCGAGCAGCACGACGCCGATCCGCATCAGGCGTCGGGCGGACAGCGCGATCCCCGGGGCGAGTACGCCGTCGAGGAAGGCGCGGGTGACCGGAAGCTGCCCGACCACGATGCCGAGGATCACGCACACGGTGAGCAGTGGCACCACCGGAACGACGAGATGGATGCCGGCGGAGACTCCGACAGCTGCCGCGGCGACGAGGAGACCTGGCGTGAGCGCACGCCAGCCGCCCGGTGCTGCTGCGACGCGCGTCGGGGTCAGATCCACGTCGGCAGCCAGGAGTGGAGCATCCAGAACCAGTACGGAACGGTGGTCGCCGACCACAGCGGGTACCAGAACGCGGAGAGGAGCGTCGAGGCGATGAGGAACACGAAAGTCAGACCGATCCCGCGCTCGCGCCGCCAGCGTTCGTCGGTCGGTGATCCGAGCACGATTCCGATGGTCAGGACGAGACCGAGCAGCAGGTAGGGGAGGAAGACGATCGTGTAGAACTGAAAAACCGTTCGCTCGGTGTACAGCAGCCACGGCAGGTATCCGGCGACGATGCCCATGAGGATGAGGCCGACCCGCCATTCGCGGTACCGGGCGAGCCGGTAGACGAGGTAGAGCATCGCGGCGACGGCCGCCCACCAGATCAGGGGATTCGCGATCGACGTGATGGCCTGGGAACACGGTTCAGCGACACAGCCGTCCTCACCCGCGCCGGGGGAGGCGTACCACATGCCGGTCGGGCGGGTCATCGCGAGCCAGCCGAGCGGGTTGGCAGAATACGGGTGCGGCTGGGTGAGACCGACATGGAAGGTGTAGATCGACTGCTGATAGTGCACGAAGCTCTGCCAGGCCGGAGGCACCCAGGAGAACGCTCCCGTCCAGGCGTTCCCTGCCTGTGTGGCCCATTGCCGGTAATACGCGTTGTCAGACAGGAACCAGCTGGTCCAGGTCGCGAGGTAGACGGCGAGGGCTGGGGGGACGAACGTCAGGAAAGTTGCAGGACCCTGGGTGAGGACCGAGGAACTGCTCCACAGCCCGAGACCCAGTCGCCGCCGGGCGAGAGCATCCACGACGATGAGATACAGGCCGAACGCGGCGAGGAAGTAGAGCCCGCTCCACTTCACACCGCTGGCGAGACCGAACATCAACCCGGCGGCCAGCACCCAGGGGCGCCACCAGATCACCGGACCCCAGAGCGGTTCCGTGCCGCGCGCGCGGACGGCGGCCACCCGGTCGCCGAGGATGCGTTCGTGTCTGCTCCGGTCGAGTAACACACAGCCGAAGCCGAGCAGCGTGAAGAGCATCACCGAGTTGTCGAGCACGGCCACCCGCGACATCGCGATGGCCTGGCCGTCGATGGCGAGGAGGAAACCGGCGACGACCGCGAGGAGCGTCGACGCGAACAGCCGGCGGGCGACGAGCATGAGCACGACGACGGCGAGAGTGCCGACGATCGCCGTCGAGATCCGCCAGCCGAAACTGTCGCCGGCGCCGAACGCGGCCATCCCGATGGCGATCAGCCACTTGCCGAGTGGCGGATGCACGACATAGGACGGGTCGCTCAGGAACCCGTCGGTGTCCCCGCCGTTGAACGCGGCATCCGCATTCTCGGGCCAAGCGGACTCGTAGCCGTTCGACCACAGCGTCCAGGCGTCCTTCACGTAGAAGGTCTCGTCGAACACGAGCGCGTGCGGGTGGCCGAGGTTCCAGACCCGCAGAATGCCCGCGAACAGGGTGACCAGGATCGGCGCGCCCCAGTACCAGGCCAGCCGGCGGCGCCTCGTCGAGAGCATCCGTCCTGCCCAGTCGTCCAGCCGCGAACCGCGTTCGACCGGTTCGACTGCGACCTCGTCGGTCGGATCGGGGGCGTCGCCCGGCTGACCGGCGACGACCTCGACGAACGGCGCGCGATTCGGGGTGGACACCCTGCAATGCTAACCACCGGTGCGGCTCCGCCGAACGGGCGGGATGGGAGACTGGAGCCATGATCATCCTCGCAGCGACCCCGATCGGCAACCTCGGCGACGCGTCGAAACGCCTCGTCGACGCGCTCAGCACCGCGGAGGTCGTCGCCGCAGAAGACACCCGCACGACGGTGAAGCTCCTCAAAGGGCTCGGCATCGCGCACAAGCCCCGGCTGGTGAGCCTGCATGAGCACAACGAACGCGAGAAATCTGCCGAACTCATCGAGCTCGCGCGGGAGAGCGACCTGCTCGTGCTCAGCGATGCGGGAATGCCGACCGTCTCCGATCCGGGCTACCACCTCGTCGTCGCCGCCGTCGCTGCCGGCGTCGGCGTCACCGTCATTCCCGGTCCGAGCGCGGTCATCACGGCGCTCGCCGTCTCCGGGCTGCCGACCGACCGCTTCACCTTCGAGGGGTTCCTGCCGCGCAAGCACGGGGACCGGGTACAGGCGCTGCGGCTGCTCGAACATGAAAGACGCACGATGGTCTTCTTCGAGTCGCCGAACCGACTGGCCGCCTCGCTCGCCGATGCGGCATCCGTTTTCGGCGCCAACCGGCGCGTGGTCGTCTGCCGTGAGCTCACCAAGATGTTCGAAGAGGTCAAGCGCGGGACCGCGACGGAGCTGGCCGAATGGGCCGAGGCCGGGGTGCGTGGCGAGATCTGCGTCGTCGTTGCCGGAGCGGAGAAGCGCGAGTTCGACCTGCATGACGGCGTCGTCCAGGTGCTCGAACTCGTCACGGCGGGGGAGCGGCTGAAGGATGCCACGGCGCAGGTCGCCGAAGCGACCGGGTTGAGCCGTCGTGAGCTGTACCAGGCCGCCCTCGCGGTCAAGAACTGACGCGAGTTGCGGGGTTTGCGGGGTCGCAGCGTCCCGTCACCCCCTCAAACCCAGTAACTCGGGCGGGGGCGTAACCCATCAGAGTCCGGCCATAGGATTGTTCCCATGGCCAGCGGCAAATCCTTCTACATCACCACGCCCATCTTCTATGTGAACGATGCGCCCCACATCGGCCATGCCTACACCGAGGTCGCTGCAGACGTTCTCGCACGCTGGCACCGCCAGGCGGGCGACGACACCTGGTCGCTGACCGGCACGGACGAGCACGGCGAAAAGATCCTCCGCACCGCCACAGCGAACGGCACGACGCCGAAGGAATGGGCGGACAAGCTCGTCCACGAAGCGTGGAAACCGCTGCTCAAGACCATCAACATTCAGAACGACGACTTCATCCGCACCACGGACGAACGCCACGAGACCAACGTTCAGCTGTTCCTCCAGCGCTTGTACGACGCCGGGTACATCTACTCCGGCGAGTACGAGGCCCTCTACTGCGTCGGTTGTGAAGAATTCAAGCCGCAGTCCGAGATCGTCGACGGCACCGGTCCGTTCAAGGGTCAGAAGGTGTGCGCGATCCACTCCAAGCCGCTCGAACTGCTGCGCGAGAAGAATTACTTCTTCCGGATGAGTGACTTCACCGAGCGCCTGCTCGCCCTGTACGAGGAGCGTCCGGACTTCGTCCAGCCCGAGTCCGCGCGCAACGAAGTCATCCAGTTCGTCCGTCAGGGACTCAGCGACCTGTCGATCTCGCGATCGAGTTTCGACTGGGGCGTCAAGGTTCCGTGGGACGACTCCCACGTCGTCTACGTCTGGTTCGACGCGCTGCTCAACTACGTCACCGCCGTCGGTTACGGCCAGGATGAGGAAGAGTTCGCCCGTCGCTGGCCTGCGACCCACATCGTCGGGAAAGACATCCTCCGGTTCCACGCCGTCATCTGGCCGGCGATGCTCATGGCCGCAGGACTCGATGTTCCGAAACAGGTCTTCGGGCACGGCTGGCTCCTCGTCGGTGGCGAGAAGATGTCGAAGTCGAAGCTCACCGGAATCGCGCCAACCGAGATCACCGACACATTCGGGACGGATGCCTTCCGGTACTACTTCATGCGCGCGATCGCCTTCGGACAGGACGGCTCGTTCAGCTGGGAGGACCTGTCCGCCCGGTACCAGGCCGAGCTGGCGAACGGTTTCGGCAACCTCGCTTCACGCGTCGTCGCCATGGTGGCCAGGTACTTCGACGGTGTCGTTCCCGCAGAGACCGACCCGCTCGAGGCCGACCTGGCCATCCGTGCCGTCGTGGCCGAGGCATCCGCTCACGCGGACGCTGCCATCGACAAGCTCGCCATCCACGACGCCCTCGCGTCGATCTGGACGATCGTCGACGAGCTGAACGGCTACATCACCGACCAGGAGCCGTGGGCTCTCTCGAAGGACGACGCCCACCGTGACCGTCTCGGCACCGTGCTCTACACGGCCCTCGAAGGGTTGCGCGCCCTCGCGGTGCTCCTGTCCCCGGTTCTGCCCGAGGCGACAGCACGGCTGTGGACGTCGCTGGGAGCGACAGTTACCCTCGGCGAGCTCGACGCTCAGCCGCTCCGCGAGGCAGGCACGTGGGGCCAGCTTTCCGCCGGGATCACGGTCTCGCCGCTCGAGGCCCTGTTCCCGCGGATCGAGAGCACGGTCGCCTGACCCGAGCAGCACTGGCGGGGCCGTCCCCGTCCGGCAAAGTGGGGTACCGTCGAAGCCATGACTGATTCCGGTTCGACGCGCACGGAGCTCAGCTACCCTCCGCTTCCTGAAGCGCTGCTGGTGCCGGTGTACGACAACCACACGCACCTCGACCCCGCCGTCTCCTCCGGGCGCCCTGTCGCCGACGATGCGCTCGGCTACCGCGAGCAGCTGGATCGGGCGTCGAGCGTCGGAGTGCGCGGGATCGTCCAGGTGGGCACCGACGTCGAGAGTTCGATCTGGAGCGCCGAGACCGCCGCGATCGAACCACGGATGCTCGCCGCCGTCGCGATCCACCCGAACGAGACGCCCAGGCTCGACGCCGACGGAACACTCGACGCCGCGCTCGCCGTGATCGACGAGCTGGCATCCCGGCCCCGGGTGCGGGCCATCGGCGAGACAGGGCTCGATTTCTATCGCACCGGCCCGGATGGCCGCGAGGCACAACAACGGTCCTTCGAGGCCCACATCGCCATGGCCAAGGCACATCACCTCGCGCTGCAGATCCACGACCGTGACGCTCACGCCGAGGTCCTGGAGACGCTGCGTCGGGTGGGCGCCCCCGAACGCACCGTGTTCCACTGTTTCTCCGGCGACGCCGAGCTGGCCCGCGAGTGCGCGGAGAACGGCTGGTTCATGTCCTTCGCCGGTACGGCCACGTTCAAGAATGCGCAGAACCTCAGGGATGCGCTCGATGTCGCGCCACGGAGTCTGCTCCTCGTCGAAACGGATGCGCCATACCTCACCCCGATGCCCTACCGTGGCCGGCCGAACGCCCCATATCTGCTGCCGCACACCGTCCGCGCGATCGCCGCCCACGTCGGCACCGATCCGTCGATGCTCGCCGCCCAGATCTCGTCGAACACGGAGTACGTCTACGGCCACTGGGACGATGAACCGGTGACCTCGCAAACCGACCCGTACGACACCCCCACCCAGAAGGACGGCGAATGAGTCTGCTCGGCCCCGCAGAGATCCGTGACCTCGCCGAAATGCTCGACGTGCAGCCCACGAAGAAGCTCGGCCAGAACTTCGTCGTCGACGCGAACACGGTCCGTCGGATCGTCAAGGTCGCAAAGGTGGCCGCTGGTGAGCACGTCGTCGAGGTCGGCCCCGGTCTCGGCTCGCTGACTCTGGGACTTCTCGCCGCAGGAGCGAGCGTCGTCGCCGTCGAGATCGATCACCGCCTCGCCGATCAACTGCCCAGGACCGTCGAGCTCCTGCAGCCGGGAGCGCCGCTCACCGTGGTCAGCGCAGATGCCATGCGCATCACCGATCTCCCCGGCGACCCGACTCGGCTCGTCGCGAACCTGCCGTACAACATCTCGGTGCCGGTGTTGCTGCACCTCCTTGAGCACTTCGAATCGATCCGCGCAGGCGTTGTCATGGTGCAGGCGGAGGTCGGTCACCGGCTCGCCGCAGAACCGGGTTCGAAGATCTACGGCAGCCCGAGCGTCAAGGCCAGCTGGTACGGTGCCTGGCGAACAGCGGGCACCGTCAGTCGGCAGGTCTTCTGGCCCGTCCCGAATGTCGACTCCGTGCTGGTCGGGTTCGACCGTCGTGACGACGCGATCGGTACCGAAGACGAGCGTGTCACCACCTTCGGCATCGTCGACGCTGCATTCCAGCAACGACGCAAGATGCTCCGGCAGTCGCTTGGCCAGCTCCTCGGTGGCTCTGCTGCCGCGACGGACGCCATGACCGCTGCGGGGATTGCCCCGACGGCACGCGGTGAGGAACTCACCGTCCACGACTTCCTCGCGATCGCACGTGAGGTGGCGAAGCGCTGAACGCCCGGTCAGCCGCGCTGCGTTAGGTTGGAATCATGACCGCTTCCGAGGCCCAGACGTTCGCACACGCACGGGCTCCCGGGAAGATCAATGTCTTCCTCGCGGTCGGCGAACTCATGGATGACGGCTACCACGACCTCGCAACGGCCTACCAGGCGGTCTCGCTCTACGAAGACGTTCGCGCGTATCCTGCGACCGATTTTTCTGTCTCGTTTTCCGGCCCGATCGACACCTCATCTCTCGCCGTCGACGGCAGCAACCTCGCCATCAAGGCGGCCAGGCTGCTCGCCCGCAAGACCGGTCATCGGGGAGGAGTGCGCCTCGAGGTTGAGAAACGCGTGCCCATCGCTGGTGGAATGGGTGGCGGTTCGGCAGACGCCGCAGCCAGTCTGCTCGCCTGCGACGCTCTGTGGGGCACCGAAGTGTCACGCGACGAGCTGCTCACCCTGGCAGCGAAACTCGGGGCCGACGTGCCGTTCGCTCTGGCAGGCGGCACGGCCATCGGCACGGGCAGGGGCGACCGTCTCAGCCCCGCGCTCGCGAAGGGCACGTTCCACTGGGTGCTCGCCGTCGCCGAGTTCGGGATGTCGACTCCGGATGTCTATCGCGCCCTCGACGCCCATCGTGAACGGCATGCGCAGGACATCTTCCCGGCACAGGCCCAGCCCACTGTCGACGCGGAGGTTCTTCAGGCCCTTCGCGCCGGCGACGCCAGACAGCTCGCCGAGGCCATGCACAACGACCTCCAGGCGGCGGCACTGCACCTCGCACCGGGGCTCGGCACGATCCTCGAACTCGGTGAGCAGATGGGTGCACTCGCTGGCATCGTCTCCGGATCAGGACCGACAGTGGCCTTCCTCGCCCCCGATGCCGACACCGCCCTCGAACTCCAGGTCGGACTCAGTGCATCGCGGCTGAAGGTGCTTCGCGTCACCGGTCCTGTCCACGGCGCCCGTCTGCTGCACGACTAGCGTGTCAGGCGGCGTGACCGTCGGCGCTTAGTCTTGAGGGGTGGCCCATCTTCTCGGAGCGGAACAGCTCCACCTTGAATATCCGACCCGTGTGATCTTTGACTCCGTCACCGCCGGGGTGAACGAAGGCGACCGGATCGGTGTCGTGGGGCGCAACGGAGACGGTAAGTCGACTCTGCTGTCGCTTCTTTCCGGCCGGATCGAGCCCGACGGAGGCCGGGTGACCCGGCGCCGCGGCGTCACGATCGGCATGCTCGACCAGCGTGACGAACAGCCGGACGACCTCGTCGTGTCTCAGGCGATCGTCGGAGACGCCGAAGACCATGAATGGGCGGGCAGTGCACTCATCCGCGACGTCATCGCCGGACTCATCCAGGACATCCCCTGGCACGCCACGATCGGTTCGCTGTCGGGCGGCCAGCGCCGCCGCGTCGCCCTCGCCGCTCTGCTCGTCGGCGACTGGGACGTCATCTTCCTCGACGAGCCCACCAACCACCTCGACGTCGAAGGCATCGCCTGGCTGGCGCAGCACCTCAAAAAGCGGTGGTCACCGTCCAGCGGCGGGCTCATCGTCGTCACCCACGACCGGTGGTTCCTCGACGAGGTCTGCACGGCGACCTGGGAGGTGCACGACCGGCTCATCGAGCCGTTCGAGGGCGGATACGCCGCGTACATCCTGCAGCGGGTCGAACGCGACAGGATGGCCGCTGCGACCGAGTCCAAACGACAGAACCTCATGCGCAAGGAACTTGCCTGGTTGCGCCGCGGCGCACCGGCCCGCACCACCAAGCCCAAATTCCGAATGGATGCCGCGTACGAGTTGATCGAGCACGAACCCGAGCCCCGCAACGCGGTGGCGCTGGCCCAGATGGCCACCGCCAGGCTCGGCAAGGACGTGGTCGACCTGCTCGACGCCGGGGTGACCTACCCGGACCCCGAGTCCTCGACCGGGACGAAGACCGTGCTCAAGGACATCGAATGGCGGATCGCGCCCGGTGAGCGGACCGGCATCCTCGGTGTCAACGGCGCCGGTAAGTCCACGCTCCTCGGCCTCGTGACCGGGACGGTCGAACCGACATCCGGGCGGGTGAAGCGCGGCAAGACCGTGCGCATCGCGAGCCTGACCCAGCAGCTCGACGAGCTGAAGGACATCGAACACGAACGGGTGTCGGCGGTCGTCGGGATGCAGAAGACGTCGTACGTCACCGGCGACAAGGAGATGACGCCCGGGCAGATGCTCGAACGTCTCGGGTTCAGCAGCGCTCAGCTCTCAACACCGGTGAAGGACCTGTCCGGCGGGCAGCGCAGGCGGCTGCAGCTTCTGCTGATCCTGCTGGACGAACCGAACGTGCTGATCCTCGACGAACCGACGAACGACCTCGACACCGACATGCTCGCCGCCATCGAGGACCTCCTCGACTCCTGGCCTGGCACGCTCCTCGTGGTTTCGCACGACCGGTACCTCGTCGAGCGGGTCACCGACCAGCAGTACGCCGTCCTCGACGGTCACCTCAGGCATTTGCCCGGAGGTGTGGACGAGTACCTGGCGCTGCGCTCGGGCCAGGGCGCTGCAGCACTCATCGCGCCGCTCGCAGCCGACCAGCCGTCCGCATCCGCCTCCTCCCCGAAACTCGGGGGAGCGGAGCTCAGGAACGCGCAGAAAGAGATCGCGTCGACCGACCGCAAGATTCAGAAGATGCGGCAGCGGATCGTCGACACCCACGAAGCGCTCGCCACCCACGACCAGAACGACTACGTCGGACTCGGTGAGATTAGCGACCGCCTGCGCGGCCACGAAGCAGACCTCGCCGGGCTTGAGACGCGGTGGCTCGAACTCTCCGAGCTGCTCGAGTAGGGCGGCCGCGCGGGGCTCGGCCACCTCTCACCTCGGCGTTCACCTCAAGGTTTCACCTCAAGAAAAAAGCCGGCCTCCACGTTTTCACGTGAAGGCCGGCTTTTCAAGAATTACAGGTCAGCCGAAGCCGACGACGTAATCGTTGTGGTTACAGCGGGCGGATGTTCTCAGCCTGCAGGCCCTTGGGGCCCGTTGCGGTTTCGAATTCAACCTTCTGGTTCTCTTCGAGCGAGCGGAAGCCGCTGGAAGCGATGGCCGAGAAGTGCGCGAACACGTCGGCGCTTCCGTCGTCCGGAGCGATGAATCCGAAGCCTTTTTCTGCGTTAAACCACTTGACGGTTCCTGTTGCCATGATGATCTCCTTAGGAGTCTTGCGGAAATGACGACTGTCGCCATCCCAAATGCGGCGTACCTGTCCGCTCCTACAAGAAACGGCGGCTCTTCAGATGAAGGAACCGCCGTAAATCAATCACTGCGTAACACTACTACTGCGCCGCCAAGACTAACCCAGACTTGGAGCGAGCGCAAGCGCACGTGTCTTTCCGCTGAGTATATGCCGGTTTTAGTACTGTAATCAGACTGCGGCATATGTCCTCGCGTAATGTCGGGGCTATCCCGGGCACATGCCCGTTCACATCACGGCTGGGAAGTCGGGCCCATTATGTTTAGGGAGGTGCCATGACGCTCAGCGCGACCCTTGGCCCAGTACGCACGACCACCACGCGAATCGACGGCGCGGTCAACCCGACCGCAACGTTCGCGGCTCTGCTGAAGACCGTGCGCGAAGCCGGGCTTCTCCAGCGCCGCACCGGGTTCTACATGCTGGTGCTTTCGGCTCTCACCCTCGCCCTCGGTGGCCTGGTGACCGGCTTCATCCTGCTCGGCGACTCCTGGTTCCAGCTGCTCATCGCGGCCGGCCTCGGTCTGGTCCTGACGCAGTTCGCTTTCGTGGCCCATGAGGCCTCGCATCGACAGGTCTTCGAATCCGGCCCCGCGAACGACCGGCTCGGACGCATCCTCGCCGACGGCGTTGTTGGCATCAGCTACGCCTGGTGGATGACCAAGCACACGCGGCACCACGCCAACCCGAACACGGTCGGCAAGGACCCGGACATCGAGGTCGACACGATCTCGTTCATCGAGGAAGACGCATCGAAGGCCAAGGGATTCCTCGCCTTCATCACCCGTCGCCAGGGTTACCTGTTTTTCCCGCTCCTCACTCTCGAGGGCCTGAACCTTCACTTCCGCAGCATCCTGACGCTGTTCACGACCGAGAAGGTCGACAAGCGCTGGCTTGAGTTCACCCTCATCGGGCTGCGTCTCAGCCTGTACGTCGCTGTGCTCTTCATGTTCCTGCCGCTCGGAATGGCGTTCGCGTTCCTCGGTGTGCAGATGGCCGTCTTCGGCGTCTACATGGGCGCGTCGTTCGCCCCGAACCACAAGGGAATGCCGCTCATCGCCGAGGGAGCGAAGATCGACTTCCTCTCCAAGCAGGTGCTCACCAGCCGCAACATCCGCGGCCGTGGAATGAGCTACTTCATGGGCGGGCTCAATTACCAGATCGAGCACCACCTGTTCCCGAGCATGCCTCGCCCGCACCTCAAGCACGCCCGAGAGATCGTCATCGAGCACTGCAAGACGATCGGCGTTCCGTACACCGAGACCACCCTGGTGCGCTCGTACGCGATCGTCATCGACTACCTGAACCGGGTCGGCCTGTCTGCCCGTGACCCGTTCGACTGCCCGATGGTCAACCAGTTCCGGCGCCCCTGACCCCAGAGCAAATCGTCCCCCGCAGCATCCGTCACCGGTGTGCTGCGGGGGATTTTTGCATTCGCGAAGAAAAAGCTTGCGCCATTTCTACAACGCTGTAAAGTTGGGCAGGTTCACAAGGGAGTGCACATGACTGACCAGTTCAACCTGTCGCGACGGACCATTCTGCTCGGCGGCGCCGCCGTTCTCGGCAGCGCTTTTCTCGCGCCGACCCTGTCAGGCTGTGCCGCAGTCGGGGCAGGCGGCACCCGACCTCTCAAGTTCTGGCATCTGCTGTCAGGCGGAGACGGAGTCGTCATGGCCGGCCTCGTTGACGCGGCGAATGAGGCCAACCCGGAGTTCCGCGCCACCCAGACCGTGCTCGCGTGGGGAACTCCGTACTACACGAAGCTCGCCATGGCGTCGGTCGGAGGGCGTGCACCAGACGTCGCGATCATGCACGCCTCCCGGCTTCCCGGCTACGCGCCCGGCGGTCTCCTGGACCCCTGGGACGTCGGTCTGCTCGAGGAGTTCGGGGTGAGCGAACAGGACTTCCCTCCGCGCATCTGGGAGAAGGGCATCATCGACGGCGACCTGTTCTCGATCGCACTCGACGCGCATCCGTTCATCATGATGTACAACACCGACATCGCCGAGCAGGCCGGAGTTCTGGGCGATGACGGCAGACTCGTCGAGATCACCTCCCCGGAGCAGTTCATCGAGGTCGCATCGGCGATGCAGGCGGTGACGGGCAAACACGGTCTGTCGTACGGCTACCTCGGCGACGGTGCCCAGATGTGGCGCCTGTTCTACACCTTCTACAAGCAGCTCGGCGCTGACATGTCGCTCACCCCTGGCGAGCCCGCACAGATCGATAAGGATGCGGCGATCACCGCCCTCGATTTCATCAAGCAACTGCTCGACGGCACGGTCGCCGCCACCAACGGCGACTACGCAACGGCGGTGGCCGAGTTCGTCAACGGAGAGAGCGGCCTCTTCTTCACCGGGGTGTGGGAACTCCCGACAGCGGTGAACGCCGGGATCCCGTTCGACGCGCAGCCCATCCCGAACCTGTTCGGAACCCCGGCGGCGTACGCGGATTCCCACGCCTTCGTCCTGCCGCACCAATCGTCCCCGGACGAAGACCAGCGACGCGAGGTATACCGTTTCGTCTCCAGCATTCTCAAGGGATCGTTCGACTGGGCGGGGGCCGGCCACATCCCGGCCTACCTGCCGATCATCGAGTCGCCCGACTACGCCGAGCTGATCCCGCAAGCGAACTACGCCTCGGCTGCCGACGTGCTCAATTACGATCCGCCCGCCTGGTTCACCGGCTCGGGCTCGGACTTCCAGACCTACTTCGCCGAGCACGTCCAGGGCGTGTACCGAGGTGGGGACTCCGCCGAGGGCATCCAGGGATTCGAGCGCCGCCTCAACGTGCTCCTCGCCAAACCCAACCCGGTCGCCTGAGTAAGGAGCCTGCAATGACAACATCAGCACTCAGCAGCCGCGCGCAGGCGCAAGCGGGCCCGGCAGCCGCAGACACCAAACGCGCCAGGCAACGGTCGACGAACCTCGCCGGCTGGGCGTTCTTCGCGCCGTTCGGCATCTTCTTCGCGCTGTTCCTCGTCGGGCCGATCCTCTACGGCCTCTACCTCAGCTTCACTGGAACGACCCTCACCGGGGCCGGCGGTGATTTCGTCGGCTTCGCCAACTACGCCGAAGCACTCGCTGACGCCGACATGTGGCGGTCGATGCTCAACACGCTGTGGTTCACCATTCTCTCCACCATTCCGCTCGTGCTCGTCGCCCTCATCATGGCGCTTCTCGTCGATCTGGGATTGCCGGGGCAGTGGCTCTGGCGGCTGTCGTTCTTCATGCCGTTCCTCCTGGCCTCGACTGTCGTTTCGCTGTTCTGGATCTGGCTCTTCAACCCGCAACTCGGCCTCATCAACGAAATGCTCAAACCGTTCGGCGTCGAGCCGATCGCCTGGCTGCAGGATCCACAGTGGGCCATGCACGGTGTGGTCGTCGCGACAGTGTGGTGGACAGTCGGCTTCAACTTCCTGCTCTACCTCGCCGCGCTTCAGAACATCCCCGAGCAGCAGTACGAGGCGGCATCCATCGACGGGGCGGGCAAGTGGCGCCAGCTGTTCTCGATCACGATCCCACAGCTCGCGCCGACCACAGGGCTGATCCTCATCCTGCAGATCCTCGCATCGCTCAAGGTGTTCGATCAGGTGTACCAGATGACGGCGGGCGGGCCGGGTGGTGCAACCAGGTCTGCGGTGCTCTACATCTTCGAGACCGGCTTCACGGGCTACCGCTTCGGCTACTCTGCAGCGATCTCCTTCGTTTTCTTCGCCCTGATCGTTCTCGTCTCGATCATCCAGATACGCATCACCTCGCGAAACAGGGGGGCAAAGTCATGACCGCCGTCGACACGACCGAAACGACCGTCGAGGTCCCGGCCCGCCGGGCAGCGCCGCACAAGCCGGGGGAGCGCCGTTTCGGCGCAGGCAGGATCGTGGCCATCGCGGTCCTCATCCTTCTCGCGGTCGCCTGGCTGCTCCCGTTCGCGTGGGCCATCGTCACGTCGCTCAAGAGCGAAGCGGATGCCGGTGCGACGCCGGTCTCCTGGCTTGCTCCCAACGGCTTCACCTTCGAGGCATACGCCAACGTTCTCGCCGAGGGCAACATCCCGGTGTGGGCGATCAACAGCCTGCTGAGCTCAGTGGTGATCACGATCCTCACCCTCGGAACCTGCGCGCTGGCGGCATACGCCTTCTCCCGGATCGATTTCGCCGGCCGCCGCTGGCTCTACGTCGTCGTCATCGCGTCGATCATCATCCCACCGCAGGTGCTCATCATCCCGTTGTTCTACGAAATGCTCGCCTTCAACATGGTCGACACCTACTGGGGGCTCATCCTGCCGCAGGTCGTCGCACCGCCGATGGTGTTCATCCTCAAGAAGTTCTTCGACCAGATCCCGATCGAACTCGAAGACGCTGCGCGGGTCGATGGGGCCAACCGGCTCCGGATTTTCTGGACGATTGTCCTGCCGCTCTCGCGCCCGATCCTCTCGGCTGTGGCGATCTTCGTCTTCATCGCCGCCTGGAACAACTTCCTCTGGCCGTTCATCATCATCAACGACACGTCGCTGATGACACTCCCCGTCGGCCTGCAAACGGTGAAGAGCGCCTACGGGGTGCAGTACGCCCAGAACATGGCCATGGCGCTGCTCGCAGCAGCACCGCTCATCATTCTCTTCCTCTTCTTCCAGCGTCAGATCATCAAGGGCATCGCCACCACCGGCTTCGGCGGGCAGTGAGCGGCCTGCATCGAGAAAGGCAGTCATGACCCGCGCCCGAATCACCCTCGACCGCGACTACACCGTGGGCGACGTGCCCCGCCGGCTCTTCGGATCGTTCGTCGAACACATGGGACGGTGCGTCTACACCGGCATCTACGAACCGGGGCACCCGTCAGCCGATGCGGACGGCTTCCGTACCGACGTACTCGACCTCGTGCGCGAGCTCGGTCCCACCGTCGTTCGCTACCCGGGAGGCAACTTCGTCTCCGGCTACAACTGGGAAGACGGCGTCGGCCCGGTGGAGGACCGGCCGCGCCGGCTCGATGGGGCATGGCACACACTCGAGACGAACGCATTCGGGCTGCACGAGTTCATGGCCTGGTCGAAGCTCGCCGATGTCGAGGTGATGCAGGCCATCAACCTCGGTACGAGGGGAGTGGATGCCGCGCGGGAACTCGTCGAGTACGCCAACCACCCTGGCGGGACCTATCTGTCCGACCTGCGCAGGTCGAACGGTGCGGCCGAACCGTTCGACATCCGTCTCTGGTGCCTCGGCAACGAGCTCGACGGGCAGTGGCAGATCGGCCACAAGACGCCAGACGAGTACGGCCGTCTCGCGAAGGAGGCGGCGAAAGCGATGCGCTACGTCGACCCGACGATCGAACTCGTCGCCGTCGGAAGTTCGAACTCGGGCATGGCGACATTCGGCGAGTGGGAGCACACGGTGCTCTCGCACGCCTACGACGAGGTCGATTACATCTCGATGCACGCCTACTATCAGGAGTTCGACGGAGACGCCGCGAGCTTTCTGGCGTGCGCGCTCGACATGGACCACTTCATCGAGTCCGTGGTCGCGACTGCGGATGCCGTCCGTGCGCGCGGGCGGCACTCGAAACGCATCAACCTCTCCTTCGACGAGTGGAACGTCTGGTACCAGAGCGGACGTGACACGGAAGACCAGCTGCACCGGGTGCAGGAATCCGGCTGGAGGGAGCATCCGCGCCTGATCGAGGACGAGTACACGATGACGGATGCCGTCGTCGTCGGCACGTTGCTCAACTCACTGCTGCGGCACGGTGACCGGGTGAAGATCGCGAACCAGGCGCAGCTCGTCAACGTGATCGCGCCGATCCTCACCGAGGAGAACGGGCCGGCCTGGCGTCAGGCCATCTTCTGGCCGTTCGCGCGGATGGCTGCTCTCGCTCGCGGGCGGATCCTCAGCGCGCGCGTGGCCGCCGACCGGATCGAGACGGCCAGGTATGGCGACGCGGATGTGGTGGACGTGAGTGCGACCTGGGATGAGGAGAACTCGCGGGTCGCGTTGTTCCTCGCCAACCGCAGCCTCGATGACGCGGCTGAGGTCGAAATCGCTCTGCATGGGTTCACGCCCGAGCACATCGTGCGGGCCGAGGTGCTCGAGGCGCCAGACGACGCGGATCGGAACGTCTCCAACACGAAGGATGCCGAGCGCGTGAGACTTCAGCCTCTCCGGGGCGTCACCGTGTCGGACGGGGGAGTGGCGCTCCGGCTGCCCGCCCTGTCGTGGGCAGTGATCGAGGTCGACGTCGCCGTCTGACATCCGCCCCCATTGTGCGGACGACGGATTGAAGGTTGCTCGGACGACAAATTCAGGAGATTCTCCCGACACGCCGTGGTGAGAGCGTTCCCATCCGGAGTGTCGTCATGAATCTCCTGAATTTGGGGCACTCTCCTGAATTTGGGGCACTCTCCTGAGGTTGGACTCAGCGAAGTGCGGAGACCAGAGTGCGCAGGGCACTGAATTCATCGTCGTGCGCGCGCGGATGCCGTCATCCGCCGGTCATGAGCGCGGATGCCGCTCCAATCGAAGTTTCTGAGGATGCTCCCCGAATCAGCGGAATAATCTATTACAGAACGTGACGTACCGCTTCGCTATTTGGAGATTTCCCAGCTATTTTGGTTCTCGTGCCAGCGTCGACGCGGCGCAGCCCCTCCACTCTTTTCCTCCGGGAATTCCCGGTGTTCGCTGTGCCCGCCCCCGGCTCTCCCGCCACACATCGAAGCAAAGGAAACACAGTGAAGAAGACGTCCCTCAAGAAGAGCATCCTGGCCTCGCTGGCCGTCGTGCCGATCGCCGCGCTCCTCGCCGGCTGCGCTGGCCCCGCCAGCGAGTCCACCGAAAGTGAAACGGAAACGGTCAAGATCGGCGTCGTGGGCGCCAGCGACCCGTACTGGGAGATCTACGTCGACGCCGCAGCAGACGAAGGCATCACCGTCGAGCTCGTCGACTTCTCGGACTACAACCAACCGAACCCCGCGCTGGCCGAGGGAGAGGTCGACCTCAACCAGTTCCAGCACATCATCTACCTCGCCGACTACAACGAGGCCAACGGACAGGACCTCGTTCCGGTCGGTGCGACGGCCATCTACCCGCTCGGCCTGTACTCGACGCAGTACGAGAACGTCGAAGACATCCCGGATGGTGCAACGGTCGCCGTGCCCAACGACCCGAGCAACCTCGCCCGTGCCCTCCTCGTGCTGCAGTCGGCCGACCTCATCACCCTCGACGGAGGCGGCAGCGCGTACTCGACGATCTCGGAGATCGACGAGGCGGAGTCGCGGGTGAAGGTCACCGAACTCGACCCGACCCTGACCGCAACCTCTCTTCCGGACGTCGCCGCGGCGATCATCAACAACGACTTCATCGTCGACTCGGGTCTCGAGGCGACCGATGCCATCGCGCAGGACGACCCGTCTGATCCCAACGCCCTCCCGTACGCCAACATCTTCGCGGCCCGTGCCGAGGACAAGGACAACGAGACCTTCAAGAAGCTCGTCGAGATCTACCAGAACACGCCGGCAGTGACCGAGGCCGTCATCGAGCACTCCGGCGGAACAGCCGTGATGCTGACCACGCCGGTCGACGACCTCGTCGCGTCGTTGAAGACGGTTCAGGAGCAGATCGCCGAGCAGGGCTAACACCCGTTTCAGCCCGATCACAGCGGAGGGCGCCGGAGCAGTGCTCCGGCGCCTGTCCGCGTCAGCGAGAGGAACACCGTGAGTATCGTCAGCATGACGGATGTCGTCAAGAGCTACCCGGCAGCCGCCAAGGGAGGCGCCCCCGTCGTCGCAATCGACGGTGTGACTCTCGAGGTCGAGAAGGGTGAGGTCTACGGGATCATCGGCTACTCCGGTGCAGGCAAGTCCACTCTCGTGCGACTGGTCAACGGCCTCGAGAAGGCGACATCGGGCAGCATCGTCGTCAACGGAACCGAGATCACCTCGCTGCGTGAGCGGTCGATGCGCGCCGTTCGCGGAGACATCGGGATGATCTTCCAGCAGTTCAACCTCTTCAACTCGAAAACGGTGGCCAGGAATGTGGCGTACCCGCTCGAGGTAGCCGGAAGACCCGCTGCGGAGATCACGGCCCGGGTGGCCGAGATGCTCGCCTTCGTCGGGCTGAGTGACAAAGCGAAGAACTACCCCGACCAGCTCTCCGGCGGGCAGAAGCAGCGGGTGGGCATCGCCAGGGCGCTGGCCACCTCACCCTCACTGCTGCTCGCCGACGAAGCGACGAGCGCCCTCGACCCCGAGACGACGAGCGAGGTCCTCGGCCTTCTCGACCGGGTGAACAGGGAACTCGGCGTCACCATCATTCTGATCACCCACGAGATGGACGTCATCCGCAGTCTCGCCACCAAAGTGGCTGTGATGGACGGAGGGCGGATCGTCGAACGGGGCGACGTGTTCGACGTCTTCTCCCAGCCGCAGAATCCGGCATCCGCCCGGTTCGTCTCCACCGTGGTACAGGGCATCCCGTCGCCGACCGACGTGGCCACCCTCAAGGTCCGCCACGACGGCAGGATCGTCACCTTCTCATTCCGGGACGGCAACGACTCGCAGGCTCAGGTCTTTCTCGATCTCGCCGCCGCAGGCATCCGGTTCGAACTCGTCTACGGCGGAATCAACGACATCCGCGGCCGGGCTTTCGGACACCTCACCCTCGCTCTCACCGGTCAGGATGCCGCGATCGATGCGACGCTCGCCCGAATAGCCACCCATTCAGAAGTGACGGAGGTGCGCTGACCATGGACAAGCTCATCGACCTCCTTCCCCTGCTCGGCGAGGCAGCATGGGAGACGTTGTACATCGTCGCCGCCAGCCTCGTCTTCGGCGGAATCGCCGGACTGTTCATCGGCCTCGGCCTGTACGTCACCCGAGCCGGTTCGATCCTCGAGAACCGGGTCGCGTTCACAGTGATCAACGTCTTCGTGAACATCTTCCGGCCGATTCCCTTCATCATCTTCATCGCGGCCATCCAGCCACTCGCCCGGCAGGTGCTTGGCACCGGCATCGGAAACGGCGCCCTGATCTTCGCCATCTCGATCGGAGCGGCATTCGGCATCAGCCGCATCGTCGAACAGAACCTGCTGACCGTCTCACCCGGGGTCATCGAGGCGGCGCGTGCTGCAGGAGCGGGCCCGTTCCGGATCATCCGCACCATCCTGCTGCCTGAAGCGCTCGGGCCGCTGATCCTCGGATACACCTTCGTCGTGATCGTGATCGTCGACATGACAGCCGTCGGCGGATACATCGGCGGCGGAGGTATCGGTAACTTCGCCATCCAGTACGGGTACCGGCAGTTCAACCCGATCGTGACCTGGGCGGCGGTGCTCGTCGTGATCATCTTCGTGCAGCTCATCCAGTTCTTCGGCAACTCGCTGGCCAGAAAGATCATGCGTCGCTGAGCAGCCGGTGCCCCGTCGCCGCTTTCGACGGCGGCCGGGGTGACGACTAGCATGGTGGGTCTCTGACCGCCGACACCGGGGAACCATGCCTGCAGACACGCAGAACGAATCACCGACCGAGCACCCCAAACCGACGAAGGGCGCTGCGAAGCGCATCCTCAGTGAACTGACCGAGGCCGATGTCTCGGTTCACCCGGCCCTCATTCCGGGAATCGGGGTGGAGGACACCGGCCGCACGTTTCCGACCAACTGGTGGGTCTTCGCCATCGCCGGGGTCTTCGTGGTCGGCTTCATCGGATGGGGCCTGATCGACAGCCCGGGCATGGGCGCCGTCTCATCGGGGGCATTGACCTGGGTCTCCACCAACTTCGGCTGGCTGTTCTCGCTCCTCACGATCTTCGTATTCGCCTTCATGATGATCGTCGGGTATTCATCGACCGGTCACATCCGTCTGGGCTCAGACGACGAGAAGCCGGAGTACTCCTTCGTTTCGTGGATCGCGATGCTCTTCAGCGCCGGCATGGGAATCGGGCTGCTGTTCTTCGGACCCTACGAGCCCCTCGAGTACTTCACCAACGTGCCACCGGCGTTCGACGTCGATCCGGGGAGTCGCGACGCCATGCACAGCGCCATGGCACAGACCATGTTCCACTGGGGGCCGATGGCATGGGCGTACTACGCGCTCGTCGGCGGTGCGATCGCCTACTCGGCGTATCGTCGTGGGCGGTCGCCGCTCATCTCGGCGATCTTCGATCCGATCTTCTCCGACCGCACCAAGGGCGTGTTCGGGGCGGTCATCGACATTTTCGCGATTATCGTGACGCTGTTCGGAACCGCTGTCTCTCTCGGCATCGGAGCGCTGCAGATCGGCCGGGGCATCGAGGTCGTCGCCGGCGTCGGTGAGCTGGCCAACACCGTCATCGTCGGCATCATGGTCGTACTCACCATCGCATTCATCATCTCGGCGGTCTCGGGAATCAAGCGCGGCATCCGCGCCCTGTCGAACGCGAACATGGCACTCGCTCTGTGCCTCGGCCTCTTCGTCTTCATCACCGGGCCGACCCTGTTCCTGCTCAACTTCATCCCAGCCGCAGGCGTGACCTTCTTCGAGGACCTGGGGACGATGCTGCAGCGATCCGCCGCCGAGGGGCCCGAAGCGGCCGCTTTCATGGAGACCTGGACCACGTACTACTGGGCCTGGTGGGTGTCGTGGACGCCGTTCGTCGGAATGTTCGTCGCGAAGATCTCCCGCGGACGGACGCTCCGGGAGTTCGTCACCGTCGTCATCGTCGTGCCGTCCCTCGTGTGCCTGGTGTGGTTCGGAATCTTCGGGGGCACCTCGATGTGGCTCCAGCAGACGGCCAGCGCGATGGATGCCGCCGAAGAGAGCCAGGACATTCTCTTCGTCGTGCTCGACAACCTGCCCTTCGGTGTGATCACCTCGGTCGTCGCCATGCTGTCCATCGTCATCTTCTTCATCACCAGCGCCGACTCGGCGTCGATCGTGATGGGCTCGATGACCCAGCGCGGGCGCCCGGAGCCGTCGCACTGGGTGACCATCGTGTGGGGCCTCGCCCTCACCGGCATCGCCGTGACCCTCCTGCTCGCCGGTGGCTCGGAATCACTCAACGCCCTGCAGGCGCTCGTCACCGTCTCGGCCCTGCCGTTCGCCGTCGTGCTCATGCTCATGATGGTCGCGTGGTGGCGTGGCCTGCAGACCGACCCGTACATCATCCGTCGAAAGTACGCCCGCGTCGCCATCGCCGAGGGTGTGCGTGCCGGGATCGAGAAGCACGGAGACGACTTCGTCTTCGCGGCAGGAGAAGTCGCTCCAGAGCAGGGAGCCGGAGCATGGCTCGACACCGAGAACCCTGCTCTGAGCGACTGGTACGAAGAGGCTCGAACCGGCGCGATCGACGTGATCGACACCGATGCGGAGATCTCACCTGGCGCGATTCAGGAGAGTGGGCGAGAGCGCCCCGACCACGTCGCATCCGGTGACACCGCGACCACCGTCGAACGCAAGCCCGGTGACCCGGCCGACGACAAAGCCTGACCTGTGCAGGCCGCCGCGAGGGCGGTCAGGGCCGGTCAGCCCTGGTCGAACCCCATGCTGAGCTTGCGGAGCAGGGCAGCGAGCCTCAGCTGATCGGCGGTCGACAGCGCTGACAGCAGCTCGGCCTCTGCGTCGACGAGGCGCGTGATGGCCGCGTCGACCCGGGTCAGGCCGGTACCGGTCATCACGACAAGGATCCCGCGACCATCACCCGGGTCTGCCTTCCGTTCGACGAGACCGGATGCTACGAGCCGGTCGATCCTGTTGGTCATCGTTCCGCTAGACACCAGCGTCTGCTGGAGAAGTTGCTTCGGGCTCAACGTGTACGGGTCGCCTGCCCGGCGAAGTGCGCTCAGCACGTCGAACTCCCACGACTCGAGCTTCGAGCGGGTGAACGCCGTGCGGCGGGCCCGGTCGAGGTGGCGGGTGAGGCGGCCGACCCGGGACAGGACCTGCAGGGGAGCGAAGTTGAGGTCGGGTCTTTCGTGCTGCCAGGCCTCGACGATGCGATCTACTTCGTCGTTGTCTTCGGGCATGCGTCCATTATGGCGGCTGGCCGGCGGCGGGCAGTTCAGGAAGTATCTGGCAGACTTGGTTCCTGCACGCGAGTGCGGTCCGCCTTAGTGTAATGGCAGCACGGCAACCTTTGGAGTTGTTCGGTCCAGGTTCGAGTCCTGGAGGCGGAGCGGAGAATCCCGGCCACACAGGACCGGCACGACAGACCACCATCAGGGCTCGCGCCCGCCGCACTCTCGGGGAGAACCTGTGCCAGACACCAAGCTCGCCATCGTCATCCTGGCCGCAGGCCAGGGAACACGGATGAAGTCCTCGACACCGAAGCTGCTGCATCCGATCGCCGGTGTGCCGCTCGTCGGGCACGTGCTCGCGACCGCCAGGGCGCTTGACGCCGCCCACGTCGTCGCCGTCGTCCGGCACGAGCGTGACCGTCTCGTCGAGGTGATCACCGCCGAGCTCCCCGACAGCATCATCGTCGACCAGGACGACGTACCGGGCACCGGCCGCGCCGTCGAGCAGGCGGTCGCAGCGCTTCCCGCCGACTTCGATGGTGATGTGCTCGTCGTCAACGGTGACGTGCCCCTTCTCGACGCCGAGACGCTCGCCTCGCTCGTGACCAGGCACCGGGATTCCGGAACGGCTGCGACCCTGCTCTCTGCGATCCTCGATGATGCGACCGGGTACGGCCGCATCATTCGCGGGAACTCCGGCGGACTGGACTACATCGTCGAGCAGAAGGACGCGTCAGAGGCGGAACTCGCGGTGCAGGAGATCAACGCCGGCGTGTACCTCTTCACGCTGGGTACGCTTCGTGCGCAACTCGCCAATCTCACCACAGACAACGCACAGGGCGAGAAGTACCTCACCGACGTGGTCGGCCTGCTCCGGTCAGCGGGCGGAGGGGTCGACGCCATCCCGGTCGCCGAGCCATGGCTCGTCGAGGGGGTCAACGACCGCGCGCAGCTGAGCGTGCAGGCCTCCCGCCTCAATGCCCTGATCGTGCGTGGCTGGCAGCTGGCCGGAGTCACCGTCCAGGATCCTGCGTCCACCTGGATCGACCTCACAGCGACCCTCGCACCGGATGTGACGCTCAAGCCGGGCACGCAGATCCTCGGAGCGACCGTGATCGAGACCGGCGCCGTGATCGGCCCTGACACCACCCTTGTCGACTGCGAGGTCGGGGAGGGCGCCGAGGTGAAGCGCACAGACGCGACCCTCGCCGTGATCGGTGCCGGGGCATCCGTCGGACCGTTCTCGTACCTGCGCCCAGGCACGCTCCTCGGCGCGGACGGCAAGATCGGCGCCTTCGTCGAGACGAAGAACGCGAAGATCGGCACGGGCTCGAAGGTGCCGCATCTCTCCTATGTCGGCGACGCCGAAATCGGAGAAGGCTCGAACATCGGCGCCGGGAGCATCTTCGCCAACTACGACGGCGTGAAGAAGCACTCTTCGGTGGTCGGCTCCCACGTGCGTACCGGGTCGCACGGCGTCTTCGTCGCTCCGGTTAGAATTGGCGACGGAGCGTACACCGGTGCTGGAACGGTCGTCCGAAAGGACGTCCCGGCCGGATCACTGGCCATCAGCGTCGCCCCGCAGCGCAACATGGACGGCTGGACACAGTCCCACCGGCCAGGCACGGCAGCAGCCCAGGCGGCTGAGGCAGCACAAACTTCTCACGAAGACAACTAAGCAGCAAACGCCGACGGTGTCGGCAGGAAGCAGGGGTCGTGTCGGGCATTAAAAGCAGTGGAGTGAAACGACTCGTTCTCGTGTCAGGCCGGGCGCACCCACAACTGGCCATCGACATCGCTTCGGAACTCGGTTCTGAGCTCGTCCCGACGGATGCCAGGACGTTCGCGAACGGGGAACTCTACGCCCGCTTCGACGAGAGCGTCCGGGGCAGTGACGCCTTCGTCATCCAGTCCCACACCGCCCCCATCAACGAGTGGCTGATGGAACAGCTGATCATGGTCGACGCGCTCAAGCGGGCATCGGCGAAGCGCATCACCGTCGTCGCACCGTTTTACCCGTACGCCCGCCAGGACAAGAAGGGCCGCGGCCGCGAGCCGATCTCGGCTCGCCTTGTCGCCGACCTGTTCAAGGTGGCCGGTGCCGACCGCATCATGTCGGTCGACCTCCACGCCGCCCAGATCCAGGGCTTCTTCGACGGCCCCGTCGACCACCTCTTCGCGATGCCCGTGCTTCTCAACCACTTCCGCGAGAAGCTCGACCCCGAGACGCTCACCATCGTCTCTCCCGACATGGGTCGGGTGCGCGTCGCCGACATCTGGAGCGACAAGCTCGGCGTGCCGCTTGCCATCATCCACAAGCGTCGCGACCCGCTGGTGCCGAACCAGGTTTCCGTTCACGAGATCGTCGGTCAGGTCGAAGGGCGCGTCTGCCTGCTCGTCGACGACCTCATCGACACCGGACGCACGATCGTCCGCGCGGCCGAGGCGCTCAAGGCTGCCGGGGCAATCGGCGTCGTCGTCGCTGCCACCCACGCGGTCTTCAGCGATCCGGCAACCGAGATCCTGCAGAGCGACTTCATCGACTCGGTCGTCGTCACAGACACGTTGCCGATCCCGGAGGAAAAGCGCTTCGAGCGCCTCACCGTGCTTCCGATCGCACCGCTGCTCGGTCGTGCTATTCGTGAAGTGTTCGAAGATGGCTCGGTGACGAGCATGTTCGACGGTGCCGCGTAGAACGCTCTGTGCGATGACATAAGGAGGGGGCGGGATATCCCGACTATCCCGCCCCCAAGAATCTCCGGAATGCCACGTCGTCCGGGTGCTCTCATTAGCACCTAAGCGAGGCAACTCGGGGGAGGTTCTTCTGCTGTCCATGCTAGGTCCGATTCCCCGTGGTGCACACGGGGTTGACAGTCTGCCAGGAACGACCCTCTCTCAGCGGCCCGAGAAGCCTCCGCCGTCCGCCGCGGCGATCCGGGTGCTCTGCTCGATGAGCTCGTCCTCGGAGATGGCGATTCCGGCATCCACGAACCGCTGACGGAGAGCGTCGAGAATCTCGGCCTGGTCGTGGCCGCCGAGGTCGGCTTCTTCCTGTACGAGGATGCCGGCGACTTTGTCCTCGATGGGCTGCGGGTGCTGGTCTTCCACGGGGGCGTTCTGGGTGCTGTCGTCGGTCATGGGATCTCCTTCACGGTTGGGATCCCCATTGTCCTCCGTCGACAGGCGCAGGCGCACCGATCGGGGGCGCACCCGGACGATTCCCAGATCCGCGGCTGAGGTCGGGGCTCAGTAGAGGAAGATGGCCAGCCATTGCGGGTTGTGGGCGTGCAGGAGCACGAGGAAGAGCACCAGGTCGAAGAGCAGGTGCACGCTGACGATATAACTCAGCGACTTGGTCTGCTTGAAGATCCAGCCCTGCACCAGTGCGAACGGGAAGATGAGAAACGGTCCCCAGGAGTGGAAGCCGAGTTCCCAGAGGAACGAGGTGAACAGCACGGCCTGGATCAGGTTTGCCTGCCAGTCAGGGAAATGCCGCCGCAACAGGGTGTAGCAGGTGCAGATGAAGAACAGTTCGTCCCAGATCCCCAATGCGTTCGTGCCGAGGAAGAGCCGCCCGATCTCGGCGGGTTCGGATGCTGCCGGCCAGTTCTCGTAGACGCCCGTTGGGATCATGTAGATCGGCAGCAGGATCCAGCCGAGCACGAGCACGGCGATGAGGTACCACCACTCGACCTTCGTCCAGCGCTGGCCGGTGGCGACGGGGAATCGGATGGCATGGTCGCGGTAGACGAACCGGGAGACCAGGTAGGGGACGAGGACAGCACCGGCGAGGGCGAGGCCCATGACGACCATGTGTTCCCACGAGATGTCGGTGTTGATCTCGACGAGGCTGATGATGCCGAGCCCGGCGGCAATGAGCAGCAGATCCTTCGCGAGGGCGCGGTTGACCACCACAGCGGCGACAAGCGCAGCGAGGAGCACGACGTAGCCGCCAGGACGCCAATGCAGACCGAACAACAACAGCCCGGATGCCGCGAGCAGTACTCCCGGCAGCAGGTTCCAGCTGGCTGCCCGCCTGGTATCCGGGCGGATCGTCAGATTCGTCGTCATGGTGCCTTCCGGGTTCGGGCGATACGTCAAGGGTACCGGTACCACCTCGCCGCTGACCTGAACGCCCGACAGGATCCGGTGTGCTCAGATCGCCGGATTCTCCTGTCAGGCGTGCATCCGGAGCAGAATCTCCTGTTGAGCGGCAGCACGAAGATCGGGCCCCCACCGCTGCAGCGGAGAGGGCCCGAAGAGCCGGCCCTGCCTAGTGGCTGTCCGTTGCCTGGATCTCGCTGCGGTCGCCGGACCACAGCGTGTGGAAGGTGCCAGCAGCATCGGTCCGCTTGTAGGTGTGAGCGCCGAAGAAGTCGCGCTGACCCTGCACGAGGGCGGCCGGGAGCCGCTCAGCGCGCAATCCGTCGTAGTACGACAACGACGAGGAGAACGCCGGAGCAGGGATACCGGACTGAGCCGATGCGACGACGACGCGACGCCAGGCATCCTGAGCGCCGGCCATCGCGTCAGCGAAGTACGGAGCGGCGAGCAGGAGCTTGAGGTCGGGGACGGCCTCGTACGAGTCCGCGATGCGGTTGAGGAACTGGGCACGGATGATGCAACCGCCCCGCCAGATCTTCGACACGGCGCCGAGGTCGATGTTCCAGCCGTATTCGTCAGCGCCGGCCGCGATGGCGTCGAAGCCCTGCGAGTATGCAACGATCTTCGAGGCGTACAGCGCAAGGCGGACGTCTTCGATGAAGGCGTCCTGATCGTCGACGGTCCAGGTGTCGCTCGGTCCTGGCAGATCGGATGCCGCGTCACGCTGCTCCGGGTGCGACGACAGACCGCGCGCGAACACGGCTTCGGCGATGCCGGAGACCGGCGTTCCCAGGTTGAGCGCGGTCTGGACAGTCCACACCCCGGTGCCCTTCGAACCGGCCTGGTCGACGATGACGTCGACGAGAGGCTGACCGGTCCTGGCGTCGACCTGGCGCAACACTTCTGCGGTGATCTCGATGAGGTAGCTTTCGAGCTCACCCCTGTTCCACTCGGCGAAGACCTCGGCGATCTCGGCGGGGGACTTGCCCGTACCGCGGCGGATCAGGTCATACGCCTCGGCGATGAGCTGCATGTCGGCATATTCGATGCCGTTGTGGATCATCTTGACGAAGTGGCCTGCGCCGTCTGTTCCGATGTGCGTGACACACGGCTCACCTTCGGCGATCGCAGCGATCGACGCGAGGATCGGGCCGAGGGTCTCGTAGGCTTCGGCGGAACCGCCCGGCATGATCGACGGCCCCTTGAGCGCGCCTTCCTCGCCACCGGAGATCCCGGCACCGACAAAGTTGATGCCCGTCTCACGGACCGCCTTCTCGCGACGGATCGTGTCGGTGAACAGCGCATTGCCGCCGTCGACGATGATGTCACCCGGTTCGAAGAGCTCGGTCAGCTGGTCGATGACCGCGTCGGTGCCCCTGCCCGCCTGCACCATGATGATCGCGGTGCGGGGCTTCTGCAGCGACGCGACGAAGTCCTCGATCTTCTCCGAGGCCACGAAACCGGCCTCGGGGTGCTCGGTGATGAGCGTGTCGGTCTTGGCCCATGAACGGTTGTAGACCGCAACGGTGTTGCCCTCGCGGCTGGCCAGGTTCCTGGCCAGGTTCGAGCCCATCACCGCCAGCCCGACGACGCCGATGTTGGCCTGGGCCTGTGATGTATCCGCCATGGAGGTCTCCTCTTGTGGTGAGCGGTCAGGAAGAACGGGAGCCGGAGGCAATCCGGAAGAACGGGAGCATGGCGAGAAGGCCGTGCTCCCTGTACACGCTAGCAAATCGGGTATGTCCGATTCCTCACGTGACGATGGAACCGGCGTGAGGCTACAGGCGGGTCCCGAACGTGTCGCACCACACCTTCTCATTGAACGTGCTGGTGTATTCCGACAGCCCCTGAATCTTTTCGACGGTCACTGCCCGACCGCTGATGCCATAGAGCCGGATCCGCTTACGGGTGTCTGGTGTCAGGGGGAGATTCTGCTGGGTGTCCTTCACCAGGGTGACCGTCTTGTCGGCGATGTCGGCAGCGATGGCATGGTGTTCGGCGCTGCCGATGACCGACAGGGCGTCGGTCGACGGCACGAGCTCGTCCCGCGGGATGGTGTGGAGACCGAGCGAGGCCTCCAGCGCGAGGATCCGGATGACGGCGTCGTGCAGTCGTTCGTCGCAGCCGGCCGCGATCGCTGCTGGAACGAGGTCTCTCCGCCTCATCGCCTGGGTCATTCCGACCATCATCGAGGCATCGGTGAGGATCACCCGGTGGAACTGTGCGCGGAGATCGACCATGAGGAAATCCTTGTTATCCGGGCAGCGCGGGGGAGGAGACGCCCGCTTGTGGCCTATCCCGCACTGTGCCCGGCGGTTTCGTCAACCGGTTGCCACGGATCACGGTGGATTACCATGGCCACTCGGACGCTCATTTGGCAATCGGTTGCAGGATCGACGGTCGCCGCCTAAGCTGACCGGAGTGCCCGGCGGAGAAGCCCGCCGAGGGTTCCCAGAGACGTGAACGACGAAAAGGTGGCTCGGAGACATGACCAAACCCGAATCTGTGACCTGGACCCTGTCGGGTTTCGGCGACGAGATCTCCCCTGACCCGGCGATCCAGATGGCGGTGCTCGAGGCGCTCGGTGCTTCTCACCTCGAGGTGAGAAGCACCTGGGACGTGAACGTGGTCGATCTCACCGACGATCAGCTCTCGGCGCTCGCCGGCCAGCTGACGGCACAGGGCTTCCAGGCGTCTGCTGTCGCATCACCGATCGGCAAGGTCGATGTTTCGCTCGATCCGGAACTCGAGGTGGAACGCCTGCGCAGGATCATCCGCGTCGCGCATGCCCTCGGCACCCCGAACATCCGCATCTTCTCGTTCTTCCGAGGAGACGGTGTGACGGTCGAATCCACGCGCGATGCGGTGATGTTCCGCATGCGACGACTGGCAGATGAAGCCGAACGCGAGGGCGTCACTCTCCTGCACGAGAACGAGAAGGGCATCTACGGCGACACCCCCGAGCGCGTGCTCGACCTCGTCGAGTCCGTCGGCTCGCCGGCTCTCCGGCTGGCCTGGGACAGCGCCAACTTCGTCCAGGTGGGTGTCGAGCGCCCCCACGACACCGGGTTCGCTCTCCTCCGGCAGTACCTCGACTACCTTCAGGTGAAGGACGCCGTCGCGGCGACGGGCCAGGTGGTCCCCGCCGGGCACGGCGATGGCCAGGTGCTCGAAACCCTCACCGCGTTGCGCGACGACGGCTATACCGGGTTCGCCTCGCTCGAGCCCCACCTCAGCGCAGCGCACTCCCTGGGCGGATTCTCGGGCCCCGCCGCATTCGGGCAGGCGGCCCGCGCATTCGCCGGACTGCTCGCCGAAATCGGCGTGAGCACGAAATGACTCGGGCTACCGTCGCCATCGTCGGCGCCGGCCCGATCGCGCGTGCCCACGCCCGCGTCGTCGTCGCCCACCCGGACCTGCGGCTTGTCGCGGTCATCGCTCCGGAGGAGGCAGGATCGCTGTTGATCGATACCGTCGTGAACCGGTTCGCGGGCGAGGGAGTGCGACTGTTCGCAGACCTCGCCGACCTCCTTGAAGCGGCCGAGATCGACATCGTCGCCATCGGAGAGGTGGAGGACGCTTCGGTCGCCCGATCGGCCGTCTCCGCAGGCAGGACAGTCGTCGGCGGCGAGGGTGCTGAAGCGACCGGGCCCGGTCGCCGATCACCGTGCCCTGTTCGACGAGATCTCACCGGACGTGATTCAGATCTGCACACCGCACGACACCACGCCGCTCTCGCGATCGACGCGCTCGAGCGCGGGATTCATGTGGTTCTCGAAAAGTTTCTTACCCACACCAGGGACGAGGCAGACCGGCTGATGCTCGCCGCGGAGAGCGGTTCTGGATCGTCGCCGAAGCGGCACGGAAGTCGTTCGACATCATCCAGGACGTCTACGACCAGTCGTACCCGGAGCGGGCGGGACAACGCACCAGAAAACTCTCAGACCCCACGGAACGGAACCCACAGATATGACGAAGAAAGTCCGCCTCGGAATCATCGGGCTCGGTGCCCAGGGCTCCACGTATGCGTCATTCATCGCCGACGGCCTCGTGCCCAACATGGAGGTTGCAGCGATAGCAGACCACGACCAGACGAAAGCGGCCGTCGCCTCCGAGCGTTACCCGGATGCCGCGTTCTTCGGCAACCACATCGACCTGCTCGAGAGTGAAACGGTCGACGCGATCATCACCTGCGTTCCGCACTTCCTCCACCCGCAAATGGGTATCGACGCGCTGGAACGCAACGTTCACGCGCTTGTCGAGAAGCCGGCAGGGGTGTACACGAAGCAGGTTTCCGAGCTCAATGCCGTCGCCGCGTCGAAGCCGGAGTTGAGCTTCGGCATCATGTTCAACCAGCGCAACAACCCGCTGTACATGCGGCTCAAGGAGATCGTCGACAACGGCGAGATCGGGAGCATTCTGCGCACCAACTGGATCATCACCAACTGGTGGCGTCCGCAGGGATACTACGACCAGAGCGCCTGGCGCGCCACGTGGGGCGGAGAGGGCGGGGGAGTCCTGGTGAACCAGGCCCCGCACCAACTCGACCTGTGGCAGTGGATCTGCGGTGTCCCCGTCTCGGTCTATTCGAAGGTCGCGTTCGGGTACCGACGCAACATTGCCGTAGAAGACGAGGTCACCGCTCTCGTCGACTATGGCAACGGGGCCACCGGGGTGTTCGTCACGGCCACCCACGAGTTGACCGGAACCGATCGCTTCGAGATCGTCGGCGACCGGGGCAAGATCGTCGTCGAGAACAGCAAGACCGCAACCGTGACCCGGCTCAGCCGTCCGGAACGGGAGATCTCCGAGGGCATGGGGATGGACGACGTACGCAAGCTGTTCATGGGCCAAATGAATCTCGCGGAGCTGTACACGCAGGAGATCATCGAGTTCGACTCGGCGTGGGGCTCTCAGCACGCCGGTGTTCTCGAGAACTTCGCGGCGAACATTCTCGACGGCACGCCGTTGCTCGCGCCCGGTTCGGACGGCATCATGGGTGTCCGTCTCGCGAACGCCATTCACCTCTCTGCCTGGACAGGGCAGGAGGTCTCACTCGACTTCGACGACGAGCTCTTCCTCAGCGAGCTCAACTCGCGAATCGCAGAAGAGGGCCAGTTCTCCGGACGCCCCTGACGTTGCGAAACCGAACGACCCCGTCGCGGCGCGGCGGGGCCGTTTTGCGTACCGACTGGGTGGCGGATGTTGATTTCGGCAACGATTGTTTGTGACCGTGCACCCGGAGCATCCGTACACGCAGCGGCTGCTGCTCGCCTCGCCCGTGCCTGACCCTGATCGCCAGGAGCACCCTCGAGCCAACCGCCGCCGGCTGCTTGCGCAGCAGCGTGAACAGGACATTCAGGCGGGCGTCGCGGCGTAGGCCGGGTTTCCGGTCCGTGCGATACCGTAGTCCCGACCGCAGAGGCGGCCGCGAGACGGCGTGAAACCGCGCCCGGAGGAGTACCCAGATGCCCACTGAGGCCGTTGCGAATGAACCGAGCCAGCCCGCACGCCGCGGGTCTCGCGGCAAATCGGCTCCGACGATCTATGACGTAGCCAGGCTGGCCGGCGTGAACCCGTCGACGGTCTCCCGTGCGCTCAGCCAGCCTGGGCGGATCAACATCAAGACCGAGGAGCGGATCCACCAGGCCGCGAAAGACCTCAACTACCGGCTCAACCCGATGGCGCGAGCGTTACCGACCGGCCGCACCAATACCCTCGGCCTCCTGCTGGCCGACATCACCAACCCGATGATCTTCGGCATCGTTCGCGGAGCCGAACAGGCGGCAAGCCAGGAGGGGTACACCCTCGTCATCGCGGAATCGCAGGAGTCAGGGGAGCGCGAGGCGACGACGGCCGAGCGGGTGCAGCCGTCGGTCGACGGCCTCATCCTCGGCACCACCCGGCTCGACGATGAACGGATCCAGAACCTCGCGGCGTCGAAACCTCTTGTGCTCATCAACCGTGACGTCGAAGGCGTGTCGAGCATCCTCCCCGATGTGAACCCGGGCATCGATCAGGCGCTTGCTCACCTGCAGGAGCTCGGACACACAAGCGTCGCCTACCTCTCCGGGCCGGCGAACTCGTGGATGAGCGGCACCCGCTGGGCCAGCCTGCTCGAACGGGCACCAGCCAGGGGAATGTCGATCGTCGAGATCGGCCCCGGCGTGCCGACCCTCGACGGAGGCCGGGCAGCGCTGTCCCGGATCATCGCCTCTGGCGTCACCGCCGTCGTCGCATACAACGACCTCATGGCCATCGGCCTGCTTCGCGCGGCAGGGGAGCAGGGCATCGACGTACCCGGTCGGATGAGCATCATCGGCTTCGACGACATCTTCGGCTCCGACTTCACCACGCCGGCGCTCACCACCATCAGGATGCCGCTGGCGCTCGCCGGGGAGCGAGCAGTGCGTCTCGCGCTTCAGATGGTCGGTTCTGGCGGGGACCGCGTGATCGCCCCCGTCGCGGGGGAAAAGCCCATCGTCACCGAGCTCGTCGTGCGTTCTTCGACCGGGCGCCCGACGCGCTGACGCCGGCAGGCGAGTGCGGTCGGACACTCCGCACGGGAGCGACGGTGGCCGCGACTAAAAGAGGTCGCTGTAGCCGAGCGCCATGAGGTTCTCCCTCGACGTCGTCAGGCAATCGAAGACATCCCGCCCATACACATCGTCCTGCTTGACGAGAAGATACTCCGCACCGCTCCTGATGCTCTGCTCGACGATGCCACGGAAGTCGAGATTGCCTTCTCTCACCTCGGCGAACTGTACGACACCGGTGAACGCCGCCATGAAGGCGGGGACGTCGCCCTCAGCCAGCGCCTGGAACGCCGAGTCCGGCAGCGAGCCGATGCGGTAGTCCTTGAGATGCACCATCGCCACCCGGTCGCCGTACTTCGCGATCGTGGAGACCGGGTCGAGGCCACCCCGTTGGATCCAATGCACATCGAGCTCGAGACCGAGAAGTGGCGCACGGTCCGCGATGGTGTCGAGCAGCTGCTTGCCGTCGTACGTCGCGAATTCGATGTGGTGGTTGTGGTGGTAGAGCCGGATGCCGTGTTCGGCAAGGCGGGCCGCGACATCGTTGGTCGCGTCGCAGAACTCGAGCACGGTGTCGAGCGAGCCCATCGCGTCGAACGGGAGCATGCCGATTCGGATCATCGACACGTCGAGGGCTTTCGCGTCTTCGGCACAACTGTCTTCGAGCATCATGGCCTGAACGCCGATTTTCGCCACTGAGATTCCTCCAGGGATTCGCGGCATCCGACCGTGGAAGCCGGTTGACAGCTCGGGGGACTCCGAACGACGGCACCCTCTACGCTGTCAGTTGTTATGGAGAGGACGGCTTGGCAACCGGTTGACACAAAGACCGACTCACTGTTGAATGGAGGAGTGTCAATGAAGCTGCAACTCGACCAGGACCGACTGTTTCCCTCTGACCCCGCCACGCGCGACGTGGCCAGGGCGCTGTACGAACAGGTCGCCGACCTGCCCATCATCTCGCCGCACGGCCACGTCGCTCCATCACTCCTCGTCGACGACCAGCCGTTCCCGGATCCCGCCGAACTCTTCATCAGGTTCGACCACTACGTCACCCGGCTGATGCACGCCGCCGGGGTCGACCTCGACGCCCTCGGGATACCGAGCACGTCCGCGTCGATGCCGGTCGCCTCACCACGCGAGGTCTGGCGCACCTTCAGCGCACACTGGCAGCTCTATGCCGGTACGGCATCCGGCTACTGGCTGCAGAGCACGTTCAGTTCGCTCTTCGGTATCGATGTCCATCCGGATGAGTCGAACGCCGATGCGCTGTACGACCGGATCCAGGCCGCCCTCGTCACGCCCGAATTCCGGCCTCGAGCACTCTTCGCCCGTTTCGGCATCGATGTGCTGGCGACGACGGACGACCCGATGGACGACCTCGCGGCGCACCGGGCGCTCGCAGGCGATCCCTCGTTCAACGGGCGTGTCCTTCCGACCTTCCGGCCGGATGCCTACCTCAACCCGGCCACTCCGGGGTGGTCGTCGAACGTCGGCAGGCTCGCGGACTGGAACGGCAGCTCCGTCTCGAGCTATGCCGGGTACATCGAAGCGCTCGCCGGTCGCCGCCGGTTCTTTGTCGAGAACGGGGCCGTCTCGGCCGATCACGGAGTGTTCGAGCCCTTCACCCTCGACCTGGCGCCGTCGGATGCCGCGTCTCTCTTCGATCGCGCCCTCACCGGTTCGCTCACCGCCGGCGAGGCCCGGGCGTTCACCGGCCACATGCTGATGGAGAGCGCCAGGATGAGCGTCGAAGACGGACTCGTCATGACCGTTCACCCCGGCGTCTATCGCAACCACTCGAGCGAGACGTTCGCCGCGTTCGGTCCGGACACCGGACACGACATCCCCGTGACCACCACGTACGTGGAGAACATCCGTCCGCTGCTCGAGCGCTACGGCAACGAGAAAGACTTCCACCTCGTGCTGTTCAGCGTCGACGAAACGGTCTATTCGCGTGAGGTCGCACCGCTGGCCGGCTTCTACCCCAGCGTCTACATCGGTGCACCGTGGTGGTTCCTCGACGCCCCGGATGCCGTTGCGCGGTTCCGGTCGGCCGTGACCGAGACGGCCGGCTTCTATCGCAGCTCCGGTTTCATCGACGACACCCGCGCCTTTCTCTCCATTCCCGCCCGCCACGACATGGCCCGCAGACTCGATTCCGCGTTCCTGGCCCGACTCGTACGAGAGGGCCGGATCGCCCAGCCCGCCGCCGAACGGATCGTGCGGGACCTCGTCGACGCGCTGCCCCGAAAGGTTTTCAAACTGTGAGCACTGCAACCGTCCCCGCCGTCCCGCTCACCCGGGCGGCCCTCGCCGACCGGGACGGGCGAGCGGATGCCGTCGCTGCTCCCGTTCGGATCGTCCACATCGGGCTTGGCGCATTCCATCGCGCCCACCAGGCCTGGTACACGGCGCAGGTCGACGAAGCCGGGGAGTGGGGGATCGCCGCATTCACCGGCAGGAACCCGACGGCCGCCGCGGAACTCGCGCCGCAGGGCGGGCTCTACACGGTGATCGAACGATCGTCGAGCGGCGACAGCGCCTCCATCGTGACGAGCATCGTCGACGCTGTCGATGGAGCCGACCTGGAGCGTTTCACCGCCCTGATGGCAGCGCCGTCGACGGCCATCGTCACCACGACGATCACCGAGGCCGGCTACCGGCTCACGCCAACGGGTCAGCCCGACCTCGACGACGATGCCATGCGCCACGACATCGCCTGGCTTTCGAGCAACCTCGACGCCGAGTCGAGGGACCGCGACGGCGGACCGAGCACGACACTCGGCCGGCTCGTCCTCGGGCTGAACGCCAGGCAGCTCTCCGGCGGAGGTCCTCTTGCCGTCGTCCCCTGCGACAACATGCCAGACAACGGCGCATTCGTGAAAACCGGGCTCACTGCCCTCGCCGCCCTTTCCCATCAGGTGACAGCCGACTGGATCAGCGAGAACGTCTCCTTCGTCTCCACCTCCGTCGACCGCATCACGCCGAAGACAACGGCTGCAGACGTCGAGACGGCTGCCCGCCTCACCGGATGGTCGGATGCCGCCCCCGTGATCACCGAACCGTTCAGGGACTGGGTGCTGTCCGGGAACTTCCCGGCCGGGCGCCCGGCCTGGGAGCGCGCGGGAGCCCGCTTCGTCGATGAGATCGAGCCATTCGAGCGCCGAAAGTTGTGGCTGCTCAACGGCTCACACACCCTGCTCGCCTATGCAGGCGCGCTGCGCGGCCACGAGACCGTCGCATCGGCCATCGCCGACCCGACCTGCCGCACCTGGGTCGACGGGTTCTGGGACGAGGCCTCCCGTCATCTCCCCGACGGCCTCGACCTGGCCGATTACAGGGTGTCTCTCATCGAGCGCTTCACCAACGCAAATATCGAGCATCGGCTCGCACAGATCGGCATGGAAGGCGTGATGAAGCTCCGTGTGCGCATCGTTCCCGTGCTGTTCGCTGAGCGGGCGGCCGGGCGGGACGGCGCTGCAGGCATCCGTGCCATCGGTTCCTGGCTGGCACTCGTCATCGCTGGAGCCGATCTTCCCGATTCCTTTGCTGACGACATCGCGAACGCACTCGCGCTCGGTGACTCGGCAGATGAGGCGCTCCTGCGACTCATCGACGACCGGCTGGTCGACAACGCAGATCTGCTCGTCGAGATTCGGGCAGGAGCAGCTGACGCTCGCCGCAGCACCCCCGTGGCCGCCCTCACGGAGCCGAGACGCCGCGAGACGCGTAACCACCCACTCACGATCAAGGAATCACCATGAAAATTGAGAAGGCCGACGTCATCGTCACGAGTCCCGACCGCAACTTCGTGACACTGAAGCTCACCACAGAAGACGGCATCAGCGGCCTCGGAGACGCCACCCTCAACGGGCGCGAACTCGCAGTCGTCGCCTACCTGACGGAGCACGTCGTTCCGCTGCTCATCGGACGAGACGCACGCAACATCGAAGACACCTGGCAGTTCCTCTACCGCAGCGCATACTGGCGCAGGGGCCCGGTCACCATGGCTGCCATTGCCGCGGTCGACGTCGCGCTGTGGGACATCAAGGCGAAGGCAGCCGGCATGCCGCTGTACCAGTTGCTCGGCGGCGCCTCACGCACCGGGCTGATGGCGTACGGGCACGCATCGGGCAAGTCGCTTCCCGAACTCTTCGACAGTGTGCGCGAGCACCAGGAGCAGGGATACAAGTCGATCCGGATCCAGACCGGTGTTCCTGGCCTCAAATCCATCTATGGCATCGCCTCCAACGCCACGTTCGAAGCGAACGCGGGCGTTCGATACGACCACGAGCCCGCCCAGCGCGGTGCGCTCCCCGCCGAGGAGGACTGGGACACGCGCAGCTATCTTCGTCATGTGCCCACGGTGTTCGAGGCTGTGCGAAACGAGTTCGGCCCCGAGATCCCCCTGCTCCATGACGGTCACCACCGGATGACGCCGATCCAGGCGGCGAAGCTCGGCAAATCGCTCGAGCCGTACGATCTGTTCTGGCTCGAGGATTGCACCCCGGCCGAGAACCCTGAGGCTCTGCGACTGGTTCGACAGCACACCACGACGCCGCTCGCCATCGGTGAGATCTTCAACACCGTCTGGGATTACCAGCAGATCATCCGTGAGCAGCTCATCGACTACGTGCGCAGTGCGGTCACCCACACCGGTGGCATCTCACACCTTCGGAAGGTGCTCGATTACGCCTCCCAGTACCAGATCAAGTCAGGTATGCATGGTCCGACAGACATCTCCCCGGTCGGTATGGCCGCCGCGATGCACCTCGGCATGGCGATCCACAACTTCGGGATCCAGGAATACATGCAGCACGGCGACAAGACCAATGCTGTCTTCGAGCAGTCCTTCACCTGGAATGACGGAATGCTGCACCCGGGCAACAAGCCGGGTCTCGGCGTCGAGCTCAACGTCGACGAGGCCGGAAAGTACCCGTACGAGACGGCATACCTGCCGTACAACCGTCTCGCAGACGGCACCGTTCACGACTGGTGACTGGAAGAATCGACGCATGACCATCGACACCGACAACCGAGCATCCTCCGGTGCCCAGATCATCGTGATGGGGGTCTCCGGTTCAGGCAAGAGCACGATCGGGGCCCTCATCGCCGGTGCACTCGGGGTTCCGTTCGTCGACGGCGATGCGCTGCACCCGCAGTCGAACGTCGAAAAGATGGCCGGAGGCACCCCGTTGGACGACGACGACCGCTGGCCCTGGCTGGCCACGGTCGGGTCGACGCTGGCGGATGCCGGGCGCGATGGTGGCGGCATGGTGATCGCCTGTTCCGCACTGCGCCGGGCGTACCGAGACGCCATTCTGCAGAACGCGCCCGCGACCCGGTTCGTGCACCTGTCGGGATCCCGGGAGGTACTGGCATCCCGCCTCGAGGGTCGGAGCGACCATTTCATGCCGCCGAGCCTTCTCGATTCGCAGTTTGCGGCCCTCGAGCCTCTCGCACCGGACGAACCCGGCATCGTGGTCGATATCGACCAGTCGGTCCCGGACATCGTCGCGGAGGCTGCGCGTGCCGCCTCCGCTGGAGGTTGCGCCACGTCAGCGTGACCGAACTCTCCGCGCCAGAAGCCGATCGATTTGACTCCGATCGGACGGCTGGTAGGGTCGCTATTTGAAATCTGATTTATTGGCTCATCTTGCTGCTGTAATCGGATGTAATGGAGCGTCCACCCTGTCAGCCCGGAGAGTTCATGAGTTCATCCAGCACGCCCCCGATCATCGTGATGGGGGTGCAGGGTTCCGGCAAGTCCACGATCGGCCGCGAGCTCGCTGCCGTCATCGGCGCGACGTTCATCGACGGTGATGACCTGCACAGCGCCGAGGCTAAAGCCACGATGGCCGCAGGCACCGCCCTCACAGACGACGATCGCGCGCCCTGGCTCGCGCGTGTCGCGCAGGCAGCAAGCGACGCGCGTTCCCGCGGCGAACTCGTCGTGCTCGCCTGTTCCGCGCTCAAGCGTCGTTACCGCGACAGCATGCGCGAGGTCGAGCCGAGCCTGGTCTTCGTGCACCTGTCCGGACGACAGGACCTCGTGGCCGACCGGCTCTCAGCGCGCAACCACGAATACATGCCGACCACCCTTCTCGACTCGCAGTTCGCGACTCTCGAGCCACTCGCCTCCGACGAGGCCGGTCTGTCGGTCGACGTCACCGCAGCCCCGGACGAGATCGTCCGGCTGATCCTGAAAGAGATTGAACAACGATGACCGATCTTGAATTGAACTGGGTTCTCTCAGCTCCCGCCCTCCTGGGGATCGCCGCGCTGGGCATCGCCCTGCTGCTTGTCCTCATCATGAAGTTCAAGATCCACGCCTTCCTCGCGTTGATCATGGTCAGCCTGCTGACCGCCGTTGCGACCGGCATCCCGACCGCGTCCCTGGTCCCGACCCTGCTGACCGGTTTCGGTGGAACCCTCGGCAGCGTCGCGCTCCTCGTCGGCCTCGGAGCGATGCTCGGGCGGATGCTCGAAACCAGCGGTGGAGCCCAGGTCCTCACCGACGCGCTGATCCGGAAGTTCGGGGAGAAGCGTGCACCGCTCGCCCTCGCCATCGCCTCACTCATGTTCGGGTTCCCGATCTTCTTCGACGCCGGACTCGTCGTCATGCTGCCGATCATCTTCGCGGTCGCGCGCCGTCTCGGTGGTTCGTTCCTGATGTACGCATTCCCCTCTGCTGTGGCTTTCTCGGTCATGCACATCTTCGTTCCCCCGCACCCCGGTCCCGTCGCGGCGACCGGTCTGCTCGGCGCAGACGTCGGACTCGTACTCATCTTCGGTCTCGTCGTTGCCCTCCCGACCTGGTACCTCGTCGGTCACCTGTTCGGCGGATACGTCGGGCGCAAGTACAACCTTCCTGTGCCCTCGATCCTTCGCGGTTCGAACGGCGACTTCACCGAATTCGAATCTTCGCCGAAGCTCCGGACGATCCTGTTCCTCCTCCTGCTTCCTCTCGGACTCATCTTCCTCAACACCGGCCTGAACATGCTCGCGACCGCCGGCGTCGTGTCGCTCGACGACACCTGGGTCCAGATCCTCCGCGCTCTGGGTGAAACCCCCGTCGCCCTTCTCATCACCGTCGTGTTCGCCATGTGGCTGCTCGGCTGGGCGAAGAACAAGTCGGGCAACCTCGTCGAGTCAGTCGTCGACAGTGCACTCGGCCCGGTGTGCGCGATCATCCTCATCACTGGTGCCGGTGGAATGTACGGCGGCGTGCTCCGCCAGAGCGGGATCGGGGATGCCATCGCAGCCTCGCTCAACGCGATCGGACTGCCTGTCATCGTTGCGGGCTTCGTGATCGCTGCGATCGTGCGTCTGGCGCAGGGCTCGGCAACCGTCGCCCTGACCACCGCCGCCGCGCTCCTGCAGCCCGTCGTGATGGGCAACCCCGACTACAACCCGGTGCAGCTCGTCGCCATCGTGCTCAGCCTCGCAGCCGGATCGGTGTTCGCCGGCCACGTCAACGACTCCGGCTTCTGGCTGGTCAGCCGCTTCTTCGAGATGGACGCGAAGACCACACTGAAGACCTGGACGGTTGGCCAGGCCCTCATCGCTGTGATCGGTTTCGTCTTCGCACTGGCGATCTTCGTCATCGCCGGGGCTCTCTAGGTCCAACGAAGGGGCGGCCGGTCCGGTCGCCCCAGACACGAAAGGCTGTGCCCTGTGGCATCCTCACTCTTCGACCTCACCGGCAGGGTCGCCCTCATCAGCGGTTCGAGCAGGGGGATCGGGTCGACCATCGCGCGCGGTCTTGCCGAAGCCGGAGCGATCGTCGTGCTCAACGGGCTCGACCCTGATCGACTCGAAGCGACCCGGTCCGCGTTCGCCACCGAGTTCGGTGCCGGGAACGTGTTCGCCCGTGCCTTCGACGTCACCGACGCCGATGCGGCTGCAGCAGGGATCGACTGGGTCGAGTCCGAAGTCGGACCCCTGCGGATCCTCGTCAACAACGCAGGCGTCCAGCACCGGGTTCCGATGCTCGATCTCGACGTCGCCGACTGGGATCGCGTTCTCGCCACCAACCTGACCAGCGCCTTCCTCCTCGGCCGGGAAGCCGCTCGTCGGATGATCCCGCGTGGCCTGGGCAAGATCATCAACGTGGCGTCGGTCCAGGCGGACCTTGCCCGACCGACGATCGCGCCATACACGGCGTCGAAGGGCGGGGTGCGCAACCTGACCCGCGCGATGACCGCCGAGTGGGCGGGCAGTGGACTGCAGATCAACGCGATCGCACCCGGCTACATCCACACCGAGATGACCCAGAACCTCGTCGATGATGAGGCCTTCAACTCGTGGATTCTCGGCCGTACCCCCGCTTCCCGTTGGGGCACGACAGCAGACCTCGTCGGGCCGGCCGTCTGGCTGGCGGGCGACGGATCAGACTTCGTCAACGGACAGGTCGTCTTCATCGACGGCGGTATGACCGTTGTCGTTTAGGGAGAATTCCATGAACCTGCCCGAGAGCACCCCGGCCGTCGTCGCCCACGCCGCTGGCGACCTCCGTATCGACGAGATCGCCGTCCGGCCGCCGACCACGGGTGAAGCACTCGTCGAGATCGCCTTCGGAGGTATCTGCGGGTCCGACCTCCACTACTGGACCCACGGCGCCGCGGGGGAATCGATCCTGCGTGCCCCGATGATCCTCGGCCACGAGGTCGTCGGGACGGTCGTCGCCGCGGCGGAAGATGGCAGTGGCCCGGCGGTCGGGACCCGGGTCGCCGTTCACCCCGCGACTCCCGGTGACGGAGACGGCTCCCGGTACCCGGCAGACCGGCCGAACCTCTCACCCGGTTGCACCTATCTGGGAAGTGCGGCACGGTTTCCGCACACCGACGGCGCCTTCGCCCGATTCGTCAGCCTCCCCAGCCGGATGCTCCGCCCGCTGCCAGACGGACTGTCACTGCGGGATGCCGCGATCGCCGAACCGGCGGCCGTCGCCTGGCACGCCGTCGCCCGGGCAGGAGACCTCGCCGGCAAGCGCGTCCTGGTCATCGGCGCAGGCCCGATCGGTTCGCTCGTCGTTGCCGTCGCCCGGCGGGCCGGAGCCGGCGAGATCATCGCGACGGACGTCCATGACTTTCCCCGCGACAACGCCACTCGACTGGGTGCAGACCGCACACTCGACGCCGGAGACGCTGACGCGATCGCCGCGGTCCAGGCCGACGTCGTCATCGAATCCTCCGGCAGCGCCCGCGGCCTCGCGTCAGGCATCCGTGGAGCCGCCCGGGGAGGTCGCGTCGTGATGGTCGGATTGCTTCCGGCGGGCGAGCAGCCGGCCTTGCTCTCGCTGGCCATCACCCGCGAACTCGAACTCGTCGGCTCGTTCCGCTTCAACGATGAGATCGACGAGGTGCTTGACGCGCTCGCCGACGGGTCGCTGGTGACCGGGCCCGTCGTCACCCACGAATACGACGTCGCCGATGCGTTGACGGCGTTCGACATGGCCAGGAACGCGGCCGTATCCGGGAAGGTCCTGCTGCGCTTCAGCTGATCGCGGGGGAGCGGCCGGGGTAGACCCGGTCTTCATCGGCCCAGACACCCTCGACCTCGGCGATGGTGCGGCGCATGATGTCATCCATGGCCTGGCGGGCTGCTGCCGGCCTGCGTCCCTGGATGGCGTCAGCGACGTCCACATGCAGCTGAAGTGCCTCCTCGTGCGGGTGCGACGGCATGAGACCTGATCGGGTGCGACCGGTCAGGATCTCGCCGATCATGCCGTCAAGTTGTGCGAACAGTTCGTTCCCTGATGCGGCGAGGACGAGGGAGTGAAAGCGGATGTCGAGGGCGAGGAACGAATCCAGGTCGCCGGAGCGGCCGATCGTACGCAGCTGGGCCGCGACAGACAGGAGCTCGGCCGAGAGATCGTCTGGAGCATGGGTCGCCGCCAGCTCTGCCGCAGCCGGTTCGACCGCAGACCGCAGTTCGGTGAGCGAACGGAACTGGGTGCCCTTGCCGTCCGACGCAAGTCGCCACCGGATGATCGACGGATCGAGGAGATTCCAGCGGGTCAGGGGAAGCACCCGGACGCCGACGCGCTTCACGCTCTCGACGAGTCCGAGGGACTGGAGGACCCGGACAGCCTCCCGGACGACCGACCGCGAGACATCGAGTTCGGTCTCGATCTTCTCGGCGTGCATCGTGTGGCCCGCAGCGAGTTCGCCGGAAACAATGCGTCTGCCCAGGCTGTCGATGACCAGGCTGTGCAGGCGGGAACTCATTGCTCAACAATAGCCAGCCGATGGCGCCGTGCGGGGTCCCGACAGGCCGGAGTCCCGCTGCAGCGTCAGACGTACGGTAGACTGGGCGACTGAACTTCGGCGAGGGATGCTGCACGTGCGTCGTGCAGTGCGGCATCCGTTATCGACGCGGTGGGCGAGGCATCCGGGATTTTCTTCCTGAACACGGCTTTTCCTCACGCTGACATGCGTTCGAGTTGACATGGAGTCCGGTTCGCCCCGGGCTCCTCCCCGACCATCCGGAGCGCGCTCCGGTTCACGCGATACTGAGCCCCAGGCTCACCCAAGGAGACACCATGGCTGACGACAACAAAGTAGTCGCAGAAACCCGCACCTCGTTCGGCAAGGGCGCTGCCCGCAAGCTGCGCGCCGCTGGCAAGATCCCGGCCGTCATGTACGGTCGTGGCACCGAGCCGAAGCACGTCGCCCTTCCGGCGCACCAGATCGGCCTCATCATCCGTAAGTCGAACGCGGTGCTCGAGCTCGACATCGACGGCGTCGAAAGCCTCGCGCTCGTCAAGGACGTTCAGAAGGACCCTGTGCTCCGCATCATCGAGCACCTCGACCTCATCGTCGTCATCAAGGGTGAGAAGGTCACCGTCGACATCCCCGTGCACCTCGAGGGCGAGTCCTCTCCTGGCACGGTGCACTACGTCGACGCCACGACGCTGTCGATCGAGGCGGAAGCCACCCACATCCCCGAGTACGTCGTCGTGTCGATCGAGGGTCTCGAAGCCGGCGCCCAGGTTCTCGCGAAGGACGTCGCACTGCCCACCGGCTCCACCCTGCTCAGCGACCCCGACCTGCTGGTCGTCGCTGTGTCTGAGCCGGACGAGACCGAAGAAGAAGCCGAAGCAGCTGCAGAGGCCGAATCCGAAGAAGCACCGGCCGCCGAGTAACATCCGGTCGAACGTCTCCGAGCCTGCCCGGTTCGCAACCACCCGAGAACATCGTGGTTGCGAACCGGCGGGCTCGTCGGCTTAAGGAGAACTCATGTGGTGGAGCAGGAAGAAGGAGCCGGACGTGGCAGAGAACACCTGGCTCGTGGTCGGCCTCGGCAACCCCGGCCCCGCCTACGCGCGCAACAGGCACAACGTCGGCCAGATGGTGGTCGATGAACTTGCGGCACGGACGGGTTCGGGTTTCCGGAAGCACAAGACCCCAGCACTCGTCGCCGAGGGGTTCGTCTCCGCCGGCGGTCCGAAGTTCGTGCTCGCCAAGCTCAACAGTTATATGAACGTCTCCGGGGGCCCCGTCGCCGCCCTGCTCCGGTTCTACTCGCTCGACCCGTCCAGGCTCATCGTCGTCCACGATGAACTCGACCTGCCGTTCGACACCGTCAGGCTCAAGCAGGGTGGGGGACACGGGGGTCACAACGGGCTCCGCGACATCGCCAAGGCGGCCGACAGCCCGGAGTTCCTGCGGGTCCGCGTCGGTATCGGGCGCCCGCCCGGTCGCCAGGACGCCGCAGACTTCGTTCTCAGGGATTTTGCCGGCGCCGAGCGCGAGCTGCTCCCCAACCTCGTCTCGGATGCCGCCGACGCCGTCGAACTCATCGCGACGAGCGGCCTGCAGGCCGCCCAACTGAAAATCCATTCGCCGTCCTGAGCGCCAGCACCGGCCCGGCCGGCAAGCGTGTCACTGGTGCCGCGTAGACTGTTGCGGTGATCCTTCAGGGCTTAATCGCAGCGCTTTCGCGCGCCTCCACATTCGACAACGCCCTCGGCTACGCCGGCCGCGACGCCGATTTCTCCGTCACAGACGGCCTCAGGGCCCCCCTTCTCGCCGGGCTCATCGACGCCCGCCGGGCTTCCGGGCTCCCGCCTGCCCTCTTCGTTGTCACACCGACCGGTCGAGACTCCGAATCGTTGCGCGCCGCACTCGAGAGCGTCGTTCCGGACGCTCGTATCGTCGACTTTCCGGCCTGGGAGACGCTTCCACACGAACGGTTGAGCCCGAGCGCCGAGATCGTCGGCAAACGTCTCGCCGCTCTGCGTGAAATGACCGGTTGGAACCGGCAGAGCCCGCTCATCGTGGTCGCGTCCGTGCGTGCCGCCCTGCAGCCGCTCGCAGACAACCTCACCGAGGTCGAGCCCGTCCCGCTGGTGGCAGGAGCCCGAGGGCACGACCTCGCCCGGCTGGCCGGTCAACTCGTCGAACTCGCGTATGTTCGGGTCGACATGGTGTCCCGCCGCGGGGAGTTCGCGGTACGCGGTGGCATCCTCGACGTGTTCCCTCCGGTGGCTGAGCATCCGTACCGAGTCGAGTTCTTCGGAGACGAACTCGAACAGATCAGGGCGTTCTCGGTCGCAGACCAGCGTTCCCTCCCGGAACCCGTTGACCGGATCGGGCTCCCACCTGCCCGCGAACTCCTTCTCAATGCGGCGGTGCGCCAGCGGGCGGCCGAGATGCAGCACGAGTTCCCCAGCATGACGGCGTTGCTCGAGAAGATCGCCAATGGCATCCCGGTCGAGGGCATGGAATCCCTCGCCCCAGCCCTGCTCGACCGGCTCGTGCCCGTCAGCCACTACTTTCCGGCCGGAGCGGCTGTCGCGGTTATCTCGCCCGAACGCGTCGCCACCCGAGCAATCAGTCTCTCCGAAACGAACCGCGAGTTTCTCGCCGCGGCGTGGAGCGCGGCGACCGCCGGGGCGCAGGCACCCATCGACCTCGCGAGCGGGGAGTTCATCAGTCTCGGCGATCTCCGTGACGCCACACGGTTCAGTGCGCCGGGTGCGCCCGCTCCCGACCACCCCTGGTGGACGCTCAGCACGTTTCAGCAGGGACCGGACGATGTGCTCCCCGAGGAGCGCGAGATGGACGAGCTGCTCACGGTCAGGGTCGCGGCCGAACCTGTGCCGAGTTTCTCCGGGAACGTCGACGGTGCAATCGACCATGTCGCGTCGCGGCTGCGCGACGGCTGGACCGTTGCCATCGCCGCCAGGGGAGCCGGCCTCGTCGAACGCGCCAGAGACGTTCTGGCCGAGCGTGAGGTCCCCGCGCGTCTCGTCGCTGAATTCCCGTCGGACCCTGAGCCGGGGATCGCCTACCTGTTGCAGGCGACGGCGGAGAGCGGATTCGAACTGGTTGAGGCCAAACTGGCGCTGATCAGCGAAAACGAGTTCTACGGACGCACTGTCGGCTACGACTCGCGCCAGGTGAAGAAGCTGGCTTCGAAACGCAAGAACGTCGTCGACCCGCTGCAGCTCAAGACCGGGGACTACGTCGTGCACCAGACCCACGGCATCGGCCGATTCGTCGAACTGAGCCAGCGCGAGGTCTCCAGCGGTGGACGCAACCCGACAAAGACCCGGCGCGAATACCTCACCCTCGAATACGCGCCGTCCAAACGGGGTTACCCGGGCGACAAGCTGCTCGTGCCGACCGACCAGCTCGACCTGCTCAGCCGATACGTCGGCGGAGAGGCGCCTGCACTGTCGAAGATGGGCGGAAGCGACTGGTCACAGGCGAAGAGCCGGGCCCGCAAGGCCGTGCGCGACATCGCCGTCGAACTCGTGAAGCTGTATTCGGCACGGATGGCATCGAAAGGGTTTGCGTTCAGCCGGGACACTCCGTGGCAGCGTGAGCTGGAGGAGGCTTTCCCGTTCGCGGAGACGCCCGATCAGCTCACCACCATCGACGAGGTGAAGGCCGACATGGAACGGCCCATCCCGATGGACCGGCTGCTCTCGGGTGACGTCGGGTTCGGCAAGACCGAGGTGGCCATCCGCGCCGCGTTCAAGGCGGTGCAGGACGGTAAACAGGTGGCCATGCTCGTGCCGACGACGCTTCTGGTGAAACAGCACTTCGAGACCTTCTCCGAACGATTCGCCGGGTTCCCCGTGCACCTCCGTGCGCTCAGCCGGTTCCAGACCGCCAAGGAAGCAAAGGAGACCCGCGACGGACTCGAGCGCGGAACCATCGACGTCGTCATCGGCACCCATCGTCTGCTGAGCGACGGCATGAAATTCAAGGACCTGGGACTCGTCATCATTGATGAGGAGCAGCGCTTCGGCGTCGAGCACAAAGACGCTCTCAAGAAGCTCAAGACCAACGTCGACATTCTTGCGATGAGCGCGACGCCGATCCCGCGCACCCTCGAGATGGCGGTGACCGGCATCCGTGAGATGTCGACGCTGGCAACGCCGCCGGAGGAACGGCATCCGATCCTCAGCTTCGTCGGACCGTACAGCGAGAAACAGGTCGGTGCGGCGATCCGCCGTGAGCTGCTGCGCGAAGGACAGATCTTCTTCGTACACAACCGCGTATCCAGCATCAACAGGATCGCGGCCCAACTGGCCGAGATCGTCCCGGAGGCACGTATCGCTGTCGCACACGGCCAGCTCTCCGAGAACGTCCTCGAACGCGTCGTCGTCGACTTCTGGGAACGCAAGTTCGACGTTCTCGTCTGCACGACCATCATCGAGACCGGCCTCGACATCCAGAACGCCAACACGATCATCATCGACCGGGCAGACAAATACGGTCTGAGCCAGCTGCACCAGTTGCGCGGGCGGGTCGGCCGCGGTCGTGAACGGGCGTACGCATACTTCCTCTACGACGAGAACAAGCCGCTCTCCGAGACCGCCCACGACCGGTTGTCGACGATCGCCGCCAACAACGAGCTGGGCAGCGGAATGCAGGTCGCGCTCAAGGATCTCGAGATCCGTGGTGCAGGCAACCTGCTCGGCGGCGAGCAGGCCGGCCATATCGCCGGGGTGGGTTTCGACCTGTACCTGCGCATGATCGGAGAAGCGGTCTCCGACTTCCGTGGCGACGTCGCCGAGGGGCAGACCGAACTGCGGCTCGAGCTGCCCGTCGATGCCCACATCCCCGAGGACTACGTCGACAGCGAGCGGCTCAGGCTCGAGGCCTACCAGAAGCTGTCGGCGGCATCCGGCCCGGCTGCCGCCGACGACCAGATCGGCCTCGTCATCGAGGAACTCGCCGACCGCTACGGTGAGCCTCCTGCGCAGGTGCAGAACCTCATCGCCGTGTCGCAGCTGCGACAACGAGCACAGCGCGTCGGGCTGAGCGAACTCGTGGCGATGGGCAGCAACCTCCGTGCGGCGCCGGCCAACCTGCCCGACTCGCTGCAGGCCCGGCTGCGCCGGATGTACCCTGGCGGCAAATACCTCGCCCAGGCCAACGCGCTGATCGTGCCGATGCCAGACAAACACGGCGAAAAACTCGACGACGCCGAGCTGATCGCCTGGGTCGGGCAGTTCCTCGATGCGCTCTTCCCGCTCCCGCCGAAGGAGGCGACCGCCGCGTCGTAGCTGTTCAGCGACCGTCGAGTTCCTGGCATCGATTAGGGTGGGGATCCACAGCATCCGATGGAGGTTTCCCGTGGCATTCACCGTCGCACACGCCCGCGTCCTGGTGACGGGAGGCGCGTCGGGGATGGGACGGATCTACGCCGAGCGCGCGGTCCGTGAACAGGCCGAATCGGTCACACTGTGGGACATCGATGCCCTGGCCCTCGACGAGACGGCGAGCGCACTCTCCGGCTTCGGCACAGTGATCCACACCCGCGTCGTCGACGTCTCCCTGCTCGACGACGTGGCGGATGCCGCCAGGCACGAACTCGGCGAGGGTCGTGTGCCGGACGTGCTCATCAACAACGCGGGCATCGTGCGGGGGAACGGCTACTTCTGGACCTCGGACTCCCGGCGTGACACGGAACCGACGATGCGGATCAACGCGATCGCACCGATGCATGTCACTCGTGAATTCCTCCCCGCCATGATCGAGGATGCCTTCCGTGAGAAGCGGATCCTCAACGTGGCGTCGGCGGCCGGCACACTGTCGAATCCGCGGATGAGTGTCTACGCCGCGTCGAAATGGGCAGTGATCGGCTGGAGCGACTCCGTCCGGCTCGAACTCGAGCGGTCGGGCAACGGACACGTTCGCATCACAACCTTCTGCCCGTCATATGTCGCGACCGGAATGTTCGAGGGCGCCCGAGGACCACTCCTCACTCCGGTTCTGCACCCCGATGTGGCCATCGACCGGGCGTGGCAGGCCATGCTCGCGGGGAAAGCGTTCAGGATGACCCCGTGGACCGTCACCCTGGCGAGTGTGCTTCGTGGTGTCCTTCCCCGGCCGCTCTGGGACATCGTTGCCGACCGCGTGTTCCATGTGTATTCGAGCATGGATGACTTCGCCGGCCGCGAGACGGCAGTCGCCCCCACCGAGCGGACCTCAGACGACGCGAGTCGCGCATGACCGACGTGCTCGCCCCCGAGATCCCCGCCCTCCTGGCTGGGTTGCGCGACACCTACCACTCGGGCCGGACCAAACCCCTGGCCTGGAGACTGCGGCAGTTGCGAGGTCTGCGTCGGATGCTCCTCGACCAGGGCCAGGAACTCGAGAGGGCCCTGGGCCAGGACCTCGCGAAAAGCCCGATCGAATCGCAGCTCACCGAGATCGGCGTGGTGCTGGGCGAAGCCGACCACGCTCTCCGGCACCTTCGCCGGTGGCTGCGCCCGAAACGCGTTCCTGTGCCGCTCACGGTAGCTCCGGCGACTGCGCGCGTGATCCGTGAGCCGCTCGGCGTCGTGCTCATCATCTCGCCGTGGAACTACCCGGTCCAGTTGTCGCTCGTCCCGGTCGTCGGGGCTCTCGCCGCCGGCAACGCCGTCGTGCTCAAACCGAGCGAGTTCGCCCCCGCCACCTCCGAACTCCTCGCACGGTTGCTGCCCGGCTACCTCGACAGCGACGCGGTCGCGGTCGTCGAGGGCGGGGTCGAGGAGACCACCCGGTTGCTCACGGAGCGTTTCGATCACATCTTCTTCACCGGGAACGGAACAGTCGGCCGGATCGTCGCGCGGGCTGCAGCGGAGCATCTGACCCCGGTGACCCTGGAGCTCGGCGGCAAATCACCGGTCTACGTCGACGCGGATGCCGACCTCGCCACCACCGCTGACCGGCTCGCGTGGGGCAAATTCATGAACGCGGGCCAGACCTGCGTCGCCCCTGACTATGTGCTCGCGACTGGGGAAACAGCGAGTCGACTCGTCCCGCTTCTCCGCGCCGCCATCGGCAGGCTGTACGGACCCGACCCGAGCACGAGCACGGACTACGGACGCATCGTCAACGACCGGCAATTCACCCGGCTCACCGGTCTCCTCGACGGGTTGAATCCGGAGATCGGTGGAACGGTGGATGCCGGCAGCCGCTACATCGCCCCGACGGTGATCGACGGCGTGGCCGCCGACGCTCCGATCATGAGCGAGGAGATCTTCGGCCCGCTTCTCCCGATCGTGCACGTGTCAGGCCCGGACGAGGCCATCACCGTCATCGCCAACCGCGACAAACCGCTCGCGCTCTACCTGTTCACACGCTCCAGCGTGCTCGTTCGCCGCTTCCTCCGCGACACCTCGTCCGGTGCCGTCGGCGTCGGCATCCCCGCCGCACACCTCTTCGTCCCCGGGCTCCCGTTCGGTGGGGTGGGGGAGAGCGGCGTCGGCCGCTATCACGGGGAGTTCTCGATCGACACCTTCAGCCACCGCAAGGCCGTGCTCGCCAAACCGATGCGCCCTGACACGGTGAAACTCGCCTACCCACCGTTCTCGGCTCGCCGCGAGCTATTCGCCCGGCTGTTCATCGCGCGGACCGGATCACGGAGCGGTCAGGCCGATGACCGATAGTCCTCTGCCGAACATGGACGCGCTCGCCGCCTCGATGAGGACCGTGCTCGACACCTGCGTCTGGAGTCAGACGAGAACGCACGCGTCGCTCGTCACCTACCTCATCGAGGAGAGCTATGAGCTCATCGATGCCGTCGAGGCCGATGATCGCGACGTCATGCTCGAAGAGCTCGGCGACGTGCTCCTGCAGGTGGTGTTCCACGCCGAGATCGCGAATCGGACCCCGGCTGAGCGGTTCTCACTCGACGACATCGCCCGTGCTGCGAACGAGAAGATGATCCGACGGCATCCGCACGTCTTCGGGGAAGAGACCGCCCTCACCGTCGACGACGTCTGGCGGGTCTGGAGTGCCGCGAAGGCTGCAGAGAAGTCCACGAGGACGAGTGCGCTCGACGGGATTCCCCAGAGCATGCCTGCTCTCGCACTCGCCGAGAAGGTGCTCACCCGTGCCGAGCGGGCCGGTCTCGTTGCGCCGGCCGGACGATCGGTGCAGCAGTTCACCGACGAGGCTGAGCTCGGGAAGCTGCTCCTCGACATCTCCGCGGATGCCCGGGAGCAGGGACTAGACGCGGAGCGCGCGCTCCGCACCGCACTGCGGGAGCTGCAGGACGGAATCCGGGAGCGGGAACGCGACGACCGCGACGACTGAACGGAGTGGCACGAGGCCACGTGCCAGAATTGAGGCATGGCCTCACCTGTGACACCGCCCCGCGGCATGCGCGATTTTCTTCCCCGAGACAAGGCCAGGCGCGAACACGCGCTCGGGGTCATCCGGCGGGTCTACTCCGATTTTGGTTTCGACGAGATCGAGACCCCGGTTGTCGAGGACTTTGCCCGACTGCACTCCGGACTCGGAGGCGACAACGAGAAGCTGGCGTTCAACGTCCTCAAGCGGGGACTGACCGCCGAGGATGCCGCGGCGGCAGCGACCGCAGACAGCCTGGACTCCCTGACAGACCTCGGCCTCCGATTCGACCTCACTGTGCCGCTCGCCCGGTTCTATGCCAGCCACCGGGCCGACCTCCCGCCGGTCTTCCGGTCGATCCAGATCGCCCCGGTCTGGCGGGCCGAGCGGCCGCAAAAGGGGCGCTACCGTCAGTTCGTCCAGTGCGACATCGACATCATCGGCGAGCCGGGTCCCCTCGCCGAAATCGAACTCATCACTGCCACCTCCGCTGTGCTCGGAGCGCTCGGCCTCACCGACTGCCGGGTGCGGATCAATGACAGACGGCTGCTCATCGGCATGCTCGAGGTTTTCGGATTCGACCGTTCCGAGCACGCCGGTGTACTCATCACCGTCGACAAGCTCGACAAAGTGGGTACGGATGGCGTGATCACCGAGCTGCGTCAGCGCGGGGTGACAGCGGCAGCTGTCGAACGACTCGACGAGTACCTTGCTCAGCCGCAACCGGACGTTCTGCCGTTCGGTGAAGACCAGATCCGTTCCCTCCTGCCGGCTGGCGTGGATGCCACGGTGATCGCCGACCTGGCCGCCATCGGTCTCGCTGCGGGCGGCACGGGCACCCCGGTCGTCTTCGACCCGTTCCTCGTGCGGGGGATGGGCTATTACACCGGGCCGATCTTCGAGATCGAGCACCCCGAGCTCGGCTACTCGCTCGGCGGCGGAGGCCGCTATGACGGCATGATCGGGCGGTTCCTCGGCCAGGACGTGCCAGCAACCGGGTTCTCGATCGGCTTCGAGCGGATCGTCGACCTGGTCGACCTGCAGGAGAACGACCGAGCGGCATCCGCTGTTCTCGTCTACGACCGCGACGTGTCGCCGGCGAGGCTCGTCGCTCTCAAGTCCGAACTCATCGCGGCGGGAACCCGGGTCCGGTTGGAGAAGCGGGTGAAGAACGTCACCTCCCTGCTCGACCGGGTCACCGCAGAGGGATTCCGTTCATTCGCGGTCGTCACGGCGGCAACCGCATCCGTCGCGGATCTCGAGCTGAAGCCGCTCGGCGCCCGCAGCGCCTGACCCAGCAGAAGCCCGTTCCCTGGGTGGGGCGAAACGTCCTCGTAACCTGACGGGACCGGATGGCTAGACTGAACCCCGGGTCAACGTCGCTCCACACAATTCACCGCAACACCCCTGAACAGGAGAAAAACTGTGGCACTCATTGAGGCTGTAGGCGCTCGCGAAATTCTGGATTCCCGTGGGAACCCGACGGTAGAGGTCGAGGTGCTGCTCGACAACGGTGTCGTCGAGCGTGCCGCTGTGCCGTCCGGCGCATCGACCGGAGCATTCGAAGCATACGAATTGCGTGACGGTGACTCGGACCGCTACCAGGGCAAGGGTGTCCTCAAGGCGGTCGACGCGGTCCTCGACGAGATCGGTGCCGCTGTCGAAGGCCTCGAGGCCGACGACCAGCGTCTGCTCGACAAGACGCTGATCGACCTCGACGGAACCGACAACAAGGAGCGCCTCGGCGCCAACGCCATCCTCGGCGTCAGCCTCGCCGTCGCGAAGGCAGCAGCCCAGGCCGCTGACCTGCCGCTCTACCGCTACCTCGGTGGACCGAACGCCCACGTGCTTCCGGTTCCGCTTCTCAACATCATCAACGGTGGCTCACACGCCGACAACGATGTCGACATCCAGGAGTTCATGATCGTTCCCCTCGGAGCCGAGAGCTTCTCAGAGGGCCTGCGCTGGGGCGTCGAAACCTACCACGCGCTCAAGGCGCTTCTGAAGTCGAAGGGCCTCGCCACCGGACTCGGAGACGAGGGCGGTTTCGCGCCGAATTTGCCGAGCAACCGTGCCGCACTCGACCTCATCGTCGAAGCCATCACCAACGCCGGTTACACCCCTGGGAAGGACATCGCGCTCGCACTCGACGTCGCCGCAACCGAGTTCTTCACGGACGGCGCATACCGGTTCGAGGGCAAGCAACTCTCCGCCCAGGAGCTCAGCGCGTACTACGTCGAGCTCGTCGCCGACTACCCGCTCGTCTCCATCGAGGACCCGCTCGAGGAGGAGGACTGGGAGGGCTACCAGCACCTCACCGCCGAACTCGGCGACAAGGTGCAGATCGTCGGAGACGACCTCTTCGTCACCAACCCGACCCGTCTCGCCAAGGGAATCGACCTCTCGGTCGGCAACTCCATCCTGGTGAAGGTCAACCAGATCGGCACCCTCACCGAGACGCTCGACGCGGTGTCGCTCGCCCAGCGATCCAGCTACACGGCGATCCTTTCTCACCGCTCGGGGGAGACCGAGGACACCACGATCGCCGACCTCGCCGTCGCCACGAACGCCGGTCAGATCAAGACCGGTGCGCCTGCCCGTTCGGAGCGCGTCGCCAAGTACAATCAGCTGTTGAGGATCGAAGAAGAGCTGGGCGAATCCGCGGTGTACGCGGGTCGCAGCGCCTTCCCCCGGTTCTCGGCGTAAACCAGGCCAGTCAACTCCCGGTGTGCGCTGAGAAATCGGCGCACACCGGGAGTTGTGCGTGACGCGACGATACGAGGGGGACTCCAGCAATGGCACGACGACCGGGATCCACCAGGGCGGCGCGCACCCGCGCGAGCAAGCGCAACGCGGCTCTGCCCGAACCCGTCGTCGCCGTCGACGAATCGGAGGCAGGCAGCTGGATCCGCGGCATCCGTTTCTCCGGGTTCGGCCTGCTGATGATGGCTCTCCTGGTCCTCGGCATCATCGTGATCGCACCGAACCTCAAGGCTTACGTGGAGCAACGCCAGCAAATCGCGCAGTTGCAGGCATCCGTCGACTCGAACGAGAGCGACATCACCCGGCTGACCGCCGAGAGGGAACGCTGGAACGACAGCACATACGTGATGACACAGGCCCGCGACCGGCTCTTCTACGTGAACCCGGGTGAGGTCAGCTTCATCGTCATGAACGATGTGGATGCCGCGCTGTTCGGTGAAGATGCCGCGCCGGTCAGCACCGAACTGACCGCAACGAAGGTCGACTGGGCCGAGTCTCTGCTCGCGTCGATCCTCAGCGCTGGTCTCGCCGACGTCGCGACGGAAACGGATGTCGCTCCGGTGCCGCAACCCGAACCGACGCCGTGAGCGTGCGCCAGAAGCAGACCTGCCGAGCAGGGATAATGGACTCATGACGACACCGCCATTCGACACAGTGACGGACGACGACATCCGGGCGGTCTCCGCCCAGCTGGGCCGGCCGGCACGCAATGTGGTCGGCATCGCCGCGCGGTGCGTGTGCGGGACACCGACAGTGGTGTCGACAGCGCCCCGTCTCGACGACGGAACGCCGTTCCCGACCTTCTACTACCTGACCCACCCCGCAGCGACGGCAGCAGTGTCGACGCTCGAGGCGACGCAGGTGATGAACGAATACAACGACCGGCTGGCCGCCGATGAGGATCTCCGTTTCGCATACGCAGCAGCGCACAACGCATACCTGGCCGATCGGGAGAGCATCGCTCTCGTTCCGGAGCTCGCCGGGATCTCGGCGGGCGGGATGCCGGTACGCGTCAAGTGCCTGCACGCCCTTGTCGGACACGCCCTGGCAGCAGGTCCAGGAGTGAACCCGGTGGGCGACCTGGCCCTGGAGCGTGCAGACTGGACTCCGACGGTGTGCCAGTGCATCGTCGACAGCAAAGGAACCGCCCAGGCGGGGGAATGAGCAGGGGCATGCAGAAGCGTCGGGGGATCTTCGCAGGCGGGCTGGTCGCAGTCTTCGTGCTGGGCACGGTGACGGCCGGTGTCACACCGGTGAGTGCCGACCCGGTCCGTGACGCACAGTACTGGCTCGCCGAATACGGCGTCGCAGACGCCTGGGAATTCAGCACAGGCGAAGGCGCCACAATCGCCATCATCGATACGGGGATCGCGGACGGCCCCGTCGAGTTCGACGGTGCCGTCGTCGCCGGGCACGACGCGTCAGGTGTCGGAAGCTCCGACGGTCGGACTCCCGTCGGGGGAGCGGACGAGAACCCCCACGGCAGCTGGGTGGCGTCGCTCGCCGCCGGCCGCGGAAACGGTTCAGGCAACGGAGTCATCGGAACGGCTCCAGACGCCGACCTCATTGCCATCTCGGTCGGATTCGGTTCGAGCGGCTCAACGATCCCGTTCGAAGACCAGATCGCCGACGCCATCCACTTCGCCGTGGACAACGGCGCTGACGTGATCAACATGTCGCTCACCACGAACACCAAGGACTGGCCGCAGAGCTGGGACGAGGCGTTCACCTACGCATACGACCACAACGTCATCGTCGTCGCTGCCGCCGGAAACCGGGGGAGCGGAACCGACGAGGTGGGCGCGCCTGCGACCATCCCCGGCGTGCTTGTCGTCGCGGGAGTGGATCCGGCCGGTGCCGCCAGCTACGACGCATCCAGCCAGGGCATCACCCTCTCGGTTGCAGCCCCCAGCGAGGAACTCGTCGGCGTCTCGCCAGACGGTAGCTACGTGCAATGGGCGGGAACGAGTGGCGCATCGCCCATTGTCGCCGGAATCGCGGCACTGGTGCGTTCACGGTACCCGGACATGGACACGGCCAACGTGATCAATCGCATCATCCGCACCGCCACCCCGGTGGCAGGGCAGGAGCTTCCGAACGCGCTTTACGGATACGGCTACGTCAACGCGGTCGCTGCTCTGACGGCGGACGTCGCAGCGGTCGACGAGAACCCGATGGGCGATCTCGCCGCCTGGATCACGACCTATCGCAAGGCGGCGGCCACACCGAAGCCGGTGCCGGAAGACACAGGAACCATCCCGACCGTTCCGCCGCTCGACACCGTCGCCGCACCGGCGAACCCGTTCCTGCCGACGCGCGACACCCTGCTGTATGTCAGCCTCCCGCTCGCCCTGTTCCTGGGAACTGGTACTCTGGTAGTGCTCGGTGCCATCGGTGCCACCCGGCATCTCAAGCGGGTGGCTCGCAGGCAGTAGCCTGTTCGAGTCCTTGCGATCCCCCCAGTAGGAGTATTCTCACCGTGCCAAAAATTCTGATTGTCGGCGGCGGCTATGCCGGTTTTTACACCGCATGGAAGCTGGAAAAGTGGCTGCGCGCAGGCGAAGCCGAGGTCACGATCGTCGACCCTCTTCCGTACATGACGTACCAGCCGTTCCTCCCCGAGGTCGCAGCCGGCTCGATCGAACCGCGCCATGCGGTCGTCGCGCAGCGTCGTCACCTCAAGAAGACCACGGTGATCACCGCCAAGGTCACGAACGTCAACCACGCCGAGAAGAAGGCCACCATCGTTCCGGCGATCGGTGAGGCGTGGGAGTTCGACTACGACATCGTCGTCGTCACCGCCGGTGCTGTTTCGCGTACCTTCCCGATCCCCGGTGTCGCTGACGAGGCCATCGGCCTCAAGACGATCGAAGAGGCTGTCGCGATCCGCGACCGCGTTCTCGCGAACTTCGACAAGGCTGCCAGCCTCCCCGCAGGCCCTGAGCGCGACCGCCTGCTCAACTTCGTCGTCGTCGGCGGCGGTTTCGCCGGCATCGAGGTCTTCGCTGAACTGCGTTCGTTCGCGAGCGCGCTGCTCAAGCGGTACCCGCAGATCGCGTTCGACGACATCCAGTTCCACCTCATCGAGGCCATGGGACGCATCATGCCCGAGGTCAGTCTCAAGACCAGCCACTGGGTGCTCAAGAACCTCGCCGAGCGCGGTGCGCTCGTTCACCTCGACACCCAGCTCTCGTCTGCGGTCGGCGGCAAGATCGAGCTCTCCACCGGCGAGTCGTTCGAGTCGGACCTCATCGTCTGGACGGCCGGTGTCATGGCCAACCCGCAGATCGTGCGCAACACCGACCTTCCGATCGAAGAGCGTGGCCGCCTGGTCGTGCGTCCTGACCTCCGCGTCGGCACCGACGACGAGATCATCCCGGATGCCTGGGGTGCCGGTGACGTCACCGCGATCCGCGACCTCTCCGGTGGTGGTGTCGGTGGGTTCTGCGTACCGAACGCTCAGCACGCCGTCCGTCAGGGCAAGCTCATGGCGAAGAACATCGTTGCGGTTCTCCGTGGTGAAGAGCCGAAGCAGTACCTGCACAAGAACATGGGCGCCGTCGCCGGCCTCGGTATCGGTGTCGGTGTGTTCCAGTCGGGCAAGATCGCGATCAAGGGACTCCCGGCCTGGTTCGCCCACCGTGGCTACCACGGCCTGGCCATGCCGACGTGGGAGCGCAAACTGCGCGTCATTGCCGGCTGGGTCGGCAACGTGTTCCTCGGCCGCGACATCGTCAACCTCAGCGCCGTGCAGAACCCCCGTGCTGCGTTCGTCGAGTTCGCCTCACGTCCGAAGCCGCCGGCAGCTGCAGAGCCAGCGGCAGACGCTGCCCCGGCGAAGAAGGCTCCGGCGAAGAAAGCGGCGAAGCCCGCCGCCGAGAAGGAAGCCGTCGCTGCCTCGAAGTAGCATCCGTCTGTGAGGCGAGCCCGGTCCGGAATGGACCGGGCTCGCTCTCGTCAGCCCACGTGGAGGCATCCGCCGCTGTGCTGCGCTGCACATTCAGGAGAGCTCTGCGAGTTCAGGAGAGCTGCCCAGTCAGGAGAAACTCCACATTCAGGAAATTCTCGCGACACGCCGCCTGCGGAGACCCCCGGAACGGCGTGTCGCAGCAGATCTCCTGAATCTGGATGTCGACAGGGCTTCGGTGCAGCGTCGGTCGTGGGGCCGGCGGGCTCGGCAATAAACTGAGGCAGCACGCCCCCGTAGTCCAATGGCAGAGACAGGCGACTTAAAATCGCTCCAGTGTGGGTTCGAGTCCCACCGGGGGTACACGCGGCCGTCGCGATGAGTGCTGCCTATTCTCGTCCACGCGGCCGTTCCAGTTGCAGTCCGGTACTCAAGTGCCCCATCGGCCGGGCGCAAGCCCCTCTTCGTCGAACGTCCCGCTCCGTACACTCGACGGATGCTCCTCATTTTCGGCACCACGCTTCGCAACCGTATCCTCACCGTTGTGCGCTTCGTGTGCGAGTACTGTCGCACGGATGCCAGCCAGCAGGTGACCGAGAACGCCACGAAAGTGTCGGTCTTCTTCATCCCGCTGTTCACGGTGTCGCGCCGGTACTCCGTCGCCTGCTCGAATTGCGGCGGCGTGACCGCCCTCACGAAGGAGCAGGCGACAAGCGGCATGCAGTGGGCAGAACGGAACCGCCCGGTCACCAACTGACCGAACCGGCCTCCCGCCCCCTGTCGCCGGTACCCAGCCGCGCGTAGACTGCCGCGCACTGCGCAGCGTCGCGCCTCAGGCAGGAGAACCTCATGCAGGACCACACCGGCACGCACGCCGACTTCGGCTCCGGAATGGACCCGGCCGTCGCCAGGCATTACGGGAACCCTCAGCTCGAGGTCGCCATCCTGGGCGCACTGACGGCGACCGGGCGTGACATCGACCACCTGCAGCCTGACGACCTCCTCACCGTCGACGAATTCCACATCGGAGGGGTACAGTCGGCACGCGACCTCGCCCTCGCCGCCGGGATCACCGCTGGATCGCGGGTGCTCGACGTCGGATCCGGCATCGGAGGACCCGCCCGGCTGTTCGCCTCCCATTACGGCGCAACCGTGGTCGGGGTGGACGTCACTCCCGAGTTCGTGCGAACGGCGGCGTCGCTCACCGAACGCACGGGTCTCGCCGACCAGGTCGCCTTCGTCGACGCCAGCGCCCTGAACCTGCCCTTCGCCGACGAAGAGTTCGATGTCGCAACGCTCCTGCACGTCGGCATGAACATCGCAGACAAAGGAACCGCATTCGCCGAGGTGGCCCGCGTGCTGAGGCCCGGGGGAGTCTTCGCGATCTACGACGTCATGCGGTCAGCAGAGGGAGACCTGGCCTACCCGCTCCCGTGGGCTGCGACCGCCGCCATCTCGTTCCCGGCGTCCCGTGCCGCGTACGAGGATGCCCTCGGTGCGGCCGGGTTCACCGTTGAACGTCACCGCGACCTCCGCGACGCCGGAATCGAATTCATCGAGGCCATGCCGAAACCGGCTCAGGGGGAGCGGCCGTCACCGCTCGGGATGCACCTCGTGCTCGGACCTGACGGGCGGACACGGATGACCAACCTTCTCCATGCGATGAAGGCCGGGCTCCTCGCCCCGGTCGAACTGATCGCCAGGAAGAGCTGAATGCGCCTCTACTTGGCCTGGTCGTAACTCGACACGACGGCGACGCTGAGGGCGAAGTCGACCGGGAACGTGCCGAACAGGAGCCGGCCGGCATCCGCCGCCGCGTCTCTGATCGCCTCGGCGACCTGGTCGGCGAGGGGCGCGGGGGAGTGCACCATCACCTCGTCGTGCAGGAAGAGAACGAGGTGCGGTCGACTGTCAGCGTCGCCGAGGGCGCACAGCCGCTGACGCAGCCCGGCCATCCAGCACATCGCCCACTCGGCAGCGGTGCCCTGAGCGACGAAGTTGCGTGTGAAGCGCCCCCAGTCGCGTGCGGCGAGACGTGCGCGGCGTTCGTCGGCCGGGGTGGCGTCCGGCGATGCCCCTGCACGCTGCACCTCGCGCCAGCCGTCGCTCGGCAACGGGGAACTCCGCCCGAGCCAGGTGCTCACCTGCTCGCCACGTTCTCCCGCTCTGGCGGCCGCCTCGACGAGCCCGATGGCCAGCGGAAACGCCCGCGTGAGCTTCGGCATCAGCTGGGCGCTCTCACCGGTCGTTGCGCCGTACAGAGCGCCGAGCATCGCCAGCTTCGCGTGCGCCCGGGTGTTGACCACGCCGGCGTCGACGAGTCCCTGGTAGAGGTCGAGCCCGCGGCCCGCCTTCGCCATCGCCTCATCGCGTGACATGGCCGCGATGATGCGGGGTTCGAGTTGGGACGCGTCTGCGACCACAAGTGTCCAGCCGTCGTCGGCACGCACGGCTCCTCGCACCTGCGCAGGCAGCTGGAGCGCGCCCCCGCCCCGGGTGGCCCAGCGCCCGGTGACGACACCGCCGACGACGTACTCGGGGCGGAACCGTCCGTCGGTGATCCACGCCTCCATCCACGCCCAGCCATTCGCCGACAGCAGGCGAGCCCCCTTCTTGTATTCAAGCAGTGGGGCGATCACCGGATGCCGTAACTCCCGCAGCTCCCATTTGCTCGTCCCCGATACGCCGAGTCCCGCCTTTTTCAGCGCCCTGAGCAGATCGGGTTGCGAGTCCGGGTTGAGGGCAGGGGCCTGGAGAGCCGAGCGGATCTCATCGGCAAGCGCCTCGAGCTTTGCCGGGCGGCCACCGAATTGCGGACGGGGACCGAGCACCTCGGTGAGTGTTGCAGCGTGCACCTCGGCGCTCCACGGCATCCCTCTGCTCCTCATCTCTTCGGCGATGAGTGCGCCGCAGGACTCCGCCGCAAGCAGCAGCCGAAGCCGGAACGCCGCCCCCGGGTCGGCTGCGGCCAGGGTGTCGAGGACCCGACGTTGCAGGAGGAACTCTTCCAGCGGATCAGTCTCGTCGTCGTGCGGCTCGTCATCGAAGAGTGTGTTCTGACGCTGCCCGGGCGGGTGAGGCGGCAGATCCCACGGCGTTGCAGACCTTTCGGCAAGCTCGGAGTTGCGTGTCGACTGCGCCAGCCGCAGGATGCGGTGACAGAGCCGCAGGTCGTGTGACCGTTCGACGGCCACGCCGGATTCGAGGAGCATCGGGTACCACAGGGTCGTGTCACTCCAGACCCAGCGGGGGCGGTCGCGTTCGCGCCTGGCGATGTCGGAGAGCACGTCGGCAGGCTCGACGTGCACCGGAGGGGAGAGGATGCCGTCGTCGCTGACCTCGGTGAGGGTCACCGCCCCGCGGGGAGACCCTGACAGCACGATGAACACCTGTTCATTCTCGCGCAAACGACCGACAGCGGCGGCATCGTCGGACGGCGAGCGGGTCAGTCAGCGGTGAGAGCTGGCTGGATGACCCGGCGCCACAACCACACCGAGAAGCCGAGCGCGCCGAAACCCAGGCCGATGAATACCGCGATGAGAATGCCTCCGTTGGTCTGCCAGACGTCGACGACCGGTGCGAGCAGCGCAAACAACACCGTGAGAACGATGGTCGCTGCCGCGAACCACACCGGCCGCGACCAGACCAGCAGGGCGCGACCGTCGAGCCGACCGAGCGGGATCAGGAGGATGGCGGCCGATCCGATTCCGGCCATCGCCCCGATGTTGGCGACTTCGGTGAGGAGGGTATCGATGAAGCCGGATGCCGGGCCCAGCAGCGTCGATGCCAGCCAGGCCAGCACCCCGAAGACGAAGACGGTCCCGACGCGCAGGAGGGCGAGGACGCCCCGCGTCGATCGAGCGCCAGCGGCCACAGTGGCGGTGAACACGATTCCGAACACCAGTGCGGGCTGGAGGTCGAGCACTCGCGAGAGCAGAGCGACAACTCCGACGGTGAGAAGGAGCCGGGGTGCGAGAGTCACCCGCACTGCGTCTGTGAACAGTTGACGCGCCAGAAGCCGCGGAAGGACGGTGGAAGCCAGGTTGAGGAGCGCGACGGCGACCACCGAAGCCAGGAAGACGCGCAGGTACTCCGGCTGGCCGTGGACCGGGTTGGCGAAGAGCGCGATTCCGCCCGCTGCCACGACGATGCCGATCGCGGCGGCGATAGCGCTCGGTGAGGCGACGAGGGGGAGCGGGTCGTCGTGGGTGGGAACCCTGTTGCGCCCGGTGAGGCTCAGCGCCTGGGGCTGTGGTCTCCTGCCACCCACCGTCGTTGCGAGCATCCGCGCAGGAACGAGGAGCAGGAGGATGGCGACACCGGCGAGGATCAGGGCTCGCAGCCATGACAGCTCTCCGGCGCCGAGAACAGGAACACCCGAGGTGAACGGCGTCGAACTGACCCAGCTGTCCGCCATCGGCGGCGGCCCGGCGTCGGGGCTCGTCGGTGTCGGGGCCGTCGGGGTCGGAGAGGCGCTCGGCGGGTCGACGGGTGCGACGGGAGCGGGGGACGGGTCGACGCCCTGTGTCGGGTCGGGAGCCGGCGTCGCCGCCGCGGGCTCGGCGACTCTCACCCCGACGGGCCTGCTTCCGCCGCCGACGTTGCCTGCGACATCCTTCTGGAACGCCGTCACCGTCAGCGTTCCTGTCGGCAGCGACTCGCTCGTGCACGACCAGTTGCCACGCGAGACCGTTGCCGTGCATACGGCGACGTCTGAGCCGGATGCCGTCACCGCGAAGACGTCGACCGTTGCCCCGTTCTCGCCGGTTCCCGAGAAGCTCGACCCGGCCGGGCGGAGGGCGCTCCCTGCCGTCGGGGAGGTGATGCGCGGGGCACCCGGCGGGTCGACGTCGAGAAGGATCCTCCGTGCGGCGCTGGGGCCCGAGAACTGATCTTCGCTGAACGAGGTGGACTGGGTGGCCGTCACCGTGAACGTTCCGCTTCCGATCGTCCGCGGCAGCACGTAGGCCCAGGTGCCATCAGACGCGGCTGGGAAGCTCCACGACCGTCCACCGCCGATCGACAGCGTGATGGTGGCGTCAGGGTACCCGCCGCCCTGCACGAGGCCGCTCGTCGGCTGGGCGCTGCCTGCTGCGATGGTCGGCGGGGCGAGGATGTCGAGAGTCACCGGTTCCGATTCGGTGTTCGGCATGCCTGGCACGAGCTGGACGGCGGAGAGCACGATGCCCGGCCCGCTCGGCAGGCGAGAGACGGCACACGACCAGGTCGGCTTGTCGTTGTCGACGGTGCAGACGTTGGTGCGCGACGAACCTGCGAGAACCTGGATCTCGGAGTTCGGAGTCTTGGTTCCCGTGACCGTCGCTGAGGAGGAGCCGATGAACGACCCGGACACCGGAGACGTGATCGTCGGAGCGGAAGCAGACTCGGGTGCGACGGGGTCGGGTTCCGCGTGGGCAGCAGCGGGGGCGATCAACGCAAGCATGAGCGAGACGGTTGCCACGAGGAGCGGCGCGATGGCTCGCGAGCGTCGCCGTATCGGCTCCGCCGACAGGCCCCCGTTCGGCGCCGCTGATCTGAATATCCCCACTGTGCTTCCATTTACAAGGCCAGCTCGCATCAAGTCAAACCGCCACGCCTGTTTGGGGGCCATTCTCAGGCTCGCCGACCGGCCAACGCGTCGGATCCTCCACTAACGTGGTGCACAGGAAGGACGGTCATGGTCATCACGCTCTCCGCACGGGGCAAGGCGAGCGCTGACCCGGCGCCATGGCTCGACTCCCGACGTTTCTGGACCGGCATCGACGACTCCACGGCCGGGCTGGAAACTCCGCTGGCGGTCCTGCACCTCGGAGCCCTCCGTTTCAACACCCACGACCTCGTCCGTCGCGCCGGGGGCAAACCCGTCCGCGTCGCCAGCAAATCGATCCGCGTGCGGGGACTCATCGATGCCCTCCTGGCAACGGACGGATACGCCGGCGTTCTGGCCTTCACCCTCCCCGAGGCACTCTGGCTCGCCGACACCGTCGACGACATCGTGGTCGGCTACCCGACAGCGGATGCCGCGGCGATTCGCCGGCTGGCCACCGATCCCGTCGCGGCCGCCCGGGTCACCCTCATGGTGGACTCGGTCGAACACCTCGATTTCATCGACACGTGCATACCGCCCGGTTCGAGGGAGACGCTCCGGCTCTGCGTCGAACTCGACGTGTCCTGGCAGGCCGCGCCGCTCGGGCACGTCGGAGTCTGGCGCTCGCCGGTACGAACGGCTGCGGAGGCCGAGCTCCTGGCTCGAACGATCGGATCCCGACCTGGTTTCACCCTCGTCGGGATGATGGCGTACGAAGCCCAGATTGCAGGGATCGCCGACAGGACGACGTCCCGGAACGCCTGGTCGACCACGCTTCGCTGGATGAAACGCAACTCGATCCTTGAACTCACCGAACGGCGCGGAGCGGCCGTTGCCGCTGTTCGCCGCGTGAGCGATCTCGAGTTCGTGAACGGCGGGGGGACGGGGTCGTTGGAGAGCACCTCCCGCGACGAATCGGTGACCGAGCTCGCCGCGGGCAGCGGCATCCTCGGCGGGCATCTGTTCGACAACTACCGTACATTTCATCCGGCACCGGCAGCATCCTTCGCCCTCTCCGTCGTGCGCAAACCCTCACCGTCGATGGCCGTGATCCTCGGCGGCGGGTGGGTAGCCTCCGGCCCACCCGGTATCGATCGGATGCCGCGCCTCGCCTGGCCAGAAGGCCTCGAGCTGATCCCGCGCGAGATGGCGGGGGAGGTGCAGACGCCCATCCGGGGGAAAGCGGCCACTCTGCTGTCCACCGGAGACCGGGTGTGGCTGCGCCACTCCAAATCGGGCGAACTGAGTGAGCGTGTCAACGACTTCGTCGTCGTCGACCAGGGGGCGGTCGTCGACCGCCTGGTGACCTATCGCGGCGAAGGACAGGCGTTTCTGTGACAGCGACCGGAGCCGTGTGGCACAACTGGGCACGAACAGAGCACGTCAGACCGCTGCGCGTCGAGCGACCACGCACGACCGCGGCGGTGCAGCGGGCGGTGCGGGCCGCCGCCGGCTCGGGAATCCCCATCAAAGCGGTCGGCTCCGGTCACTCCTTCACCGGCATCGCCGTCGCAACCGGTGTGCAACTCGCCCTCGACGACCTCTCCGGGCTGATCGGTCGCCCGACCGCCGATGGCCGGGTGACGTTCTACGCCGGAACCCGCCTGCACGAGATCCCGCGACTGCTTGCACCATACGGACTCGCCATGGCGAACCTCGGTGACATCGATCGTCAGAGCATCAGCGGAGCGATCTCCACCGGCACTCATGGCACCGGTTCGGTGTTCGGCGGGCTCGCCACCCAGGTTCGCGGGATGACCCTGGTCACCGGAGAAGGAGAGATCCTGCGCGTCGACGATACGACGAATGCCGAGCTCCTCCCCGCCGTCGCCCTCGGTCTCGGTGCGCTCGGCATCATCGCCGAAGTGACGCTCGCCTGCGTTCCCCGATTTCTGCTCGAAGCGGTCGAGCAGACCGAGCCGCTCGCCGACGTGCTCGACACCGTGGCCGAGCGGACGGCATCCGCGGATCATTTCGAGTTCTACTGGTTCCCTCATACCGAGACAGCGCTCACGAAGACCAACACCAGACTTCCGGGGTCTGCTGCACGCAAGCCGCTCTCCCCCATGTCCCGCTGGGTCGATGACACCCTCGTCGCGAACGGGCTGTACCGGGCTCTGTGCTTCACCGGCACCGTTCTTCCTCCCGTCATTCCCGTTGTGAACCGTCTCGCCGGGAAGCTGACAGGCAACCGGCGCTTCACCGACCGCTCGCACCGCGTGTTCACCACGAAGCGCACCGTGCGCTTCCGTGAGATGGAATACGGCCTGCCCGCCGAGCACGTGCCCGCCGTTCTCCGCGAGATCGAATCGCTGATCGCTCGCAAGCGCTGGCGTATCAGCTTCCCGATCGAGGTGCGCTTCGCGCCGGCAGACGATCTCTGGCTGTCGACCGCGACGGGCAGGGCGACCGGGTACATCGCCGTTCACCGTTACCACCATGAGAACCCCGAGCCCTACTTCCGCGCGGTCGAAGCGATCTTCCACGAATACGGTGGCCGGCCGCACTGGGGAAAGATGCACACGCAGGGTGCCGCGTCGCTCGCCGGTCTCTATCCACGCTTCGACGACTTCGTTGCATTGCGGGATCGCCTCGATCCCCGACGGCTCTTCGCCAACCCGTATCTGAACCGGGTGCTCGGCGACTGACACCCCGAGCATTTGCCTTGAGTGTGGCCCTCCTCCCCAGTCGACGGCTGGGTCCAGCCCCTAGAATGGTGGAGTTCACAGGCGCCGACTGCGCGCTCTGCACGCTCAGCACACAAGGGAGTCCTCGCCATGGAATGGCTCATTCCGCTACTCATCGTCGTCGCACTCGCGGCCATCGTCGGCATCTATTTCTGGGTGACGTACAACTCCCTGGTGTCGCTCAACGTTCGCGTTGACGAGGCATGGAGCGACATCACGGTGCAGCTCAAGCGTCGCGCGGATCTCATCCCCAACCTGATCGAATCGGTCAAGGGCTACGCCGCACACGAACGTGCCGTGTTCGAAAACGTCACCAGGGCTCGCGCCGAGACGCTGGGCGCCCAGGGGCCGGCAGACGCCTCAGCCGCTGAGAACCACATGCAGCAGGCGCTCAAGTCGATCTTCGCGGTTGCCGAGGCGTACCCGCAGCTCCAGGCCAGCCAGAACTACCTGCAGCTGCAGGGTGAACTCGTCGACACCGAAGACAAGATCCAGGCCTCGCGCCGGTTCTACAACGGTGGTGTGCGGGAACTCAACACCAAGATCAAGGTGTTCCCCAACAACCTCATCGCCAAAAACCTCGGCTTCACCGAACGCGAGTTCTTCGAGGTCACAGACAACGCGGCGATCGCTGAGCCGCCTCGCGTGCAGTTCTAGAGGTCAGACTCATCCGACGGCTCGAGTGTGCGCGAACAGCGCGCACTCGGGCTGTTTCTGTCTTCGCGAAAGGACACTGAATGTACCGGGCCATCCGCAGGAACAAAGTGAACACCGTGGTGATCATTTTCGTGTTCCTGCTCATCATCGGCGGTCTTGGCGCCCTGGCCGGTGCGATCTACAACAGCCCGACGATCACGATCTTCACTCTCGTCGGGGCGACGCTCTACGCCGTGATGCAGTACTTCTTCGCGTCCCGCCAAACCCTCGCGGTGAGTGGCGGCCGTGAGATCCAGAAGGCAGACAACCCGCGGCTGTACCGCATCGTCGAGAACCTGGCGATCACCACAGGCATGCCGATGCCCAGGGTCTACCTCATCGACGACCCGGCACCGAACGCGTTCGCGACCGGTCGCGACCCACAGCACGCCTCCGTCGCCGCAACGACGGGCCTGCTCGACATCATGACCGACTCCGAACTCGAGGGCGTCATGGCCCACGAAATGGGACACGTGCGCAATTACGACATCCGCGTGTCGATGATCGTCTTCGGTCTCGTCGTCGCCGTCGGGTTCCTCGCCGACATGCTCGTGCGTATGGCCTGGTTCGGCGGAGGCAACCGCAACAACAACGGTGGCAACCCCATCGTCCTGGTCTTCGGTCTGGCCGCCATGATCGTCGCCCCGTTGCTGGCCAGCCTCGTGCAGATGGCCGTCTCGCGGCAGCGTGAATACCTGGCGGATGCCACTGGCGCGTTGACCACCCGTCACCCGGAAGCCCTCGCCAGTGCACTCGAGAAGCTCGCGGCGTACGGTCGGCCGATGCGTCGCCAGAACTCGTCGATGGCGCACCTCTGGATCTCAGACCCGGCGAAGCCCGGTGCTGTCGCCCGGCTGTTCAGCACCCACCCGCCCATCGGGGAACGGGTGGAGCGGCTGCGCACCATCGGCGGCGGCTTCTAGCCCACGCGGGCGCTGCCGGAAACGACAAGCGGGGCGGACCTTTCGGTCCGCCCCGCTTCGCTGTGGTCGTCGAGGTTTAGTAGATGTCCTCGAGCGTGACCTCGTCCTCCTCGATGACGATCGAGCCGTCGAGGTTCCAGTCGGTGCCGGTGGTGTAGCTCTCGGTGCCGGTTCCTCCGCCATACAGCGTTCCGGTCGCCGTAGCTGTGACCTTTCCGCCCTCGGTGGAGAAGTACCGACCCGATTCATCGACCGTGACCACCGGGTACTTGTCGACCTTGTACTTCATCGTCGGCTCCGAGGAGAAGTCGTAGGTCGCTCCGGTGTACATTCCGCAACCCTCAGGGTCATCGGTGGTGGATGTGGCGCACTCGTCCAGGTGGGCATTGAGCGCCTCCTGAACAGCCTTCGTCAGGCCCTCGCTCGGTGTGAGCTCGACGTCGATGGCCTCGTAGCTGGCCTTCGAGCCGGTACCGGCAACGAAGGTCTGCGCTTCAGCTTCGAAGAAGTCGCCCTCAGGCGCCCCGATCTCATAGGAGGCCGGGTAGGCGGCGAGTTCGTAGTTCTTGCCGAAGTCGACGTCAGTGCCGTTCACCGAAACCGACGTGCCCTGGCTCGTGTACACGTAGACCGAGGAGAGCAGCGGCTTGTCGAGCTTCCACTTGTCGAAGAAGACGCCCTGCTTGCCGTCCTTGCTGAGCTCGAGCACATCGTCGAATGCGGTGCCGTCGACGCTGTATGAGACCTCCGCGTAGGCCGAGTCGCCGCGCGTGGACACCTTCGTGACCTTGGCGTTCTTCATGAACGCCTTGGCTTCGCCGAGGACGTCGTCCGAGAGCAGAGCCGCGGCGTTCTTGGTGACACCCGGGTCGACGAGCTTGTTGGCCTCAGAGGCCTTGCCCTGGCTGATCGCGGTGAGGTAGCTGCGCACGGTCGCTTCAGGACCGTACTGGGTGCTGTTCACGACGTTGATGACGACCGAGCCGATGATGAGCAGAAGAACCAGCCCGGCGGCGAGTGCCGAGAACAGGATGATTTTCTTCTTCTTCTTGGGGTCCATCGGCTGACGCTGGGCGCCGGCCTGCTGCGGGTAGCCCGGCTGGGGCGGGTAACCGGCTGGCGTCGCGTTCTGGGGGTAGGCGCCCGGGGCGTAACCGGCCTGCGCCTGGCTCTGGTTGCCGGACTGCTGCGCGCCCTGGGAATACGCACCCTGGGTGTATGCGCCTGCTGCCTGCGCGCCCTGGCTGTATCCGTCAGTCGGGCCTTGTCCCTGGCTGTAAGGGTTCTGCGGCTGGTTCTGGCCGTATGGGTTCTGTTGCGCCTGCGGCTGGTCCTGGCCGTACGGGTTCTGCGCCTGCGGCTGGTCCTGGCCGTACGGGTTCTGCGCCTGCGGCTGGTCCTGGCCGTACGGGTTCTGCTGTGCGTTCGGGTCCTGGCCGTATGCCCCCGTGTGGTTGTCGTCGGGCACGGACCCGTCGCCCCCGGGTCCTGTTGGTGTCTTTTCGTCCGACATAAAAACTCCCCTTCGTCGTGCGTGATCGCTGTAAACCTAGCATCGACGGGCCTCGCGACGGGGCCGGTAGGGCCGGAAAAACGGCCTGATCTATGGGGAGTTCTCCCCATCGGCCCCCGCAGACTGGGGGCGGATGCCGAGTGCGGATGCGAGTGCATGCGCGAGCGTCCCGCTGTCACGAACGGTGATCCGTTCGTTCTGCTGCCAGTCCGCGGTCCGGCGAAGCAGGTCGGCGACGCGCTCGGCAGCATCCGCGGGGGCTCCGGGTTCGAGCCACGCCGACTGCACCAGCAGGGTGCGAGTCGCGCGGTCGTTCTTGAGGTCGACCCGTGCAGCCAGCTGGTCATCGAGAAGCACAGGAAGGACGTAATAACCGTGAACACGCTTGTGTTTCGGCGTGTAGATCTCGATCCGATAGTGGAAGTCGAACATCCGGTTGGCACGGTCCCTTGCCCAGACGACAGGGTCGAACGGGGAGAGCAGCGCTGACGTTTCCAACCGCCTCGGACGCCGGGCATCGCGGTGAAGCCAGGCCTCCCGCGGCCGTTTTCCGCGCATCCAGCCCGGAACCGTCACGGGAAGCAACTCGCCATCGTCGACGAGGTCGGCGACAGCGAGCCTGGTGTCAGCCGACGACAGTCGATAGTAATCGGCGAGGTCGTCGAGGGTCGCGATGCCGTGGGCCACGGCGGATCGGCGAACGAGTTCCCGGATCGCGTCACCCCGCGGAACGTCGCGATCGATGACCGCGGGCGCCAGCACCTGCGAGGGGAGGGCGTAACGCCGCTCGAAACCTGCTCTGCCTGCCGAAACGATGTCACCCCAGCGGAACAGGGTCTCAAGTCCGATTTTGACGTCTGACCAGCCCCACCACGGCCCGACCCGTTTGTTGGCGTCGTGCTCGATCGCGCTGGCGGCCATCGGGCCCTTCTCAGCAAGCTCGCTGAGCAGCCAGTCGAGGAACTCGGAATTCGCCGTGCCCCAACTCTGGGGATCGCGCGCGCTGCGATCACGGTAGTACTGCATCCGCCACCGAAACAGCGGCCAGCTCGACTGCGGCATGATCGTCGCCTCGTGCCCCCAATACTCGATGTATCGACCCCGGGGCGCGAACGTCAGTGCGTCGAGCAGGGCCTTGTCGTACGCTCCGAGGCGGGCGAACACCGGGAGGTAATGGCTCCGCTCGAAAACATTCACCGAATCGATCTGCAACACCCCGAGCCGGTCGACGAGGGCGTTCAACTGGCGGGTGCCGGGAGACGCGGGGGCTTGGCGCCCGAAACCCTGGGCGGCCAGTCCGATTCGTCGCGCCAGGGCCGGGGAAACGGTGTCGCTCATAGCTCCTGACGTTAGCGTCTGCCGCCGACACCCGCGGCATAGACTGTTCCGGTGGCGAAGTCGACTGAACACAACTGGTGGGGTCGCGTCTTCCGACCGACCGGCACCGCAGAATCCGACCACGTACCGACGACCGATATTCACGATGATGTTCCGAGGGGTATCCGGATAGCGGGTGCCTGGTCGTGGCGCCTTCTCGTGATCGCCGCCGCCATCGCCGTGCTGGTGCTTCTCATCGTGCAGCTCAGGCTCATCGTCATCCCGTTGCTCATCGGTGTGCTCGTCTCGGCCCTTCTCGTGCCGTTCATCGACTTCCTCACCCGTCATCGCTGGCCGCGCGGTCTGGCCATCGCGACGGCGATCCTCGGCACCCTCGCCGTCGTCGGCGGGTTGCTGTGGCTGGCCATCTGGCAGATCACGAGCGACTTCGAGGTTGTCCGGGAACGCTCCGTCGCATCGTTCGAAGAGCTGAAGGCCTACCTCCTCGCCTCGCCCCTCCACCTGACCGAAGCGCAGATCAACGATTTCATCGCGGATGCCGTCAGCGCCATCCAGAACGACGGCCAGGCGCTGCTCAGCGGCGCCCTGTCGCTCGGCAGCACGCTCGGGCACGTCGCGACCGGCGTGTTCCTGGCCATCTTCTGCCTGATCTTCGTTCTCATCGACGGCAAGGGGATCTGGGGCTGGATCGTGCGGCTCATGCCGAAGAAGGCCCAGACGGCCATCGACGGCGCAGGCAAGGCCGGCTGGTTCACGCTCACCAACTACACCCGCACGCAGATTCTCGTGGCATCCATCGATGCGGTCGGGATCGGGGCCGGCGCGTTTCTCTTCGGCGTTCCGCTCGCGATCCCGATCGCGATCCTCGTGTTCCTCGGCTCTTTCGTTCCCATCGTCGGCGCCGTCGTCACCGGCACTGTCGCCGTCTTCGTGGCTCTCGTCTACAACGGCTGGGTGATCGCGCTCTGCATGCTCGGCGTCGTGCTCCTCGTGCAGCAGCTGGAGGGTCACGTACTCCAGCCCCTCCTGATGGGAGCGGCTGTGAAGGTTCACCCGCTGGCCGTCGTCCTCGTCGTCGCCGGTGGAACTCTCCTCGCCGGTATCCCCGGCGCTCTCTTCGCCGTGCCGGTCGCCGCCGTGATCAACGTGATGTCGAAGTACATCTCGTCGGGTGCCTGGCGGGCGAGACCACCGGGGACCGTTGGCACCCCGCAGCTGATCGGCAACGTCATCTGGCAGACCGTGCCGGTCGAGAGGCACGCCAGGCGGCCGACGGGGACGAAGCATCCGGGGACATCGGGTTCGACGCAAGGACAGACGCATGACTGACACGCCGCTCGCCGGACCGACGCTCGCCGATTTCGAGACCGCCAGAACGGTCGTCGCCCGGGTCGCGCAGGAGACCCCGATGGAGAGTTCGCGGTATCTCGCCGAACTGCTCGGCGCCCCGGTCTACCTCAAGTGCGAGAACCTGCAGCGCACCGGGTCGTACAAGATCCGTGGAGCGTACAACCGGATGGCCCAACTCACGCCGGAGGAACGTGCCAGAGGCGTGGTGGCTGCGTCAGCCGGAAACCACGCCCAGGGCGTCGCCTTCGCGGCGCGGGAACTCGGGATCGCGTCGACGATTTTCATGCCGATCGGCGTACCCCTCCCGAAACTGCAGGCAACGAAGCAGTACGGCGCCCAGGTCGTCCTCCGCGGACACACCGTCGCCGAACCCCTCCTCGCCGCTGCGGCCTACGCCGAGGAGACCGGCGCGATCTTCATCCCGCCGTTCGATCACCCCGATGTGATCGTGGGCCAGGGAACGCTCGGCCTCGAGATCTGGGACTCCGTGCCTGACGTCGAGACGGTCATCGTGCCGATCGGTGGCGGCGGCCTCATCGCCGGTGTCGCTTCCGCTCTCAAATACCGGGCGGCAGCGGCGGGCAGGACGATCAGGATCATCGGAGTCCAGGCGGCCAACGCGGCAGCATATCCGACATCCCTCGCCGCGGGAATCGCCACCGAAGTACCCGTGCTGTCGACCATCGCCGACGGGATCGCGGTCGGAAAACCGGGCCTGCTGAATTTCGACATCATCCGTCGGCTCGTCGACGACGTCGTGACCGTCAGCGAAGACGACATCGCCAAAGCGCTCCTCGTTCTCCTCGAACGCGCGAAACAGGTCGTCGAACCGGCGGGCGCTGTCGGTGTCGCCGCCATTCTCGCCGGACTGGTGACCCCGACGGGGCCGACCGTCGTCATCCTCTCAGGGGGCAACATCGACCCCCTGCTCATGCAACGGGTGATCAGCCACGGGCTCGCGGCATCCGACCGGTATCTCACGCTGAGGATTCCGCTGCCCGACCGTCCCGGGCAGCTGGCCCGCACTGCTGAACTCGTCGCCCAGGCCAATGCCAACGTCATCGAGGTGCTGCATACGCGGCACGGGCACGGACTCAAGATCGGCGAGGTCGAACTCGAACTCAGCGTCGAGACCCGCGGCCCTGAGCATCGTGACCTCGTGGTGCGCACGCTGCAGGATGCCGGGTACGCGCCTCAGATCGTCGAGGACTGAGCGATTCAATGACGAAGGGCCGGCGACGATGTCGCCGGCCCTTCGTCGTTGAGCGGGACTACTGCCCTGCGTACGTCTCGACCTTGGTGATCTTCACGGTGATCTCTTTGCCGTTCGGCGCGGTGTACGTCGTGCTCTCGCCGACCTTGAGGCCGAGGATGGCTGAGCCAAGGGGGCTCTGCTCGCTGTAGACGTCGAGGTCCGAGTTCGCGGCGATCTCGCGATTGCCGAGAAGGAAGACTTCCTTGCCACCGGCGACTGTCGCGGTGATGACGGTTCCGGATTCGACGACGCCGTGGCTTTCGGGGGCTTCCCCGACCGAGGCGTCACGCAGCAGCTGGGTGAGCGTGCGGATGCGGGCCTCCTGCTTGCCCTGCTCGTCCTTCGCGGCGTGGTAGCCGCCGTTCTCCTTGAGGTCGCCCTCTTCGCGAGCCGATTCGATCTTCTTGGCGATCTCTTCGCGGCCGACGGTGGACAGTTCCTCAAGCTCGCCGGCGAGTCGGTCATAGGCGTCCTGCGTGAGGAAGGTGACCTGAGTCTCTGCAGCCATGGCGAACTCCTTACATAAACTGACGCCCTGACGGTTTCGTCAGGGCGTATCACATGGACCCGGCTTGCGGGTATCAGGAGAGCCTATGCCAGCCAGCAGCGATAAATCAAACCCGTCGAGGCCTGCTCGACAGTGGTCACCGTCTCGGTGAAAGTACGGGTCCGCATCTCGGATGCCGGAACCTCGATCACCTTCCAGCCGACGACGGCGAAGGTGTCGTTGAGCGCCTGTACGGCACAGTTCGTCGCCGCGCCGGCGTCGACTGACAGCTCGAACGTCACGTCGACGGAGCGTTCATCCACCACCACGTGGGCGGTGTCACGCACATCGATCCCGCTGCCGGCAGCATCGAGCCCGGCCCAGACCACCCAGGCGAGAAAGACCAGGGCGAATGCACCACCGACAGTCCAGCCGATCCGCCGTTCTCGGGTGCGCCGCTCGGCGCTGCGCCCGTAGCGGTCGTCGAGAACGGTGGTGTCGCGCTCGCTGTTCGAAACCATCAACCCTCATCCGTGCAAACGTTAGTCTGTAGAGACAAGGCTAATCGTTTTCGACGCCCCCACTCTCTCACCGGAAGACCAGGCCACCGTGACTCTTCGCTTGCTCTCGGTCCATGCCCACCCCGACGACGAATCGAGCAAGGGGGCGGCGACCAGCGCCTACTACCGCTCCCGCGGGGTCGAGGTGATGGTGGTCAGCTGCACAGGCGGTGAACGCGGCGACATCCTCAACGAGCAACTCGAGCAACGGGCGATGGGTGAACGTGACCTCCCCGGGCTGCGTCGCCGGGAGATGGCTGCCGCCGCCCGGGCGATGGACATCCAGCACCGCTGGCTCGGCTACGTCGATTCCGGCATGCGTCAGGAAGACGGGAGCCTCCCGGTCAACTCGTTTGCGGCGATCCCGCTTGCGGTGTCCACGGAACCGCTGGTTCGGATCATCCGCGAGTTCCGGCCGCAGGTGATGATCACCTACGACGAGAACGGCGGGTACCCGCACCCCGACCATGTGCGCTGTCACGAGGTGTCAGTCTCGGCGTTCGACGCGGCATCCGACGAATCCGCCTACCCGGACGCCGGCCCTGCGTGGCAGGTCTCGAAGCTGTATTACGACCACATCTTCAACTACGCCCGCGTGCAGGCGAACTTCGACGAGTTGATGCGGGCCGAACCGGACTCCCCACTGATCGAACAGCTGACCGAGATGGTGGAGTGGATGAAGGAACGCCCGGCGCGTGCCACCACGCACGTTCCTGTCGGTGAGTTCTTCGAGGCGCGTGATGCTGCGCTCCGTTCCCATGCCAGCCAGATCGCCGCTGACTCCAGCTTCTTCTTTTGGTCGAACGACCTGCAACGCAGGGCCTGGCCGTACGAGGACTTCGAACGGGCCCGCAGTTCTGTGCCGCCCGTCGACAACGAGAGCGACCTGTTCGCCGGAATCGAGGACACTGAATGACCGCCAGCTGGAACACCGTGACGGATGCCGCGTGGCGGCTGGCGACGACCCCGTCGCCGACTCCCACGCTCAACATCGACCCGAACGACGTCACTCCGGGCCCGGCGGGCTTCCTCATCGTCGCGGTTCTCGCCGTCGCCGTGTTCCTGCTCATCTTCGACATGCTCCGGCGGATCAGGCGCGTCAACTACCGGGCGGAGATCAGCGAGCGGCTGCAAGCCGAACTCGACGAACGTGACGGCACCAGTGAGCCGGGGGACGGCTCAGGGCCGGACGACGACCCCAGACGGAACAGGACGCCGGAAGCGTAGCCTCGAGCGCGGACGCGGGCCATGTTCGTCGGTCGCAAACGGTGGTTATGTTCGCGAGACACACACGCTTTGCGACAGCTGACAGCCGGCCGCGGTCAGCGGAGCGCGCGGCGCATCTCGACCTCGTTCTTCGACGGGTCCAGGTTGTACGGGAAACTGTGGCCGGTCGGCTGATACCCCCGGCGCCTGTAGTAGGCGATCGCCCGGTGGTTGTCTTCATGCACGTGGAGCGTCAGCGCATCGCTGATGCCGAGCGCCCAGGCTTCGACCGCGTCGAGGAGGGCATCGGTCACGCCGGCCGCTCGGCCGCGCGAGGCGGGGGAGACGTACACTCCGACGAGCAGCGGGCCGCTGGTCTGGGCGTGGTCGACGAAACCGCTCATCGTGCCCACCCAGGTGCCCGAACCGTCCACCGCTACGAGCTGGACGCTGTCGGGGGTCGAGCCGCGATTGGCGCGCATCCGCCAGACGTCTTCGCTGTTCGTTGCGGCGTCTGCAACGCTCTCCATGAACGCGATCGGGGTGTCCAGCAGCATCTCGAGGCGGAGGTCGCGCACGCGCTCCCAGTCGTGTTCGGTCGGACGGTGAATCGTGACGGACGTCATCCGCCCAGCGTAGCCGCGACTCTCGCTCCGTGACGCGGCTCGCCCGCGGCGTCGAGTGCCCGGCCGAAGATCACGAGAGCGGTCTCGCCCGGCGACTCCGCGGCGACGAAGCCGTCAGGCCGGACGAGGTAGAACCGGCCAGGAACGAGCCGGCTGGTCCCGGTCGACGGGAAAGCGTGGAGCGGCAGACCGAGCCCGCTCAACGCCCTGACCGCCGCCCGCCGATCGGCCGGGCCGTACACGTGGACCTGCCAGGTGACGGCCCGGAGCGCGTCATGGTTGGTCCCCGTCCACGGCAGCCGCCGACCGACCACGCGTCCACGCTTTCCTGTCGCCTTCGCCTCGTCACTCATCCAGTAGTGGATGCGTGTTTGTGAGATGTACTCGAAAAGTCGCCCGGCACCGGGCACGCGGGGGACGACCCGGATCGCCACCGGCGCGACCACCCGCGTGACCCGCCGCCGCACGAAGCGTGACAACCACGAGCTGCCGGTGACGAGACCGAAGACACGATCGGTGGTCGCCACGAGTCGGAGTGCCACCGGGCGGCGTTCGGACTCGTATCGGTCGAGCGCGGCCGCGTCGACACCCCGGCGAAGCACACCGGCGAGGGTGATCCCGAGGTTGTGGGCATCCTGCAATCCGGTATTCATCCCCTGAGCCCCGACCGGGGAGTGCACGTGGCCGGCATCCCCGGCGAGAAACACCGGCCCGTCGCGGAACCGCAGGGCGACGCGGTGCGAGATCCGGTAGGTCGAGAACCAGCTCGTCGAGGAGTAGTCGACGGAGAAGACCGTGTCGAGCTTCGCCCGGGCATCCGACTCCGTCACGGGTTCACCCGTGCGGGAGATCCGCACAGTGCCGAGCAGCCGGTCGTGCCCACCCGGCGACATCGGAAAGGTCACCAGAAAGTCGTCGGCGCCGAACCGAACGTTGATGGCACCGGGCTCGAGCCCCGTCACCCCGTGCGCGTCTGCCACATAGAACGTGTGCTCGTTCGTCACGCCTCCGAACGGGATGCCGCGGAGTTTGCGCACGACGGACGACGCGCCATCAGCGCCGACGCAGTACCGCGCCGTGACCGTCACCCGCCCGTCAGGGCCGTCGACGGTTGCTTCGATTCCGCCGTCACCGGAATCCGTGAGGGACGAGAGGGCAGAATTCCAGGTGATCGAACCGCCGATAGCGTCGAGGTGATCAGCGAGGAGACGCTCGGTCCTGGACTGCTCCAGGACGTGGATGCCGGCGAACGGCGTCACACCGACACCGATGAGGCCGATCGGCAGCGAGCCGAACGAGGAGTTCTCGTAGCCAGGGCTGATCCTGGTCGCGATCATCGTCTGGTCGAGGAAGGCAGCGGCCAGCCCGAACTGGTCGAGGATCTCCATCGACCGTGCCTGAACGGCGAGGGCGCGCGACTCCCGGGTGGGCCCACTCTTGGCGTCGACGAGGATCACGTCGACCCCCAGCCGGGTGAGAATAACGGCGAGCAGAAGCCCGGTCGGTCCAGCGCCGACCACGAGGACGTCGGCCGTCCTGACCGGAGAAAACGTGCTCACGGTTTCATCGTATGCACCACAGCCGGGCACCAGAACCCCGGGACTAGGCTGGATGGGCGGGAAAGCCGCACCACAGGAGGAATCATGCCGTTGACCGGTGAGTACGAACCGAGCACATCAGAGTGGGCCCGCAACCAGGCCGAGCTGTACGAGAGCTCGGGCGGAACAGAGGGTACGACCCTCCACGGTCGACCCGTCGTGATCCTCACCACGGTCGGTGCCAAATCCGGCAAGCTGCGCAAGACAGCACTCATGCGGGTCGAGCACGACGGCGAGTATGCCGTCATCGCGTCTCTCGGAGGCGCACCGAAACATCCGGTCTGGTACTTCAACCTGCTCAAGGAATCCCACGTCGAGCTGCAGGACGAGACCGAGCGTCACGACTACACCGCCCGCGAGGTCTCAGGAGACGAGCGCGCCGTATGGTGGGAGCGGGCAGTCGAAGCGTTCCCCAATTACGCCGACTACCAGGTGAAGACCGAGCGTCTCATCCCGGTGTTCGTGCTCAGCAGACGGAACTGATTTCACGCCGGCTCAGCCGGTGTGAAATGCCGGGTCGACGGCGAGCAGCAGGATGCCGGTCCAGTGGCAGAGGAACGCGAGAACCGTGCAGACGTGGAAGATTTCGTGGAACCCGAAATGCCCGGGGATCGGATTCGGGCGTTTCATCGCGTAGACGATCGCGCCGCCCGTGTAGAGGAGCCCGCCGACGATGATGAGCGTCATCGTCGCCGGGTTCACCCGGAAGATGTCAAAGAGATACATCACGGCCGCCCAGCCCAGGGCGATGTACAGCAGGACGTACAGCCAGCGGGGGGCGTGCAGCCAGAACACCCGGAAGGCGATGCCGAGGATCGTACCGCCCCAGACCAGCATCAGCAGCAGGGTGCCTTTTTCCGGCGGAAGCGCGAGAACGGCGATCGGTGTGTAGCTGCCCGCGATGAGCAGGAAGATATTGGCGTGGTCCATCCGCTTGAGCAGGACTTTCGTGCGCGGCGCCCAGTCGAACCGGTGGTAGAGCGCCGAGATCCCGAACAAAAGGAGCGAGCTCAGGGCGAAGACCGCCGTGCTCCACTTCGCCGCCGCGCCGTCAGCGAGCGACACGAGGATGATTCCGCCGACGATCGCCAGGGGGAAGGTTCCGGCGTGGATCCAGCCGCGCCAGGTGGGTTTGACGTCTTCAGGCCGGGAGATCGCGTCGTCGAGGAGCGGAATGTTCGGCAGTGAGGTGCCCTCGGCGTCGTCGCGGGCGACGGCCGCGTCTGCCGCGTCGCCGGGCTGCCGTGACAACGTTTCGTCGTCTCGAGAGGGTCGTTCACCGGGGGAGGGAGTTCGGGACATAGAAGACAGGATACGCGGGAGCGCCCGGGCAAACGGGCCGGAGTGGACTAACGTAACGGTGTGACGAAGAGCCAGCCGAAACCAGGACCCGGGTTTCTCTACGACCTCTACCAGAAACGCCTGCGCCGGGGTCTGAACAGCGAGGTTCTGCCCCACCATGTCGCCATGATCATCGACGGGAACCGTCGTTGGGCCAAGCAGCTGGGGTATGAGACCGCTGCGCACGGCCACCGGGCGGGCGCAGCAAAGATGCGTGAGTTCCTCGAATGGTGTGACGACCTCGGCGTGAAAGTCGTCACTCTGTACCTGCTCTCCAGCGACAACCTGACGTCCCGTTCGCCTGACGAGCTCGACGACCTCATCGAGATCATCGCCGATCTCGCTGAGGAGCTTTCGCACTACCGCAACTGGCGGGTCAAACGGGTCGGGTCGACGCTCGGGCTCCCCGAACCCCTGGTCGGCGCGCTCGATTCTGCAGAGTCGCGCACGGCCCAGAAGAAGGGCATGCACATCAACCTCGCTGTCGGATATGGCGGCCGCACCGAGATCGTTCACGCCATGCGCGACATCGTCGAGAAACACCACCTCGACGGTGGCAACCTCGAGTCGCTCGCCGAGCTGCTCACCCCCGACCTCATCGGCGAACACCTGTACACCAGCGGCCAGCCGGACCCCGACCTCGTCATCCGTACGTCGGGAGAGCAGCGGCTCAGCGATTTCATGCTCTGGCAGAGTGCACACAGTGAGTTCTACTTCGTCGAGGCGCTCGGTCCCGACCTGCGCGAGGTCGACTTCCTCCGCGCCCTGCGTGATTTCTCGAGGCGGCAACGCCGCTACGGCGGGTGAGCCGGGCGATGACCGATATCGACGTTTTCCTTCGCGGCTTCGGTGAAGAATCCGGGTACCTCGACTACGGCCGCGTCGGGCCGCTGTCCTCCGTCGTTCAGGATGAGGTGCGAGGGCAGGTCGACCTTCTCGGCCGCGCGCGGTTCGGGATGGCCGACCTGCTCGGCAGCCAGGACGGACGGATGCGCAGCGCGGTGTCAGCGCTGACCGGTTTCGCCCCGGCCAACATCGTCAGCCAGCCGAACACGAGCATGGGCCTGATGCACACGATGTTCGGCATCACCGGGGGACTCCTGCTGTCTGCCGGTGACTTCCCGAGTCTCACCGTCGCCGCCCGGCGAGCCGCCGACGCCCTGCAGGTGCTCACTCCGACCTGGCTCGAGACGGACCACGGTCGTGTCACACCGCACACCATCAAGGAGCAGCTCACACCCGCGATCACCGCGGTCGCCGTCAGCCTGGTCGACACCCGCACCGGGTACCTGGCCGACCTCGACGGGATCCGTCAGGTCATTGGGGACCGTCTGCTCATCGTCGACGCGATTCAGGGTTTCGGGGTCGTCGACGCCCCGTACGAGGTTGCCGACGTTGTCGCATCCGGCGGTCGCAAATGGGTACGCGCCGGTTACGGGACCGGTTTTCTTGCTCTCAGCGACCACGCGCTCGAGCATCTCGTTCCGGTCGTGAGCGGATACACGGGCACCGACGAGGACGAACCGTGGGATGCCGTGCCGCCCCCGTCGCGGTTGGCACGCGCATACAGTGTTGCCGGCGGTGACTACTCGGCCGACGGTCGTCTGGCCGCAGCGCTCGAAGAGGTCGCCGCTGTCGGGGTGGACGAGATTTCGGCGGTCGTCAGCGACAGGGTCAGTGAAGTTCTCGATCTCGCCGACGAGTTCGCGCTTTCCGTTGCGTCGCCCCGCGCCCCGCACGAACGTGCCGGCATCGTCCTTCTCGATCCGCCCGACGAGCACATCTCTCTCCTCGTGGCGTCGCTGCACAATCACGGTGTGTCTGCCACTCTCCGGCAGAACAAGGTCAGGCTCAGCGTGCACGCCGGTACCAGTAGTGAAACGATCGGGATGCTCCGCGACTCGCTCGTCTCTTTCTCCACCGCGATCGCGTACTGACAGGAATTTACCTGTTCGCAACCTGCGCTGGCGTGTCGGGTCGTGACTTCGACGCCTGCTGGTCGTAGCGTCTCAGGTATCAGGCACGGCGCCTGGTCGAGACGGCCACATAAGTTCGACTCGAAACCGCTATCTGGCCGCACTCGCTGAAGGAATCCGGGCGTGAACCCGCCCGGGGTGGGAGTGGCAATGACCGCGACAAAAACTCCAACAACAGCACGACAAACAGAAAGGGACAGCAGCACCTCACAGCCGACATCCGTTCATCAGACCGAGCGTACCTATGTATTGGATACCTCGGTTTTGTTGTCTGACCCGAAGGCGCTGTTCCGGTTCGCCGAGCATTCCGTCGTGATTCCGGTGGTGGTGATCTCCGAGCTCGAAGGCAAACGTCACGACCCTGAGATCGGGTATTTCGCCCGGCAGGCGCTGCGCATTCTCGACGGACTGAGGATCGAGCACGAACGGCTTGATTTCCCGATTCCTGTCGGTGACGGTGGTTCGCTCCGGGTGGAACTGAATCACTCGAACATGTCGGTTCTGCCCAGCGGGCTGCAGCTGAACGACAACGACTCCCGCATCCTCGCCGTCGCGCTCAATCTCGCGAACGACGGCCTCGCCGTGACGGTGGTGTCGAAGGATCTGCCGCTGAGGGTCAAGGCCTCGTCCATCGGGCTGATGGCGGAGGAGTACCTTGCCGAGCAGGCGGTGGACTCTGGCTGGACGGGGATGGCAGACATCAGCATCTCCGCCAACGAGATGAGCGACCTGTACGAGACCGAGATCGGGTTGTCGAAGGCGGTGGAGAACATGCCGGTGAACACCGGTCTGGTCGTGCACTCCGATCGTGGATCCGCGCTCGGCCGGGTGACGGGCAAACGTGAGTTCAAGCTGGTGCGCGGCGACCGTGACGTGTTCGGTCTGCACGGCAGGAGCGCTGAACAACGACTCGCCATCGATCTGCTCCTCGACCCGGAAGTCGGAATCGTGTCGCTGGGAGGGCGAGCAGGGACGGGGAAGTCCGCGCTCGCCCTCTGCGCCGGTCTCGAGGCTGTTCTCGAACGGCAGCAGCACCGCAAGATCATGGTCTTCCGTCCGCTCTACGCGGTCGGCGGCCAGGAACTCGGCTATCTGCCTGGCGACCAGGGCGACAAGATGAACCCGTGGGGTCAGGCGGTGTTCGACACTCTCGGCTCGGTGGTGTCACAGAATGTGCTCGACGAGGTGATCGAACGGGGCATTCTCGAGGTCCTGCCTCTGACCCACATCCGTGGTCGGTCGCTCCACGATGCGTACGTCATCGTCGATGAGGCCCAGTCGCTCGAACGCAACGTTCTGCTCACGGTGCTGTCGAGGATCGGTCAGAACTCGCGGGTGATCCTCACCCACGACGTGGCGCAGCGCGACAACCTGCGCGTCGGCCGCCACGACGGGGTCGCCTCGGTGATCGAAACGCTGAAGGGGCACGACCTCTTCGCCCACATCACGCTGACGAGGTCGGAGCGCAGCTCGATCGCCGCGCTCGTCACCGAGCTGCTGGAGGGCAACGAACTCGCCTGACGCGTGCCTCCGGGCTGTGGATAACCCGCCAGGGGTCTTCAGCCCGGATAGCGTGTCGCCATGGTTCTCGAGATGGCGACACGCCCGCAGTGGGATGCTGCCGCCCGCCGGGTCCCGGCTGTCGTCGCACTGGCGGCCGTTGCCGTGCTCGCCGTCGGAGTGAGTCCGCTTCTCGCCGGACCGCTCGCCGTCGCCGTGGGAACTGTCGACCTCGTGCGCATCGACGTCGCCGAGTTGCGCTTGCCCAACCGGATCGTGCTGCCGTGCTACCCGGTCGCCGTCGCCGGGATCGCGGCAGGAGGCATCCTCACCGGGGAACCCTCAGCCGCCGCTCTCGTGTCCTGTGCCTCCTGGCTGGTGTTCTTCCTCGTGCTCCACCTGACGGGAGGCATGGGGATGGGCGACGTGAAGCTCGCCGGTCTGCTCGGCCTCTGTCTCGGTTCGATCGGCGCGGTCTGGTCGATCGTCGGCATCCTTCTCGCTTTCCTGTTCGGGGGAATCGGCGCACTGATCGTTCTCGCCAGGCGTGTCGGCGGCCGCAACAGCCGGATCCCGTTCGGTCCGTTCCTGCTGGCCGGGTTCTGGGTGACGCTGGCACTCTCTCCGCTTCTGGCCGCGCCCACCCCATAGGCTGGAGAGCATGGAACAACGCACACTGGGCCGCACAGGCCGCCCCGTCTCGATCATCGGCCTCGGTACCTGGCAGCTCGGCTCCGACTGGGGCAGCGTCTCTGAAACGGACGCCCTCGGTGTACTCGACGCCGCCGTCGACGCCGGGGTGACCTTCTTCGACACGGCGGATGTCTACGGTGACGGTCGTAGCGAGCAGGTCATCGGCAAATTCCTGGCCGCGAACCCGGGCACCGACGTCGTCGTCGGCACGAAGATGGGCCGACGCGTCGAGCAGAAGCCGGAGAATTACACGCTCGCGAACTTCCGCGAATGGACGAACCGGTCCAGGTCCAACCTGGGTGTCGACCGCCTTGACCTCGTTCAGCTGCACTGCCCGCCCACGCCGGTGTTCTCCTCAGACGAGGTCTATGACGCCCTCGACACGCTCGTCGCAGACGGCGTCATCGCCAACTACGGTGTCAGCGTCGAAACCTGTGACGAAGCCCTCGCCGCGATCGCCCGTCCTGGCACGGCCAGCGTGCAGATCATCCTCAACGCGTTCCGGCTGAAGCCGCTCGAGCAGGTCCTTCCCGCGGCGAAGGCCGCCGGCGTGGGAATCATCGCCCGGGTGCCGCTCGCGTCCGGACTGCTCAGCGACCGATACACGCCGACGACCGAGTTCGCCGCAGATGACCACCGCACCTACAACCGCGACGGCAGCGCATTCGACGTCGGTGAGACCTTCGCGGGTGTCGACTTCGCTACTGGCGTGCGCGCCGCGTCCGAGCTCGCGTCGTTCGCCCCGGCCGGCCTGACGGCAGCGCAGGCGGCTCTTGCCTGGGTGAGCCAGCAGGACGGTGTGTCTTCGGTCATCCCCGGCGCCCGTTCTCTCGCCCAGGCCGAAGCCAACGCAGCGGCGGGCAACGCTGGCCCGCTGCCCGAGGAGTACCTCGCGGCGGTCCGCTCGATCTACGACGCCGACATCAAGAGCGCGGTGCACAACCGCTGGTAACACCGCATCGCACCGCAACCCGCGGTGTGCCGAGCGGCACAGGCCGGCCGTGCTGCACTTTCTTGTCGATGCTGCAGTTGCAACTGCAGCATCGACACACAAGTGCAGCATTGAGCACCGCCGCGGCAAGCCCGCACCACAGAATCGCCCGGCAGGTCTCGACGACCTGCCGGGCGATTCGTGGTCTGAGGATCTAGCCCGGGTGCGTCATCGACAGCAGGTCGAGGGCGCTGTCGAGCTGCTCCTCGGTGATGTCGCCACGCTCGACGAAGCCGAGGTCGATCACGGCCTCACGGACGGTGATGCCCTCGGCGACGGAGTGCTTCGCGATCTTCGCGGCCTTCTCATAGCCGATGATCTTGTTCAACGGCGTCACGATCGACGGTGACATCCCGGCGAGGGCTGCGGCACGGTCGAGGTTGGCTTCGAGGCCGTCGACGGTCTTGTCGGCGAGCACGCGTGATGCGTTCGAGAGCAGACGGATCGACTCGAGAAGTGCTGTGCCCATGACCGGGATCTGCACATTCAGCTCGAACGAACCGGATGCTCCGCCCCACGCGATCGTCGCGTCGTTGCCGATGACGCGCGCCGCGACCATGAGTACGGCCTCGGGAATCACCGGATTCACCTTGCCGGGCATGATCGACGAGCCGGGCTGGAGATCAGGGATGTGCAGCTCGCCGAGCCCGGTGTTCGGGCCTGAGCCCATCCAGCGCAGGTCGTTGCAGATTTTCGTGAGGCTCACGGCGATGGTGCGCAGGGCACCGGATGCCTCGACGAGGCCGTCACGGTTGGCCTGCGCCTCGAAGTGGTCGGCTGCCTCCGTGATCGGCAGCTCGGTGTCTTCGACAAGCAGCTCGATGACGAGCTGTGGAAAACCGGCGGGAGTGTTGATGCCGGTGCCGACGGCGGTTCCGCCCAGGGGAACCTCAGCGACCCGGGGGAGTGCCGAGCGGACGCGCTCGATGCCGAGGCGCACCTGACGGGCGTAGCCACCGAACTCCTGGCCGAGCGTGACGGGTGTCGCATCCATCAAGTGGGTGCGGCCGGACTTTACGGCGGTCTTCCACAGTTCGGCCTTCGCTTCGAGTGCGACGGCGAGGTGGTCGAGTGAGGGAATGAGGTCGTCGATAAGGGCGCTGGTCACCGCGATGTGCACGGAGGTGGGGAACACATCGTTGGAGGACTGCGAGCAGTTCACGTGATCGTTCGGGTGCACGGGCGAGCCGAGGCGGGTTCCGGCGAGGCTCGCGAGAACCTCGTTCATGTTCATGTTCGACGAGGTGCCCGAACCGGTCTGGTACACATCGATCGGGAACTGGTCGTCGTACCGACCAGAGATCACGTCGTCTGCGGCACCGCCGATGGCCTCGGCGATCGCCGGGTCGAGCACTCCCAGCCGGGCGTTGGCGGTGGCCGCGGCTTTCTTGATCCGGGCGAGGGCCGCGATCTGTGTCGACTCGAGTCCGGCACCGGAGATGGGGAAGTTCTCGACGGCCCGCTGCGTCTGAGCGCTGTACAGCGCTGCTGCCGGGACCCTCACCTCGCCCATGGTGTCGTGCTCGATGCGGTACTCGGTTGTGTTCGACACGGTGTGTGCTCTCCTTGGCTTGCCGGGCGACGCTACTCTGCGTCGGATGTTGGACTGATGTTTCCGATGATGACGTCGGGCACGGCCGTGCCCTCGAGAAGTTTGTAGTTCGCTCCGACGATACCGAGTGTTCCTGCTGCGACGGCGTCACTGATCATTTCGGAGCGTTCGAGCAGTTCGGCGACTGTGTCGCGGAGGTGCTCACGGCCGACCTCGAAGGCGTCAGCGGTCCACGGTTCGACGGCGCGCACCGTGGCCACGCGGGTGACGGCGGGCCGGATCTGCTGGATCAAGCGGTTGATGTGCGGAGGCAGCGGGGCGGCATCCGGCGCGAGGGAATCGATAGCGGCACGGACAGCGCCGCATTCGTCATGGCCGAGCACGACGATGAGCGGCACGTTGAGCACGCCGACCGCATACTCGATCGACCCGACGACCGAGTCCGAGATGACCTGTCCGGCGTTGCGCACGACGAAGAGGTCTCCGAGGCCTTTGTCGAAGATGATCTCGGCGGCCAGTCGTGAATCGGAGCAGCCGAAGAGCACGACATCCGGCGACTGGTTGTGCGCGAGAGACTCGCGTCGCTCGACGTCTTGCCGCGGATGCTGCGGTTCACCGGCAACGAAACGCGCGTTTCCGCGCTGCATCACTGACCAGGCTTTGCCGGGGCGGAGTGTCGGCATTATTCGCCTCCTGCTGTGTCGTCATTGGCTCGCACCTGATCGGCCAGGGCGGCTGCCACGGTGAGGAACTCGTCGTCGGATGCCGTGCCGAACAGCACGAAGGTGGATGCTCCGGCTTGCGTCGTCAGCGCGTATTCGACGTTGCCGACGTTGTTGCGTTCCCGATTGTCGTACACGGTCCACTCGATGCCGTCGACGACGACGGTGGCGGAGGCCGCAGACTGCCGGAGCTGCTGAGACAGCCAGGTCTCATTGGCGTCGAAACCCTGGGTGATGCCGAGGTACTGGTCGGTGGGGGAGATCAGCCCGATGTTCCAGGACGACACCCCGCCGGAGACGTCGGTCTCGGCGCGGTTCGAACTCCAGCTGCCCGGGAGCTCCGGGTCGGCGAGGGGGAAGTCCGATGCGGCCTGAGCTTCGGCGGCGACGGCGCGGTAGTCGACCTCCTCGAGCAGCGACGTGTCCGAGCGCGGCACGGCGAGGGCGATGATCGCGACCAGGGCGACACAGACGAGCAGCGAGTAGACGAGGTTGTTGACCGTCTTGCGGTTACGGTAGTTGCGGGAGTTCTCGGCCTTGCGTGCGGCGGTCTCTTCGGGAGTCTCGGGGCGGCCGAGTTCGGCGACGACGCGGGGTGGACGACGGGGGCTCATTCGGTGGACTGCGCCTCGCTCGGCTGTGCGGCTGCGCGCGCGGCGTCGAGCCGGGCTTTCGCACCGATCAGCCAGTCCTCGCAGCGGCGGGCGAGTGCTTCGCCCCGTTCCCAGAGGGCCAGCGACTGCTCGAGCGTCGGGGCACCCTGTTCGAGCTCGGAGACGACCCGGACGAGTTCGTCGCGCGCGTCTTCGTAGCTGAGGCTGGCCACCTCGGGGTTTTCTGGCATGGTCCAATCCTAACCGCGGTGTACGACAGGGTCAGCCGAGGCTCCATCGGAGTGAGCGTCGATGTCGCCTGAGGCGAGAGTGAGGGTGAACGGGGTCCCTGCCGGTGCGTTCTCAGCCGCTCGGAGAACGTGCCCGTCAGCCGACTGCGCGATCGCGTAGCCGCGGTCAAGGGTGCGCTGGGGTGACAGGGCGCGCAGGTGATTGCGCAGGTCGACGGTCTCTCGTGCCGCGTGGTCGAGCGCACGTTCGACGAGTTCTGACCCACGCGACACGAACCGGGTGAGTTCCTGGGCGCGGATGTCGACGATCCAGTCTGCGGATGCCAGTGCGGGCCGCGACCGGATCTGACCGATCTTCGCGGTCTCGGTCGACAGGTACGATGCCAATCTCGTTCCGAGGCGGGCATGCGCCTGCCGAACCCTTGCGAGTTCCTCGGTGACGTCTGGAACGACGCGCTTCGCGGCATCCGTCGGGGTGGAGGCGCGGAGGTCGGCGACGTCATCGAGGAGCGGCCGGTCGGCTTCGTGACCGATCGCGCTGACCACCGGGGTCTCGCACACGGCGACCGCGCGAACGAGGCGTTCGTCGCTGAAGCCGAGCAGGTTCTGGAAGTCGCCGCCACCACGGGCGACGATGATGACGTCGACCTCAGGGTCGGCGTCGAGTCGTTTCAGCGCCGACAGGACCTCCGGTACCGTGCGGTCGCCTTGCACAGCGGCGTGCACCACCCGGAAGGTGACGGCGGGCCAGCGCAGTTGAGCGTTGCGGAGAACGTCTTTCTCGGCATCCGAGTCCTTGCCGGTGACAAGGCCGATGCAGTGCGGAAGGAACGGAAGACGCTTTTTGCGTGCGACGTCGAAGAGACCCTCGCCGGCAAGCTGGGTACGCAGGCGTTCGAGGCGTTCGAGCAGGTCGCCGAGACCGACATGCTTCATCTGCAGCACCTGAAGAGTGAGGCTGCCGCCCTTGAGCCAGTAATTCGCCTTCACGAGAGCGACGACGTGGTCTCCGTGCTTCAGGTCGTCGGGGATGCGTGCCTTCACCGACGACCAGATCGTGAAGCCGACGGTGACGTCGTGATTGAGATCTTTCAGCTTGCCGTACACGTTGCCCGCTGAGAGACCCCACTGGGTGATCTCGCCCTCGACCCACACCGTGCCGAGGCGGTCGATGTAATCACGGATCTTCGCGCCGAGCAGGCCGACCGGCCACGGATTCTCTGCGGTTGCGGGGGCGTCAGGCATCCGTTCGCTCTCTTCCGTCTCGTCCAGCGCGTGCACAGAGGGAGCCACCTAGAATTGAGACGTGAGTGACGTAACAATCAGCCTGCCCATGCCGAGAATTCCCGGCGTGCGTTCGAGGCTCAAGGATACCCCGGTGGTCGGACATAAGCGGGTGCTGCTCGCTGCGCCCCGCGGGTACTGCGCCGGCGTGGACCGTGCCGTCATCGCCGTCGAGAAGGCGCTCGAACACTACGGCGCTCCTGTTTATGTGCGCAAGCAGATCGTTCACAACATCCATGTGGTGTCTGAGCTCGAGAGTCAGGGCGCCATCTTCGTCGAGGAAGTCGACGAGGTCCCCGAGGGATCACACATCGTCTTCAGCGCACACGGAGTGTCACCCGCCGTGGTGAACGCTGCCTCCGACCGCGGCCTCCAGGCCATCGACGCGACCTGCCCCCTTGTCACCAAGGTGCACCGGGAGGCCGTGCGCTTCGCCCGCGACGACTTCGAGATTCTGCTGATCGGCCACGAAGGACACGAAGAAGTCGAGGGCACGGCCGGTGAAGCCCCCGAGCACACGACACTCGTCGGCAGCCCGGACGAGGCCGACACCGTGCAGGTGAAAGACCCGGACAAGGTCGTGTGGCTCTCGCAGACCACACTCAGCGTCGACGAGACCATGGAGACGGTCCGACGCCTGCGGGCGCGGTTCCCCAACCTGCAGGATCCCCCAAGTGACGACATCTGCTATGCCACCCAGAACCGCCAGGTCGCCATCAAGAAGGTCGCGAAGGATGCCGACGTCGTCATCGTCGTCGGATCGGCTAACTCCTCGAATTCGGTGCGCCTCGTCGAGGTCGCGCTCGAATATGGGGCGAAGACGGCGTACCGCGTCGACTACGCCAGCGAGATCCAGCAGGAATGGATCGACGGGGCCGAGACGGTCGGGGTGACGAGTGGAGCATCGGTGCCCGAGGTCCTCGTATCCGAGGTGCTCGACAGCCTCGCTTCGGCAGGCTACGTCGACGTGCAGGAAGTGAAGACGGCCGAGGAGGACCTGATGTTCTCACTGCCCAAGGAGCTTCGGACCAACCTGAAGGGCGCCAAGGACTCCCGCGCGCTCGGCGGAAGGAGCCGACCATGAGCGACCAGCGCCCCCGCCCCCAGTTCGGCGAATACGCCACGCCTGAGGAACAGCAGAAAGCGATCAAGGTTCCGCTCGACGACGCCGAATCGGTGCCGGTCGAATCGCAGGTCTCTCCGTCGAGCCACATCAGCGTGCAGACGCCGCCGCAGCAGAAAGCCGCCCCTGGCGGCAACCGTTTCGCGACCGTCCTCCTGCTCGGTATCGGCCTTGTCACGATCCTGGTGTCGCTGTCGGCGCTCGCCGACCTTCCCACCGCGATCGATTCGGCCTTCTCGCAACTCGGGGTCGGCGACTTCACAGCAGTGTCGCTTGCGGCAACGATGGGCTGGACTGCGATCATTCTCGAAGTCGCGCTCTGGGGCTTCGCCCTGTGGTTGTCGCTCCGCGCCCTCAAGCGCGGCAAGGCGGCCTGGTGGATCCCCCTGGTCTTCGGAGTGGTCGCCAATCTGGTCGTGTTCGTCTGCGTCGCGATCGCCATGGCCGGCGATCCCTCGTTCATGGAATACGTGAACCGCACGAGCTGATTGCCTGACCGAGACGACGGATGCCCCGGCCGAGTCGGCCGGGGCATCCGTCGTTTCGCGGAAAAAGACCTAGCCGCGTGAGTGTCCTGCTGAACCGAGCTGACGGGTCGACTCGACGACGCGTGCAGCCATCGCGGACTCGGCGACCTTGCCCCAGGCGCGGGGGTCGTACACCTTCTTGTTGCCGACCTCGCCGTCGACCTTGAGCACGCTGTCATAGTTCTTCAGCATGTAGTCGGCGATGGCACGCGTGTACGCGTACTGGGTGTCGGTGTCGATGTTCATCTTGATGACACCGTTGGCGACGGCCTCAGCGATCTCGGCGTCGGTCGAACCGGACCCGCCGTGGAAGACGAGGTCGAGGGGCTTGGCGGCCGTGCCGTACTTGGCGGCGAGCCCGTCCTGGATCTCCTTGAGCAGTTCCGGCTTGAGCTTGACGTTGCCCGGCTTGTACACGCCGTGCACATTGCCAAAGGTGAGAGCGGCCATGTAGCGCCCGTTGTCGCCGAGGCCGAGGGCCTCAACGGTGGCGATAGCGTCATCGAGGGTCGTGTAGAGGTGCTCGTTGATGTCGTGGCTGACACCGTCTTCCTCGCCGCCGACGACGCCGATCTCGACCTCGAGGATGGCGTTGATCGCGCGGGTGCGCTTGATCATGTCTGTCGCGATCTCGAGGTTCTCATCGAGGGGAACAGCGGAACCGTCCCACATGTGCGACTGGAAGAGCGGGTTGCGACCGGCCTTGACCTCTTCTTCGGAGGCGGCGATGAGCGGCATCACGAAGCCGTCGAGGGCATCCTTCGGGCAGTGGTCGGTGTGCAGGGCAACGGTGACCGGGTAGTTCTTGGCAACCTCGGTGGCGAACTTCGCGAAGGCGATCGCTCCTGCTGCGCGGTTCTTCACGGTGTGCCCGGCGAAGTAATCTGCACCTCCCGTTGTGACCTGGATGATGCCGTCAGAGCCCGCTTCGGTCAGACCCTGCAGAACGGAGTTGATGGTCTGAGAGCTCGACACGTTGAACGCGGGGTAAGCGAAGCCTTTCGCCTTCGCGGTGTCAAGCATTTCTGCGTACTGCTCTGGGGTTGCGACGGGCATAGCTTCTCCTTGACGAGATGGATGTCTTCGCAATCAGTGTAGCGATCAGCCCTCTGGCGCCGTGTGCCTGCCGGACAGGGCAGGATGGAGCGGTGCCGTTCTCCACGCTGACCCCTGACATCCTCGAGGGCTTTGCCCGTGCCACCCGGGATGCGGCTGTCGCGGCCCTCGATCTGGTGGGGTCAGGCGACAAGACCGGGGTCGACCGGCTGGCCGTCGTCGCCATGCGGGATGCCCTCGCCCGGATCGCCGTCGATGGGCTCGTTCTCGTCGGTGAGGGTGAGAAGGATGAGGCGCCGATGCTCCACGTCGGCGAGCGATTCGGCTCAGGGGCCGGGACTGCCGTCGACATCGCGGTCGACCCGGTCGACGGAACCCGGCTCGCCGCCGAGAACCTTCCGGGATCGATGGCCGTCCTCGCCGTGGCCGAACGCGGCACTCTTTTCGACATCGGGCCTGCGCACTACATGGAGAAACTGGTGACGGATGCCTCGGGTGCGTCGCTCGACCTGGCGGCGCCGCTCGCGGCGAACCTGGTCCGGCTGGCGGATGCCCGTGGGTCCGTGGTCTCCGACCTCGTCGTCGCGGTGCAGGACCGCCCACGAAACGCCGGTTTCGCCGCTGCGGCCACCGCCGCAGGGGCCCGCGTCGAACTGTTCGCGGACGGCGATGTGGAACGGTGCCTGCGGGCGGCTCAACGCAGGACAGACATCGATCTGCTCGTCGGCATCGGGGGAGCGCCGGAGGGCATCCTCACCGCTGCCGCCGTGCGGGCGCTCGGCGGGCAGATGCAGGCCAGGCTCGTGCCGCAACGTCGCCGGGAGGCGGAGCGGGTGCGCCAGGCCGGGCTCGACACGTCGCAGGTGCTGGTGCTCTCCGACCTCTGCGCGGGGGATGCCTGGCTCTTCCTCACCGCGATCACCGAGTGCCGGCTCGAGGCCGGTCGGGTGGTCCCCGGTGTGCGGGTCGACGGCACAACGGTCGTGACGTCGTCGTGGAGCGCCGGCCCGGGCATCACGGTGCGCGGGACGTCCGCGCGCTCGGCGCGGTAGGAGCGGTCCGCGGGTGCTGACGCTCCGGCATCCGCGACTATATCCAGCTGTAAATTCAGGAGATTCTCGCGACGCGCCGTGGTGGGAGCGCGCCCATGCGGCGTGTCGCGACTTCTTCCTGAACTTGCAGCATTCGCCTGAATGTGAAACTGGCACGCAGCACCCCTGTCCAGTGCTGCCGATGTAACTGGCGCACATCCGTCCCTGTGGCTGCTGATCGCACATCCATAGCCGTGACTGCGCAGCACACATGCGTCACTGCGACTGCAGATCGCACATGCGTGCAGAGCCGTGGCCGCGGCGGGGTCGCGCGGATAAACTGGGCGGGTACACAGCGAGCCCGCCATCGCAACGCCGTCGTTTTCGATTAAGGACCATTGTGACCACTTCAGACTCACCGCTTCTCGCTCACCCCGACCGCAACCTGGCGCTCGAGCTGGTGCGCGCGACGGAAGCCGCAGCCATCCGTGCCGTTCCGTACATCGGGCGCGGCGACAAGCTCGCCGCAGACGGTGCCGCTGTCGACGCCATGCGTGCCTTTCTGGGAACAGTGAACTTCGACGGCGTCGTCGTGATCGGTGAGGGCGAGAAGGACGAAGCGCCGATGCTCTACAACGGGGAGCGGGTCGGCAACGGCCGCGGCCCCGCCTGCGACATCGCCGTCGATCCGATCGACGGAACGAGCCTCACCGCTGCCGGCAGGCAGAACGCCCTGTCGATGATCGCGGTCTCGGACCGCGGCACGATGCTCGACGCATCCAGTGTGTTCTACATGGACAAGATCGTCACGGGAGCCGAGGGGATCGGCGTCGTGGATATCCGTAAGCCGATCGGCGAGAACATCCGTGCACTAGCGCAGGCGAAGGGTAAGGACGTCGGCGACATGACCATCGCTGTGCTCGACCGGCCGCGGCATGCACAGCTCATCGACGACATCCGTGCGGCCGGTGCAGGGACGCGTCTCATGCTCGACGGGGACGTCGCGGGTGGTATCAACGCGGTGCGGGATTCGACCCGGATCGACATGTGCGTCGGAATCGGCGGCAGCCCCGAGGGCATCGTCACTGCGTGTGCCGTGAAGGCGCTCGGTGGACTGATCCAGGGCCGGTTGTGGCCGAAAGACGACCTTGAACGCCAGCGTGGCATCGACGCCGGGCTCAAGATGGACTACGTCTACGAAGCCAATGAACTCGTGTCGAGCGACAACACCTTCTTCGTGGCTACGGGTGTGACCGACGGCGGCCTCGTCGACGGCGTGCGGCGGATGGGTGCGACGATTCGCACCGAAAGTGTCGTGTTGCGATCGAAGTCGGGCACGATGCGGCGCATCGTCGCTGAGCACCTCGCCGAGAAGTGGCTGTGAACGAATCCAACGCCTGAACGAATCCAACGCCTGAAACGACAATAAGGGTCGAAACTCGTTGCGAGTTTCGACCCTTTTCGTCTTCGCAACGAGCGAACGCCCGCCGGAGGCCCCCGCAGTTCGGGGATCCGCAGTGCTGTGGCGGGCTGGGCGTAGTCAGCTGCCGGCGCGGTCGCGGATTTCCTGCGCGATTCTGCTGTCGAGCGCCGCATCGTCGGTACCGGGCTGAACGGTACCGAGCTGAACGGTGCCGGGCTGAACGTCGCCGGGCTGAACGTCGTCGAGCTCGGCGACCAACTCGACCGCCGCGAGGTCGCGCGCGGTGTCGTCGAGGGGTGTGAGCGCCGGGATCGTCTTCGACTCGTCGAGCACGTTGAGCTTGCGCGCCGACGGCAGCACCTGGCGCTCGAGCGAGCCGACGAACCGGTTGTAGTCGGTCACTGTGGTCTTCACCGAGCGCCCGAGCTTGTCGATGTGCCCGGCCATGGTCGACAGCCGGCCGTAGAGTTCGCGGCTGAGGTCGAACAGCGTCTTCGCTTCTTGCGAGACGACATCCTGCTGCCAGCTGAACGCCACCGTCTTGAGCACGGACCACAGGGTGACGGGGGAGGAGAGCGCCACCCGCTTGCTGAACGCGAACTCCATGATCGTCGGGTCGGCGTCGAGGGCGCTCGATACCAGTGACTCGCTCGGGATGAACGCGATCACCATCTCGGGGCTCGCATCGAGACCGTCCCAGTAGGTTTTGCTGCCGAGTGTGACGATGTGGTCGCGCACCGCTTTGACGTGCGCTTTCATCAGGAGTGCGCGGCGTGCCAGTTCGGGTTCGGATGCCGTGAGCGGGATCGCGCTGGCCTCGATGTACGAACTGAACGGAACCTTGGCGTCGACGGCGATGCTCTTGCCACCGGGCAGGTAGACGACCATGTCGGGGCGGCCTGCTCCGCTGTCGCTCGTGACGCTGGACTGCACGTCGAAGTCGACCCGCTCGAGGAGTCCGGCCGCTTCGACCACGCTGCGGAGCTGGGTTTCACCCCAGACGCCCCTGGTCGAGTTGTTGTTCAGCGCAGCCGCGAGCGACTCGGCTGTCGAACGGAGGCGCTCCTCAGCGTCGGTCGCGCTGCGCAACTGCTGTGCGAGCTCGCCGTGCTGGCGGCTGCGCTGCGACTCCAGCTCGGTCACCTTGTGCTGCATCTCCTGCAGGCTGTCGCGCACCGGGGCGAGGGCCTGCAACACGCGACTCTCAGAACGGGCGCGCTCCGCCTCGTCGTCGCGCTCGCGGCGGTGGCGCTCGACGAGATCCTGGTACTGGTCGCGTTGCGCGTCGATGCGGTCCTGCAGTGCGTCTGCGCGGGTTTCGGCCCGGGCGAGAAGCTCGGCGAGCTGAGCATGTCGCTCTGCCTCGCTCGCCCGCAGGCGTGCCAGCTCAGAATCGTGCCGGGCGTCGACGATGGCGGGGTCCGAGCCGGTGGTCGGTCGCCGACGCAGAAGAACGACGGTGGCCAGGGCGCCGACGAGCGCGCCGAGCACCACTCCGAGAACGAGGGTCGCGAGAGGGTCCATGCCGTCAGTGTCGCACCGACCGCCGACACGGGTGCGGAGGCGCAGCGCTGGCCACGAACCCGGGTGATCGGGTAGCCGCTGCGGCCGGCCGCGGCCGCGACCTCGATCCCCTCGCTGGCCCTCGAGCGGGGTGGAGACGGGCGCGGAGGCGCGTTCGAGAGACGCAAAACGTCGTCAAACCGGCAGATGACAGCAGTTCGCGTCTCTCGAAGCGGCGGGGCACGCTCAGCGCGGCCCCGATACGCTCGGGGCGAGCATCCGCATTCCCGCGCCGGCATGAGCCGTCGATACGCTGAAGGAATGGTGTCGTGGCGGGTGTATCTCTTTCTCGTCCTTGCCAACCTGTTCTGGGCGGGCAACTACGTGGTCGGGCATCTCGTGGCCGGTCGGATCAGCCCGCTGCAGCTCACGTCGATCCGCTGGGCCGTTGCGGCTCCGCTCCTCATCGCACTCGCGATGCTCATCGACCGGCCGGACTGGCGCGCCGCTCTCCGCGAGTGGCCGATGCACCTGCTCCAGGCCTGCCTGGGCCTCATCGCGTTCTGCCTCTTCAGCTACGAGGCGCTGACCCACACGACGGCGCTCAATGCGGCCCTCGTCGGTGCGACCAACCCCGCCCTCATCGCCGTCGTCGCTGCACTCGTGATCAGGCAACGGATGCGCCCTGCCGCGAGTACCGGCCTCGCCATCTCCCTGCTCGGGGTGCTGCTCATACTCACCGACGGCCAGCTCCTGCAGGTCTTCACCACCGATTACAACGTCGGCGGACTCTTCATGCTCGGGGCCGTCGCGGTGTGGACTGCGTACACCGTGATCGGTCGGAGCCTGCAGACCCCGCCAGTGGCATCCGCAGCCGTGCAGGCCGTCATGGCCGCCGTGCTTCTCGCCCCGGTCAGTCTCAGCATCGGAGGTCCGATGACGCTCGACAGCGCCGGCTGGTGGGGTGTCGCCTACATCTGTGTGTTCCCGTCTGTGCTCAGCCTCATGCTGTGGAATATCTCGGTGAAGAAGATCGGCGCGGCACGGGCCGGTGTCTATCTCAACCTCATGCCGGTGTTCACGGCCCTGCTGGCGCTGGCGATGGGTTCGCCGATCACGCTCGTGCAGCTCATCGGCGGTGCACTCGTGATCGCCGGGGTGTGGTTGACGAGTCGTCCTGCGCGGTCGGCGGACCTCATCGACACGGCCGGGCGCAGCGCCGTTCGTTAGGCTGGCGGCGACGGAGGAGGACGGATGCGTGACCGGAGCCGGCTGGAACAGCACGCCCGGTCGTTCGGCCAGGCAGCTGATGTCTATGCCGCGTCCCGTCCCGGCTATCCACAGGATGCCGTCGACTGGCTCGTTCCGTCGGACGCGCGCACCGTCCTCGATCTCGGCGCTGGCACCGGCAAGCTGACCACCCTGCTCGCGCGGAGCGGTCGCGAGGTGATCGCCGTCGATCCGTCTGCCGACATGCTCGCGCGGCTGACGGCATCCGCCCCTGACGTCGAGGTGCATGTCGGAACGGCTGAGAGCATCCCGCTCCCGGACGCCAGCGTGGACGCCGTCACCGTCGCACAGGCCTGGCACTGGGTGGATGCCGCACGCGCGGTCCCCGAGGTGGCGCGGGTGCTCCGTCCCGGTGGAACTCTCGGCCTGGTCTGGAACACCCGCGATGAGAGCGTCGACTGGGTCGCCCAGCTCGGCGAGATCATGGGGGGAACGGCGCACTACGAGATGGCAGACGATGCGCCGCCGGTCGGGTCGCCGTTCACACCGCTGGAATCATCGACGACACGATGGCTGCAGCCGCTCGCTCCTGCCGCGGTGCTGGATCTCGTGCGCTCGCGGAGCTATTTTCTGGTCAGGACGGCCGGTGAGCAGGATGCGACTCTCGCCGCGGTACAGGATCTGCTCGACAGCCACCCCGACCTGGCCGGGCGCGTGACGATCGAGTTGCCGTACGTCACCGAATGCTTCCGAGCGCGGCTCGGAGCGGATCGCCCGGTACGATAGACGCTCGTGGCTCTAACTATCGGTATCGTCGGTCTTCCTAACGTCGGCAAGTCAACCCTGTTCAACGCGCTCACCAAGAACCAGGTGCTCGCGGCAAACTACCCGTTTGCCACGATCGAGCCGAACGTGGGTGTCGTGAACCTGCCCGACGCCCGGCTCCCAGTGCTCGCGAAAATCTTCAGCAGCGAGCGCATTCTGCCCGCCGCCGTGTCGTTCGTCGACATCGCCGGCATCGTGCGTGGCGCCAGCGAGGGGGAGGGGCTCGGCAACAAGTTCCTCGCCAACATCCGAGAAGCGGATGCCATCGCGCAGGTCATTCGCGGATTCGCTGATGAAGACGTCGTGCACGTCGACGGCGCCGTGAACCCGGCGGGTGACATGGAGACCATCAACACCGAGCTGATCCTCGCCGACCTGGAAACCCTCGAGAAAGCGCAGTCGCGTTTCGAGAAGGAGGTTCGTGGCAAGAAGCTCGACCCGAGCGTTCTCACGGCGGCCGAGGCGGCGAAGGCCTGCCTCGACTCGGGTAAGCCGCTGTCGAGCTCGGGGCTCGACCTCGAACCGATCAAGGAACTCGGGCTCCTCACCTCGAAGCCGTTCATCTACGTCTTCAACATCGACGAGGCCGTGCTGCAGGACGACGCGAAGCTCGCCGAACTCGCTGCGCTCGTTGCCCCGGCGAAGGCGATCTTCCTCGACGCCAAGCTCGAGTCCGAGCTCATCGACCTCGACGCCGACGACGCTGCCGAGCTGCTCGAGTCCACGGGCCAGACCGAGTCCGGCCTCGACCAGCTTGCCCGCATCGGCTTCGACACCCTCGGCCTGCAGACCTACCTCACGGCAGGTCCGAAGGAGACGCGCGCCTGGACCATCCCCAAGGGTGCGAAGGCGCCGCAGGCCGCCGGCGTGATCCACACCGACTTCGAGCGTGGCTTCATCAAGGCCGAGGTCATCTCCTATGACGACCTCGTCGAGACGGGTTCGGTCGCAGAGGCACGCGCGAAGGGGAAGGCCCGGATGGAGGGCAAGGACTACGTGATGACCGATGGCGACGTGGTCGAGTTCCGGTTCAACGTCTGATCGCTGAGCCGGTGACAACGATCCGCAGGCACATCGCATGAAACTCGGCAGTGGTGAACACTACGGTTGGGATCGTCCGCGCACCGTTGTGTTCGTCGACGTCCGCGACGGCGTCGAACTCGAGTGCGAGTTCGCACGGCTGCGGGTTCCCGCCGGCGCAAAAGGTGGACCACTCGAGGTGATGGTGCGGCTCCGCGTCGGCCGCATCGAGCCGTGGCGTGCACCAGATCCGGGCGAGCGGATCGAGGTGCAGGCGTGGCAGATCGACGAGGACCAGGCGGAACTGCTCGACCTCGAGACCGAGCTCGGCGAGGCCGGTCGGTGGACGCCGCCCCAGCGCAACCCGGACCTCTGGCTGTGGGTCGAGGGCTGAGCGGAACGCACCGATCGTCGCCGACGATCTGGTCCGTGAGTCATGGCTAGTCTGGGAGTCATGGGCAAACTCTTCGACTCCATTGATGACACGTTGAAGGCGTGGATCGAGGCGCAGCCGTTGTGGTTCGTCGGGACCGCCCCTCTCGCTGCCGATGGACACGTCAATATGTCTCCACGCGGGCACGACTCGTTCTCGGTCCTGGGTCCCAATCGGGTGGGGTGGGTCGACTACACGGGCAGTGGCGTCGAGACGATCGCCCATCTCCGTGAGAACGGTCGAGTGTGCCTGATGTTCGCGTCGTTCGACAGCCGCCCCCGAATAGTACGGTTGCACGGTCGGGGAACGGTTTCCCTGCCAGGCGACGCGGACTTCGACGAGGTTGTGGCGCTCCACCCTGACAACCCGAGCACCCGCGCCGTCATCACGGTCGATGTGACCAGGATCAGTGACTCCTGCGGTTGGGGTGTACCCGTCATGGAGATGACCGGTGAGCGTGATCTCATCCGGCTTCACGCGGAGAAGAAGGGCGCGGCGGGCATGACGGCGTACCGGGCCCAAAAGAACACGCGGAGCATCGACGGTCTCCCCGGGCTCACTGCATAGACTCGGGTCTCGTCATCCACGCCGGGTTCGCCGACGGTCCGAGATCGCCGGTGGCGCTGTCGAACCGTGAGAAGCCAGGCCGTCGTCGAGGTGCTGAGGTCAGGGTCGGATCCCAGATCGCATCGTGCTTCTGCGCCCTCCCGGTGAGGTCAGCCAGCCGTCATGTCACCCGTGAACGGGACCGACCCCGTCGGGCCGTACCGCAGCAGGACGGTCCCCTTCGCCGAGGCAGGTTCTGCAGCGATGAGTCTGAGCGCTGTGGGCGGTCCGTCATCAGGGAACAGTCGCTTTCCGCGGCCGACCACGATCGGGTACACCCAGAGGTTCAGCTGGTCGAACAGGCCTTCGGCGATGAGCGTCCTGGCGAAGTCGATGCTCCCGACCACGTGGATCTCCCTGTGCCGCTCGCGCAGCGTCGCCAGTTCCGCGGCAAGGTCGCTGCCGAGCAGGTGTGAATCGCGCCAGGGCAGTTCCGGGTTGCCCCGAGACACGACGTACTTGGGGATCGAATCGAATGTGCGGGCGATGTCGCCATCCGGCCCGTCGAGCTGGTGTGGCCAGTAAGAAGCGAAGATGTCGTAGGTGCGGCGGCCCAGCAGCAGAGCATCCATCGCTTGAATCCCCCTCGACACCTGAGCGCCGTCTGTCGCATCGATCAGCGGAGCCTGCCAGCCGCCGAAGGCGAATCCGCCGTCCGGGTCCTCGTCCGGACCGCCGGGAGCCTGGGCGACCCCGTCGAGGGTGGTGAAGTGGTCGATGTGGATGCGGCCAGACATGAAGCCTCCTTCGGTGCGGTGACGACCGCTCAATCGTCGATGACGGCAAGCCCGCGGCGTTCGAGGTCGGCGAGGCCGACTCGCATGGCCTGCAACTGCTCTGCAGAGTGTCCGACCCACTCGACCAGTTCACCGACAACGCGCACTGGTTGGCGGGTGCGGTATGACCGGGTCGGGTTGCCGGGAAACTTCTTGTCGGTCACATTGGGGTCGTCCTCGATCGTGCCCGTCGGCTCCACGATATAGATTCGCTGACGACCGGTTCCCACGGCCAGTTCGGCGCCCCACGCGGCAGCATCCAGCGTCGCCGTCAGATAGAGGTGGTTGGAAGTGCGTCCTCCTCCGAAGTTCGAGGAATGGCCGGGAACGAGCAGATCGCCCACGGCCAGGTCCGCTTTCGTCCCATGAAAGAGCGCCCCCGACTCGTGGACCTCGAATGGTTGAGGTTCGTTCGCCATACCCGCTCCCAGACGTATCGGTTCGACCCGGCGTGGCTGGTGGTAGTGGCATCCGTCCCGCCCGACTCTCGTCTGGCTAGTACACCGGAAGGTTGGCGCCGCAGTCAATGCCGTACGGTGCGCAGAGGTGGTTCGGCTGGATGCCGGCCGGCCCCCTGCACTGACCCGTCACCGCAGAACACACCATCGTCGGACCAGACAACGTCAGCTCGTTGGTCGCCGTCCACGCATAACCTCGTTCGCGCGCCGCGGCGATCTGCACGGCGTTGCCCGTCGCCGTTTCGACGATTTCGGAGGTTTCGGCTCCGTACCAGTACCTGCCGTCCGGGCTGAGCGCGTTGCCGAAGTCGGTGGGTTTGTCATCGAAAAACGGGAAGGTCGTCATCGTCCGCCCTGTTTCGTCGTCGAACTCCACCCCGTTGCCGTACACCGCCCAGATTCCACCGCTGACGTCGTTGTAGTAGCGGCCGGGCTCCTGAGTGGTGGGAGGGGTATCCGTCGACCACGCCCAGAATCCGATATCCGCGCCAGGAACATCCGGGAAGCCCGTGGTCGGATCGGGTGTGGCGAAGAAGACCATCCCGTCGTCGACGGATGCGAGCACGACGACATCGCCGGCTGGAACATCCAGAGATGTGCGTGCCAGCACATCTCCCGTGCTCGCTTCCACGACGACGAGGGCACCACGGGTGTCATCGTCGGTGGTCTCCACCCAGGACACGAGGTCATACTCGGGATTGCCCACGATGTCACGGTTGTCTCGCCAGGCCGGGAATCCGGTCGACTCGCTGGGACGCGCTGTGCGGGGATCGTTCCAGGGGTCTGCGCCGATGATTTTCTTCTCCCCCATCAGAGTTCTTCCAGACGATCTCGGACGACGCCGGATCGACATACACAATCCCTGTCGAAACGAGAGTGAAGACCGAGACCTGATCTGCCCGTTGTTCGTCCGCGGAATCAACGGGTCGTGACAGGTTCCAGACGCCGATACCCGCCAAGACGGCGACTCCGAGGGCACACACGAGAAGCGCACGCAGCCGGTCCCTTTCCTGTGTGCGCTGTGAGTGCATTCGAGCCTGCCCCACGAGTCCTCCTCGACAGAAGCTCCAGGAAAAATCCTCCCGCCGTTGTCGATCGGTGTCTAGCGGGGCAGCTCGAGAACGTGCAAACGAACGGCAGGCGCAACCGAGAACCGGTGCTGGAAACTACCTCGCGCGTGAGATTCGCGCGTACTACGACACGCCGTTGGAGGGCGACCTGGCACTGCAGGCCGCTTTCGGCGCCGCGGTCGTGTACGGCCCCTGGCACCTCAGCGAGAGCACGGTCCAGAGGGGAGAGATCTTCGATCACCCCGCCCGGAGTGATCGCGAAATGCAGCTCAAGATCCTCTACCGCACCCTGCGGGACCAGGCGAACACCGCCGTCGTCGCCGCATCACGAGGCGACGTCACTGACGAGATCCGCGGGTACATCGCTCATCACTCGGGCGTGGCGCTCGGAGATCGCGACCTCATTCTGTCGCAGGTCGATGGATTGCCGGTGGGACTGGATGGACGGGACCCGCGTTCGGATCCGCAGGACGCCTAGAAGTTCTTTCCGGCCCACGGGTCGTAATCGACCTCGAGTTCCGCCTGTGCCGGCCGCTCGCCGTCGGGAACATGCTGCAGGTTCACCCGAATCCGGTACCAGAGGGAGCTCGATCCCCGCATCCCGTCGACGAGCACATCGGCCGGCTCGAGTTGCTCGGCAACCCGCGGATGCCTCACCCTCCAGCGATCCAGTCCCGCGAGGGCTTCCGTCCTGGTCCTGGCCCGAGCGATCTCGATCAGCGGCATCGTCGACATCCGTCGCCCTGACCCGTCGGACGATTTCGGGGCTTTCTCGGCCGGCCCCATCTCTTCGGCGAGCTCGAGGAGCGAATCGAGGCTCCCGACAGCATCGTCGATTCCGTGCGCCGGATCTCCGCGCTCCGCGAATCGTCGCAGCACCGTGTGCACGCTGAACCCCTCCGGACGGCATCCGGGCACCTCATCCCAGTCGAGCGGAGTCGACACACGGGCATCGGTCGTCGCGCGAACCGAGTACGCAGACGCGACGGTGCGATCCTTGGCGTTCTGGTTGAAGTCGACGAAGACGCTTTCGCCGCGCTCTTCCTTCCACCACCGCGCAGTCGCCAGCCCCGGAGCGCGCCGCTCGACCTCGCGAGCCAGGGTTTCAGCGGCGAGCCGCACCTGGCGAAAGTTCCAGCGCGGTTCGATCCGTGCGTAGATGTGGATGCCGCGGGAACCGGATGTCTTCGGCCAGCCCACCAGTCCATGGTCGGTGAGTACCTCCCGGGCGATCATCGCGACGTCGACGATCTGACGCCAGTCGACGCCTGGCATCGGGTCGAGGTCCACCCGCAGCTCGTCGGGGTGGTCGAGGTCTTCGGCGCGCACCGGATGCGGGTTGAGGTCGATGCAGCCGAGGTTCACTACCCACGCGAGGGAAGCGGCATCCCGCACCACCACTTCTTCGGCCGAGCTGCCCGAGGCGTACAGGAGCGTGGCGGTATCGATCCACTCGGGTCGCTTCTCGGGTGCGCGCTTCTGGAAGAATGCTTCCTGGTCGATCCCCTTCACGAAGCGCTTGAGAACCATCGGCCGTCCATCGACGCCGCGCAGGGCGCCATCGGCGACCGCGAGGTAATACTCAACGAGATCGAGTTTGGTGATTCCGGGCTCGGGGAACACCAGCTTTCCTGGATTGGAGATCGACACCTCGCGGCCATCGATCTCGAGCATGTGTGCGGGGCTCTTCGTTGGGCTCACGGGCTCACCCTAGACCTGGGTGGGGGAGCGGCGGCAGCCCTTGCGACGAGTCAACCGCCGTACTGACCGGTGATCGTGATCGGCGTACCGTTGTCCGCGCAGACCTGGGTGACGATGTCTGAGGCTGCGGAGAACTCGTCGCTGTCGAAGAGTGAGTCGGGGTCCCCATCCGCCTGAGCGACAGCGTCGGCCAGGCCCGGAAGTTGCTGCCCGATCAGGCCCTGTGAGGTCGAGGAGAGCGCGGTGAGGGCTTCGCCCGCCCGGTCGAGGACCGTCCTCCAGCCAGCAGCGTCGATTTCGCCCAGTCGGATGCCCTCTCGCGCGTTGCGCAGCGAACTCTCGACGGCAGACAGCTGTTCACAATCGGCTGCGATCGCGGCGTTGGGTACCGTCTCCACTGAGGTGAAGGAACTGGCCAGAGCGAAGGACGCGTCGTCGGAATACAAGGCGACGCTCACGACGAGTGCGTTGGTGTGGGTGACCGGCAACGTGTACGACCGTGGTCCGATGCAGGACCCGTAGCGGTCGCCCGCCATGTCGCCGCCCAGGCTGATGTTGAAGAGGCCGCCGGTGCAGGCGAAGTGGATCCGGAGAGACTTCGCGCCCCTCGGCACAGCAACGCTCTCACTCACCTGCCCCTGGCCGCCGAAGTCGACGCCCGGCCAGGTCTGCTCCGTGCCTTCCGCAGCGGGTGATGCGCTCGCCGACTGGACCGTCTCTGCCGGTTCACGCACGGTGCACCCGGTGACGGACAGTGACAGTGCGAGTGCCGCCAGGACGGCAGCTGTCGTTCGACGCATCTCTTCCCCCGCTCGATCGTGTGATCAGGCTCAAAATAGCAGCAGCCGTGCCGACGCTCACACGTCGGACGCGACCGGGCGGTCATCCGTACCACCCAATTCACGCTATCGTTTCCGCATCTGCGGCGATACCATGGCATCCATGTCGCACATTCGGATCAGAGACGCCGCCAGCTTCCTCGGAGTCAGCGACGACACCGTCCGTCGGTGGATCGACCAGGGTCTGATCGAGAGCACGAAAGACGGCGCCGGTCGGGTCGTCGTCGACGGCCTGGCGATGGCGCAGCTCGCCCGCCAGAACGCGGTACTGCCCGCAGACCCGTCCGAGATCGGACGGTCGGCGCGCAACCGGCTGGTGGGAATCGTGACGGACATCACGATGGACCTCGTCATGGCCCAGGTGGAGCTGCAGTGCGGCCCCCACCGGATCGTGTCGCTGATGAGCAGCGAGGCTGTCCGGGAACTCGGCCTCGAACCGGGCTCGGTAGCGATCGCCGTGGTGAAGGCCACGACGGTGATCATCGAAACTCCCGCAGGGAGGCCCCAGGAATGACTCGCGGACGCGTCCGGGTCGGCGCTGCGCTCGTCGGCGTCGGTGTGATGATCGCGCTCGCCGCGTGCTCCGGTTGGGGTGGAGCGCCAGGAACCGCGACGCGGTCAGGGACGGTGCCTGCATTCGGGGGCACGATCACCGTCTTCGCGGCGGCGTCGCTGACGGCCACCTTCACCGAGCTGGCCGACGAATTCGAGTCCGCACATCCGGGCACAACGGTGGAGCTGAGTTTCGCCGGCTCATCCGATCTCGTCACGCAGATCACCGAAGGCGCACCGGCCGATGTCTTCGCATCGGCAGACGAGTCGACCATGCTGAAGCTCGTCGACGCCGGGCTCATCGAGAAAGCATCGACCGTGGATCTGGCAACGAATGTGCTGCAGATCGCCGTTCCCCCGTCGAACCCGGCCGGCGTCGCCCGGCTCGCCGACCTCGCCGACCCCGGCGTCGCGACGGTGCTCTGCGCTCCCCAGGTACCGTGTGGCGCTGCTGCCGTGGCTGTGCAGAAGGCGACAGGCGTGGACATCAGGCCGGTGAGCGAAGAGCTGTCGGTCACCGACGTGCTCGGCAAGATCACCAGCGGCGAGGCGGATGCCGGTCTGGTGTACGTCACCGATGTTCTCGCTGCGGGTGACGCCGTCGATGGCATTGCCTTCCCGGAATCGAGTGAGGCGAGAAATACCTGTCCGATCGCCGTCGTGGAGGGCTCAGCGAACCGCGATGCCGCGCAGGCATTCGTCGACTTCGTCGCCGGGACGGTTGGACGACAGGTGCTCGACGCCGCCGGTTTCGGTACCCCGGAGTCTGGCCGCTGATGGCGTCCCGTACGAACCACTCGTACGCCGGGGTTCCGGGCTGGATCGTGATCGTGGCCACGATCGGGGCCACGTTCGTTGTCCTGCCCCTCGTGGCGATGCTCACGCGGGTGAACTGGTCGGAGTTCGCCTCGTTGATCAGCTCAGAATCATCCGTCGCCGCTCTATGGTTGAGCCTGCGCACCTCGGTGACCGCCACCGCCCTGTGCGTGATCGTCGGCGTGCCGATAGCGCTCGTCCTGGCCCGCACAAAGTTCTGGGGGCAGAAGGTCCTGCGATCCCTCGTACTTCTGCCGCTGGTGCTTCCGCCGGTGGTCGGCGGCATCGCGCTCCTCGCTACCTTCGGGCGGCGTGGGCTGCTCGGCCAGAGCTTCGAGACCTTCGGTGTGACGATTGCGTTCTCCTCGGTCGCGGTCGTACTCGCTCAGACGTTCGTCGCCCTTCCTTTTCTCGTGCTGAGCCTGGAGGGCGCGCTTCGCACCGTCGGTACGCGGTATGAGGAGGTCGCCGCGACGCTCGGAGCCCGCCCGACCACCGTGGTTCGCCGCATCACGCTGCCGCTGGTCCTCCCCGCGCTTCTCGCCGGAGCCGTGCTCTCATTCGCTCGCGCGCTCGGCGAGTTCGGCGCAACACTCACGTTCGCCGGCAGCCTGCAGGGAGTGACCCGCACGCTTCCGCTCGAGATCTATCTGCAACGCGAAACCGACCCGGATGCCGCGGTCGCCTTGTCGCTTGTCCTCGTTCTGGTGTCGGTGATCGTCGTGGCCGTCGCTCACCAGGCCGGCGAAGCCAACGGCATCCGTCAGAGGGGCACAGCGTGAGCCTCGAGTTCTGCGCGTCGATGCGCGATCGCGGGTTCGAGATGGAACTCACCGTCGAGGAGGGAGAGACGATCGCCATCCTCGGCCCCAACGGTGCAGGCAAGTCGACCCTGCTTCAGCTCATCGCCGGCCTTCTGAAACCCGACTCTGGTCGGGCGACCCTGAACGACCGGATGCTCTTCGACGTCATGCCTTCGGGGCGCGAGCGGTGGCTCGCTCCACACGAGCGGGGAATTTCTCTCCTCGCGCAGGATGCCCTGCTCTTCCCGCACCTCAACGCGATCGACAACGTCGCTTTCGGGCCGCGCAGCGCCGGGGCCTCCCGATCTGACGCACGCGACCGGGCGAGAACCTGGCTCGACCGGGTCGAGGCCACCGACCTCGCCGGGCGCAAGCCAGCACAACTCTCCGGCGGCCAGGCGCAACGTGTCGCTGTCGCGCGGGCGCTCGCATCCGAGCCCGCGCTGTTGCTGCTCGACGAACCGATGGCCGCTCTCGACGTATCGGTCGCACCGGCCATGCGGCGGATGCTGCGCCACGTCCTGCACGGCCGCACAGCGATCATCGTCACTCACGATGTCCTCGATGCCTTCACCCTTGCTGACCGCGTCGTCGTCCTCGACGACGGCCGTATCGTCGACGTCGGGCCGACGCGTACCGTGCTCGACCGGCCGGCGACCCCATTCGCCGCGGAACTGGCCGCCCTCAACCTCCTCGTCGGCATCCCGGCAGGCGGGGGAGTCCTGACCGACAGCGGTCATCGCGTGACCACCTCGTCCACTCGGCCCGCCGCGGCGAGCGCGCGAATCGGTGTCGCCGTGCGCCCGACGGACGTCACGGTTCGTGTGCGAGAGCCGGAGGCGCACCGGACGGGCGAGAACGTGCTGGCTGGCATGGTGACCGATCTCGAGTTGCGCGGTGATGTCATCCGGGTGCGATCCGCCGAGCTGGCCGCCGACCTGCATCCGCGGACCGTCGCCGAACTGAATCTGGAACCAGGAATGCGGGTGTGGTTCAGCTTTGCGGAGGAAGACGCCATCGCCTACCCTCTCTGACATTTCTCCGGCATCCCGGTTCGATCGGTGGGCGCGTCGACCAGGCATGCCATGATGGCCGTTTCGCTCCGCAGAAAGCCCGAGGTCCCTTTCATGCCGACTCCCGATTTCATCCTGGCCCTGCGGGAACAGATCGGAACAGCCCCGCTGTGGCTTTCCGGCGTCACCGCCGTGGTGCTCCGCGGTGGCGACGTGCTGCTCGTGCGCCGTTCAGACACCGGAGCATGGACGCCGGTGACCGGGATCATCGATCCGGGAGAACAGCCCGCAGACGCCGCGGTGCGCGAGGTGGAGGAGGAGGCCGACATCCGGTCTCGACCCGAGCGACTCGTCGGGGTGACGGTCACCGACCCGGTGATCTACCCGAACGGCGACCACAGCCAGTACCTGGATCTGGTCTTCCGTCTGGCCTGGCTGGGCGGTGATCCGAGGGCCGCTGATGGCGAGAACACGGATGCCAGGTGGTTCGCGCTCGACGCGCTTCCGGAGATTTCTGCAGACATGCGGCGTCGCATCCAGCTCGCCGTCGACAACAACCCGTCGGCCCACTTCGAGTTCGGGTAGCCGCACGTCGAGACTGCATCAGTGGCTGAAGGTACTTTCTTGCGCCACTACTGCGGTCTCGAGGACTGTCAGGCTGCCGGCGCCGCAGTGCTCTCGCGTACGACGAGTTGTGTGGCCAGGTCCATCCGGGGGATCGACTCGGGAGGGCTGTCGCTCAACCGGATGACGAGCCGGGCGGCCTCCTCGGCCATCGCGGTGAGGGGCTGGTGCACCGTGGTAAGCGCCGGGCTCGACCACTGCGCGAGTTGCAGGTTGTCGTAGCCGACGATCGACAGGTCGTCGGGAACGCGAAGTCCGAGGGTGCGCGCCGCCTCGATGACGCCGAGAGCCTGCAGGTCGCTGCCGGCGAAGATCGCCGTGGGCCGGTCCTCACGCGACAACAGCTCCAGGGCGATCGCGCGACCGCCGTCGACCTGGAAGTTCCCGAATCGCACGAGGCTCTCGTCGATGTCGACACCGGCGGCATTCATCGCCGAGCGGTAGCCGTCGAGTCGCGCAAACGAACACATCATGTCGTCGCGCCCCGTGATCGCCGCGATGCGGGTATGCCCCAGTTCGAGAAGGTGCCGCGTCGCCGCGAGTCCACCCGACCAGTTGGCTGAACCGACAGACGGCACGTCGGCGGCCGGGTCACCAGCGGGGTCGATGACGACGAACGGGATGGCGCGGGACCGCAGTTTTGCCTTGGCGTCGGCTGCGAGATCAGAGAAGACGAGAACGACGCCGACCGGGCGGCGCCGCAGAACGCCATCGATCCAGCTCGAGGAGGGGGAGTGACGGTCGCCGGACTCGGTCAGAACGATGCTCAACCCGTTCGCGCGGGCGATATTTTCGACGCCGCGAATGATCTCCATGGCCCACGCCGTCTCGAGTTCAGGGAAAACCAACTCAATCAGGGCACCGCGATTCGGCAGTCCCGCACGTCGTTCGTAGCCCTGACGGTCGAGAATCGCCTCGACTTTTGCCCGTGTGGGCGCTGAGACATCGGGTCGGCCGTTCAGTACTTTCGACACGGTCGAAAGTGAAACCCCGGCCTCATCAGCCAATTTCGACAGCTTGACCCGCTCGCCCGTTCCGGCCATGGAGAAACCTTTCCCTATTTGTTGCCTAAGACAACTTGCGCTTCCATCGAGCAATGCCTAGGCTCAGACCATCCTAATCACTTTCGACGTGGATGTCGAAACTTTCGAGAGGCGTTCAACGATGAACAAACGCAGCATGAAGAAGCTGCTCGCGGCGGGAGCTGTCGCGGCAGTCTCCCTCACGGGCCTGGCAGCCTGTAGTTCGGGTGATCAGGGGGGAGATGGCGGCGACGTCACCATGACCTTCTGGCACAACTCGACAACCGGCGCCGGTAAGGCCTTCTGGGACTCAACGGTCGCCGACTTCGAGGAGGCGAACCCCGGTGTCACCATCGAGGTGCAGTCCATCCAGAACGAAGAGATGGATGGAAAGCTTCAGACGGCGCTGAACTCCGGCGACGCCCCTGACATCTTCATGGCACGAGGTGGCGGCAAGCTTGCCGACGTCGTGGCAGCCGGACAGGCCATGGACATCACCGACTCCATCGACGACGCCACCAAGGCCGCTGTGCCCGAAGGCGTGCTGAGCGCATTCGCGGTGGAAGGCAAGATCTACGGCATGCCGACCGCCGTGCTGCCTGGCGGCATCTACTACAGCGGGGACCTGTTCGCCGAGGCGGGTGTCGAGGAAACCCCGACGACCATCGACGAGCTCGGTTCCGCCGTCGACAAGCTCAAGGGTGCCGGAGTCGACCCCATCGCCGTCGGAGCGAAGGACGCCTGGCCTGCAGCGCACTGGTACTACTTCTTCGCGGTGAGGGCCTGCTCGCAGGATGCCCTCAACACGGCAGCCGAAACCATGAAGTTCGACGACCCGTGCTGGCTGGAGGCCGGCGAGAACCTGCAGGACTTCGTCGACACTGAGCCGTTCAACAACGGATTCCTCACCACGTCGGCCCAGCAGGGTGCTGGTAGCTCGGCTGGACTCATCGCCAACCACAAAGCAGCCATGGAACTCATGGGCGCGTGGGACCCGGGCGTCATCGCTTCGCTGACTCCTGACGAGAAGCCACTGGCAGACCTCGGCTGGTTCCCGTTCCCCGAGGTCGATGGTGGCGAGGGTGAGCCTGGGGCCATGATGGGCGGTGTCGACGGATTCACCTGCTCCGCCCAGGCTCCCAAGGATGAGTGCACCGCGTTCCTGAACTTCTTCATGCAGAAGGAGTACCAGGAAGGCTACGCGGAGGCGTTCCAGACGATCCCCGCGAACCAGGATGCTCAGGACGTCGTCGAGGACCCCGCACTGCTCTCGATCATCGAGTCATACAACGAGGCGCCGTACGTCACGGTGTGGCTCGACACGCTGTTCGGACAGAACGTCGGAAACGCGCTCAACACCGGTGTCGTCGACCTGTTCGCCGGTCAGGGATCGGCCGAAGACATCGTCTCCGCCGTGAGCGACGCAGCAGCCAAGGGATAACACCAGATAATGACTGAACCTGCAGGGGGTGCTCCGTCGATGACCGACAAGCAGCCGCCGCAGGGCACGGTTACGGCAGGGGAAGGCGCTCGCGCGTCGTCCCCTGCCGCACCGCGGCCCAGACGGCGTCCAACAGACTGGCGCAAACGCCTCGAAATCACGCTCCTGGCCGGGCCAGCGATCGTCGTCTTTGTCGGCTTCGTGATCTTCCCGGTCATCCTCGCCGGCTATTACGGCTTCTTCCGCTGGAAGGGTTATGGCCCAGCCACCGACTTCGTCGGTTTCGAAAACTACATGATCATCTTCCAGGACAGCGCGTTCCATGACGTGCTGCGCCACAACGGCATCATTTTGGTGCTCTCGCTGGTCATCCAGGGACCGATCGCCATCGTCCTCGCGCTTCTGTTGAACCAGAAGATTCGTGGCCGCTCGCTCATCCGTGTTCTCATCTTCGTTCCATACATCATCTCCGAGGTCATCGTCGGGATCGGCTGGGGTCTCATGCTCCAGACCTCCGGCGCCGTCAACGGGCTCCTCGAGAGCATCGGGCTCGGCGCCTTCCAGGCGGACTGGTTGTCGGATCCGAACATCGCCATCTGGTCTCTGATGGTCATCATTTCGTGGAAGTACATCGGTTTTGCCGTCATCCTCTTTCTGGCGGGGCTGCAGAGCATCCCGGACGAACTGTTCGAGGCCGCGGCGATCGACGGAGCCAGCTACTGGCAGATCCAGCGCACCATCACGCTCCCGCTCCTCGGCCCCACCCTGCGGATCTGGGCGTTCCTCTCCATCATCGGGTCACTGCAACTGTTCGACCTCGTCTTCATCATCTGGGGCCAGTACGTCGCATCGACGGCGGGAACATCGACGATGGCCACCTACATGGTCGCCAACGGCCGGACCTCAGGCAATTTCGGTTTCGGCAGCGCCGTCGCCGTCGTCATGTTCCTGATCTCACTCGCTATTGCGTTGGTCTACCAGCGGTTCATCCTCCGACGTGACACCGCAGGCGCCCTCACCGAAGGAAAGAAGTGATGACCACACTCACCGCGAAGGCGCCTTCGCGCCAGTCACGGCCTGCGCGGGATCGGCAGCAATGGGGAAGCCCAGCGACCTATTTCATCGCGTTCGTCTTCATCGCGCTGTGCCTGGGACCGGTCATCTACATCATCCTCGGCGGGTTCCGCGACAACTCGCAGATCACCAATTCCCCCGCGGGATTCCCAAGCCCATGGCGATTCGACAACTATGCCGAGGTGCTCTCCAGCTCGACCTTCTGGCAGCAGGTCGGCAACTCGGCGATCGCCGGGATCGCGACCACAATCGGCGTGGTGGTGCTCGGCCTCATGGCGAGCTTCATCCTTGCCCGGTACAAATTCGCCGGTCGGGGAGCAATGTACTCGCTCTTCGCCGCCGGGCTCATGTTCCCGATGACCGTCGCGATCACGCCCCTCTACATCCTCATCAAGGACCTGGGGCTGATGAACAGCCTGGCAGGCGTGATCCTGCCGCAGATCGCATTCGGTCTGCCGGTGACCGTCATCATTTTGGTGCCGTTCCTCCGGGCCATCCCGGATGAAATCGAGGAAGCCGCGTCGATCGATGGCACGAGTCGTCTCGGATTCTTCTTCCGGATGGTTGTTCCGCTGTCGCTGCCCGGAGTGGTGACGACGGGCATCCTTGCCTTCGTGGCGAGCTGGAACAGCTACCTTCTGCCCCTGTTCATCCTCGGCGACCAGTCGATGTACACCCTGCCGCTCGGTGTCCAGGCGTTCGCATCGCAATACTCGGTCGACACGGCAAAGGTGCTCGCGTTCACGTCGCTGTCGATGATCCCCGCTCTCATCTTCTTCACGCTGTTCGAGCGTCGCATCGTCGGTGGACTCACCGGCGCCGTCAAAGGTTAGGACTTTCCGTGAGCACCACTATTTCGACCTCCACCGCGCCCGCATGGCGGAACACGTCGATCCCTGCGGATCAGCGTGCGGAGGCCCTCCTCGACGAACTCACCCTCGAGGAGAAGATCGCGCAGTTGTTCGGCGTCTGGGTCGGGGCTTCGAACGAGGGCGGAGACGTCGCACCGCACCAGCACGACATGGACGACGTCATCGACCTCGATGTGCTCCTGCCGCAGGGGCTCGGCCAGCTGACCCGCCCATTCGGGTCAGCCCCGGTCGACCCGGCGCTCGGCGCGCTGTCGCTCCTCCGCAGCCAGCGCCGCATCGTGGCATCCAACCGTTTCGGCATTCCGGCGGTCGCCCACGAGGAATGCCTCGCCGGCTTCGCGACCTGGGGTGCGACCGCCTACCCGGTTCCGCTTGCCTGGGGTGCCTCGTTCAACCCCCAGCTGATCGAACGGATGTCGAACCGCATCGGCTCGGACATGCGCTCGGTCGGTGTTCACCAGGGTCTCGCCCCGGTTCTCGACGTGGTCCGGGACGCCCGGTGGGGCCGGGTCGAAGAGACCATCGGCGAGGACCCGTACCTCGTCGGCACCATCGGGACTGCCTACGTGCGTGGACTCGAGTCCGCCGGCATCATCGCCACCCTCAAACACTTCGTCGGATACTCAGCGTCGAAAGCCGGACGGAATCTGGCGCCGGTCTCGATCGGCGCCCGCGAACTCGCCGACGTCCTGCTCACCCCGTTCGAGATGGTGGTGCGTGAGGGCAAGCCGCGATCGGTCATGCACGCATACACCGACATCGACGGTGTGCCGTCCGTCGCCGACGAAGCGCTGCTCACCGGACTGCTGCGCGACACCTGGGGGTTCGAGGGCACCGTCGTCGCCGACTACTTCGGTGTGGCATTCCTCAAAACCCTGCACGGCCTCGCCGGCACCTGGGGAGAGGCGGCCAGCCTCGCCCTCACGGCCGGCGTCGACGTCGAGCTCCCCACGGTGAAGACGTTCGGTGCGCCGCTCGTCGACGCCGTGAGGTCAGGCGACCTCGGCGAAGAGGTCATCGATCGTGCGGTCCGCCGGGTCCTTCGGCAGAAAATCGACCTCGGCCTGCTCGACCCCGAGTGGGACGCGACCCCCGACGCCCTGACCCGTGTCGGTCACGGCGACGCCGACGCACTGCGGGGCACCGTCGACCTCGACAACGCCGGCAACCGGTCACTCGCGCGAGAGATCGCCGAACAGTCGATCGTGCTGCTGTCGAACGACGGCATCCTCCCGCTGACTGCACCTCAGCGCATCGCTGTCGTCGGTCCGACCGCCGACGACCCGTTCGCCGTGCTGGGATGCTATTCGTTCCCCGCACACGTGGGCGTGCAGCATCCGGAAACCACACCGGGCATCGCCCTGCCGACATTGCTCGACAGCCTCGCCGTCGAATTCCCGGGGGCAGAGATCGATTTCGTGTCCGGTACGAGCATCGACGGCGGCGAAACAGCGGGGATTGCCGCTGCGGTGGATGCCGTCCGTCGCGCAGACGTCGTGATCGTCGCGCTCGGCGACCGGGCCGGGCTCTTCGGCCGCGGCACGAGCGGTGAAGGCTGCGACGCGGAGTCGCTTCGGCTCCCCGGCGCCCAGCAGGATCTCCTCGACGCCGTACTCGCGACCGGTGTTCCTTCGGTCGTCACTCTTCTCTCCGGCCGGCCGTATGCTCTCGGAGCGGCCGGCACGGCCGCCTCCGCGATCGTTCAGGCGTTCTTCGCCGGTGAAGAAGGAACCCCGGCACTGGCCGGCATCCTCTCCGGGCGGGTCAACCCGGGTGGGCGACTTCCGGTGAGCATCCCCGCCACTGAAGGCACCCAGCCGTCGACCTACCTGGCCGCTCCGCTCGCCCGGTCAAGCGAGGTGTCGAACATCGACCCGACCGCAGCATTCCCCTTCGGACACGGGCTCGGCTACGCCCGGGTCGACTGGTCTGCCGGGGAACACGGCCCGGACGTCACAACGGTGGACGGTGTGGCCACAGTCGGTGTCTCTCTCCGGAACGCCGGCGACCGCACCGCGACCGAGGTCGTGCAGGTATATGTGCACGACCCCGTCGCCTCCGTCGTCCGACCCACTCAGAGACTCGTCGGTTATCATCGGGTCGAACTCGAACCGGGTGAGTCGGTCGACCTGTCGATCGAGGTCTCCGCCGACCTCACCAGCTTCACCGGTCGCCAGGGCGCCCGCATCGTTGAGCCCGGAGAAATCGTGATCGGCCTCGGAGCGTCGAGCACCGACATCCGGGTGTCGCGGTCGGTTCGCCTGACAGGTGCCGCTCGCACGGTCGGATTCGACCGTCACCTGCACCCGCTGGTGACCGAACTCGTGCGGCAATCGGCGTGAGCGTCGAACACCGCCGCGCGACGGCATCCGTCACCGTCCTTGACGTTGCCGGCGACCCGCTCCGCGACACAGACGTGGCTGTCGAGCAGCGGAGGCATGCCTTCGCGTTCGGCAACATCGGGTTCGATTTCATTCCGCTGGCCAATGGCGAAACCGGCTCGACGGAGCCGTCGGTCTTCGGCGGCGCTGCCGTCGCCGGGCTCGAAGACCTGTCGAAACTGTGGCTCGACCTCTTCAACACGGCGACGCTCCCGTTCTACTGGCGGGGATTCGAACCCGATCGTGGCAACCCGCACACTGAACGGTTGCGCGCCACAGCCGAGTGGTTCAGCACGCGAGGAGTCACGGTGAAAGGGCATCCGCTCACCTGGCACACCCTCGCCCCTGAATGGCTCGCCGACCTGCCGGTCGCTGAGGTGGAGAGGCTCCAACGGGAGCGGATCCGGCGCGAGGTGACCGATTTCGCTGGACTGATCGACACCTGGGATGCCATCAACGAAGTCGTCATCATGCCGGTGTTCACAGCGGAGGACAACGGGATTTCACGGCTCGCCCACAGCATCGGCCGGATCCCGATGGTCCGGCTCGCGTTCGAAGAAGCTCGCACCATGAATCCGGCTGCGACGCTCATCCTCAACGACTTCGACCTGTCGAGCGCATACGAGTGTCTCATCGAGGGTGTGCTCGAGGCCGGCATCGCCGTCGACGCCATCGGACTGCAGACCCACATGCACCAGGGCTACTGGGGTGAAGAGGCCATGCTCGCCATGGTCGATCGCTTCGCCCGCTTCGGCCTGCCGTTGCACCTCACCGAAACCACCCTTCTCTCGGGTGACCTCATGCCGCCGGAGATCGTCGACCTCAACGACTACCAGGTTCCATCGTGGCCGTCGACGCCCGAGGGCGAAGCCCGGCAGGCCGATGAGGTGGTCCGTCACTACCGTTCGCTCGTCGGCCATCCGGCGGTGCAGTCCATCAACTACTGGGGCATCACCGACGACGGGGCCTGGCTCGGCGCTCCCGGCGGTCTCGTCCGCGTCGACGGCACTCCGAAGCCGGCGTACGACGCCCTGCACTCGCTCATCAAAGGGGAGTGGTGGCTGCCACGCACCGCGATCAGGACGGATGTCGATGGCCGGCTCTCACTGTCGGGGTTCTTCGGCGACTACACCGTCGAAGCGGGCGGTCGCACCGCCCAGGTGACGCTCAGCGCAGACGGTGGACCGGTCACTGCCCGTCTCGCCTGACCGCGCCGTGAGTAGCGCCCGCAGTGTCAGGGGAGCATCCGTCGCATGACGATCCTCGGGAAACCGCCCGAGACCGAATCGGTGTCGGCGACCTTGGTGAAACCGGCACGCGCGAACATGGAGCGCGTGCCGACGAAGGCCATCGTCTGGTCGACCTTCTCGCCGGCGTTGTCGACGGGATAGCTCTCGACGACGGGGGCTCCCGACGCCCGCGCGTAGTCGACGGCTCCGTCGATCAGCGCGTGGGTGATGCCCTGCCTGCGAAAGCCGGGCCGCACCCGGATGCACCAGACCGACCAGGTCGGGAGGTCGTCGATATGCGGAATCTTCCGCGAGTTCGCGAAAGGATGCAGGTCGGCCCGCGGCGCGACGCCCGCCCAGCCGGCGACGACCCCGTCGAGGTGGGCGATCACACCGGGTGCGATCGGCTGGGCGCACAACTCGCGCACCCTGTCGGCGCGGGCCGTACCGGTCAGCGCCCGGTTCTCGACCGAACCCAGCCGCCACGACAGGCACCAGCAGACGGAAGACTCCGGTTTCTTCGGAGCGAACATCGTCGCCACGTCGTCGAAGTCGTGCGCAGGCGTCACCTCGATGGTCATTGCGGACTCCGCTCGTGCTCGGTTTCGGTGAGTCCATCGTGCCACCGGCGCCGGCGGGCGGGAAGAGGACAGTCGCAGGACGGGTACGGTGGACATGCTCCACCGTCCAGGCTTTCTCGGCCCCAACGACATCCGCCTGAGGAGGCCCCAGCATGAGCCTGATCCGACTGAACGACGTGAGCGTCCGCTTCGATACCACTCCCGTGCTCCGGGAGGCGTTCTTCCGCCTCGACACCGGCGACCGGGTCGGGCTGATCGGACGCAACGGTTCAGGTAAGACCACACTCGTCAAGCTGATCCTCGGCCAGGTGTCGCCTGATGCCGGAACGGTGACGCTCGAAGACGGCGTTCGTTTCGGCTATTTCTCGCAGTTTTCCGAGCTCGACGGCACCGCGACGATCAGCGAGGTGCTGGAGGGGGTCTTCGGTGAGATCCGCGCCGTCGAGGCCGAACTCGCCCGGATCGACGCGGCCATCGCCGCCGACCCGACAGCGGATCTCGACGCGCTGATCGCCCGTCAGGGTCACCTTTTCGAAGAGATGGAGCGGCTCGACGGGTGGGACTACACACGCCGCATCGACGAAGCCCTCACCCGACTCGGATTCGAGGATGCGCACCGGATCTGCCCGATCGACGACCTCTCGGGTGGCTGGCGCAACCGCGCGGCGCTCGCCAAAATCGTGCTCGAGAAGCCCGACGTGCTGCTGCTCGACGAACCGACCAACTTTCTCGACGTCGCCGGGGTCGAGTGGCTCGAGGCCTGGTTCCGTGACTTCCAGGGCGCAGCGATCATCGTCTCGCATGACCGCCGATTCCTCGACTCGGTCGTCACCCGCATCGTCGAGCTCGAGAACTTCCACCTGCACGAATACCCGGGCAACTTCGCCGAGTACATCACCCAGAAGCAGTTCCGGCTCAAGACGCTCGAGCAGCAGTTCGTGCACGAGTCGGAGTTGCTCGCGTTCGAAGCCGAAGGTATCGCCGACCGGCGTGAGGCGGCCAAGGCGGCGAGCCGTGGGCTCGACAAGAAGCTCTCGACGATCAAGAAGTCGCGTGCCCCTCGGCCGGTCGACCAGATCATCACCGAGATCTACCGCGGGCTGCACGTCAAGGATGTGCTCTGCCGGGTGACCGGGCTGTCAAAATCCTACGGGGACAAGGTTCTGTTCTCCGATCTCACCTTCGAGGTTCGTCGCGGCAACCGCATCGTCGTGATCGGCTCGAACGGGAGCGGCAAGTCCACGCTGCTCCGGGTTCTCACCGGGCAGGAAAAGGCGGATGCCGGTGAGGCCGCATGGGCGAGCGGCGCCGGCGTGATCTCGTACAACCAGGTGCTGGCAGAACTCGACGATGACGACACCATCACGCACGCCGTCAACGCGATGCCGGGGAGTCTCGCGTTCGCGGCCACCCGCAAGGCGGTCGGTCGATTCCTTGCAATGTTCCAGTTCTCGGAGGCGGAGCTCAAGCAGCGGATCGGCAACCTCTCCGGTGGGCAGCGCGCGCGGGTCGCAATGGCGCAGTGTCTGCTTTCCGGAGCATCCGTTCTCGTCCTCGACGAGCCCACCAACCACCTGGACCTCGCCAGTACCCAGGTGATGGAACGGGCCCTCGTGCATTTCCCCGGCGCCGTGATCGTGGTCAGCCACGACCGGTTCTTCAGCGACAAGGTCGCGAACCGCAAGCTCGAGTTCGGCCTCGATGGGGCCGAGCCCGGTGAACTCGAGGTACGCGCGGCGTAGCCGTCGGGTCGCTCTGCTCGTCACGCCATCCGGACGGTGCGGTCGCGTGCAGGCACCGCAAGCGAACCGGATCCCGGCCGCACTGAATGTGTCGCGGGATCAGGCGAGCGGGCCGGTGATGAAGTTCGCGACGGATGCCGTCACCAGCGCAGCGACATCGCCGGCGGTCAACGGCGACGCCTTCAGCACCTTCATGCCGTGGTCTGCGCCTGCAACCTCGACGACGCGGATGTTGTCGCGGCCTGCGGTGTCCGTGGTCACATCCGCGGCGGTCCCGAACGTGTCACGATCACCCTGCAACACCAGGACGGGCACGGTCGGTGTCAGCAGTTCGTCGAGCCGCGAGACCTCTGGGCGACCGGGCGGATGCAACGGAAAAGCCAGGCAGACGACACCGGCTGCTCGGATCTCTCCGGCGGTGCGGCAGGCGACCCGGGCTCCGGCGCTGCGGCCACCGACGATGATCGGAAGACCGTCGGCGAGTTCGGCGACCCGTGCCGCCGTTTCGCGCCAGGCAACATCGAGGGTCGCGGGGCGCGCCGCGATCCTCTTGCCGGCAACACGCCACGGTTGCTCATAGCGTGCAACCGTGATCCCGCGGCCGGGCAGCACCTCGGCGAGTGCGGTGAGGTCGGCAGCGCCGATCCCGCCTCCGGCGCCGTGACCGAGCCAGAGGACGGCACGCGGTGCCTCGGCACTGCTCACAGTGAGGCGGCCGGGGCCGAGCGAGGTCGGCACATCGAGGATCATGCGCGCGGCGTTCTTTCTCGACCGGCCGCACGCTCGGCCCGAGCAGCGCGGAACGCCCGCCAGGCTCCGGTCGCCCACAGCGCCCACAGCACGAGCAGCGGCTGGAACAGCAGACGGATGCCACGGGTCAGGTCGGTGTTGAGACCGAACGAATCAGTTGCGGTCGTGAACTGCGAGAGGTTGCCGGGAAACACCGCGACGAAGAATACTGCGACGATCCACCCCACTGGAACCCGCCACCGACCGAGAATGAGGAGCGCGAGCCCGAGGACGATCTCGACAACACCGGATGCGAGAACGATGAAGTCCGCGTCGAGGGGGAGCCAGGTCGGCACCTGTGCCTGGAACGCGTCACGGGCGAACGTGAGGTGGCCGACACCGGCCAGAAGCAGGAACCCGCCAAGCACCACACGCGCCACCGTGCGCGGGATCGACGTGCGGGAAGCGGGGCGGAGCAGTTCCTGGACGGTCATGACCTCAGCCTAGGCGTGGCGTCAGGGAGCCCGACTCAGCGGGACTGTCGGCGTTTTCCGGGACGCGGCTGACCCTTCACCGCTGGCGCCCGACCCTTGCCCTTATTGGCCCTGGCTTTGCCGCCGGCGGGCTGTGGACGGTTCTGCACCGACGCAGCCGTGGCGACCGCCTTCTCCTGCTCGGCGGCGAGGAGTTCGCGGCCGGCCGCTGTCAGTGTCGTCGTCGAGGCATTGGTGTCGAACAGGGGAGTGCCGAGCTCGTTTTCCAGAGACCGTACCGAGGCGATCAGGGTCGAGCGGGGAATGCCGAGGTATTTGGCGGCATGCGCGAAGTGGAGCTCTTCTGCGGCCACCACGAATCGTTTCAGCGCGATGGTGTCCATGAGCAAGCCCTTCCGTCGACCGCCCGTGCGGTCAGGGCTTCAGGCTACGCGTCCTGGAGCCGGTCACGCAGCCGGAGCGCCGTCATCGGCCGGGGTGGGGGTGGGCAGGAGGCCATCGTTCTCATCCTTCTCGATGGATGTGGACCGCTCACCGGTCGCCGTCACCGGCTTCTCGGAGGAATCAGAGTCGTGCGTTGTGGAATCGGGCATCGGCTGGTTGGTGTCATTGGAAGTCATAGGCCCAACGATAAAAGAGGTCGCGCACCCACGACAGAGCCTTGCGTTCGACAGGGCGGTGCGGGTAAACAATCAGGCGCACACGCGCAGAACGACCGCCAGGCAGCGGTGGATCGGCGTGTCTCACGCCGTCGACGCCTGTTGACCGTGACCGACCCCTTCGGGGTTAGGGCGGGGCGGTGTGTCACCCGGGTTCAGCCGGGCCAGGTGAGGCAGTACGCCCTCGAACGGAGCGTGCGGTTTGCGCAGATCGGAGAGGTCACGTCGCGTGGTCTCGAGGTTCTCGACCGCTGTTGAATCGTCCAGCTTGAGCGCACTCGTCACCCGCCGCCGCGTGGGCTTCCGGTCGGATGAATTGATCTCCATGACGCCACGGTACGCCCGCGGTGGTGCAAAGGGAAGGACGTTCAGAAGGTGGAAGACGGGTGCCGCTCAGGCGACGCCGGAAACGGCCGCAACGGATGCCGCGAGAGCGGTCGCGACGGCGTCTGCCTGGTCTGTGGTCAGATCGGCAGCGAAGGTCAGCCGCACCGCTGTCCGGGCGAGATCGGCTGGGAAGCCGAGGGCGGTGAGCACGTGTGACGGTTCATCGCTCCCGGCCGCGCACGCTGACCCACTCGACGACACAAAACCCCGGCGTTCGAGTTCGAGGAGGATCGCTTCACCACTGGTGCCCGGAAAGCAGAACGAGGCGGAGTTGGGCAGTCGCGAGGTCGCGGACCCGGTGAGGGTCGACCCCGGAATCTCACGGAGCACCCGGCCGATGACGGCGTCCCGCAGCACGCTGGTGTGCCTGGAAGCATCCTTCCGTTCCGCCTCCGCGAGTTCGAGCGCCGCTGCAAGACCGACGGCGAAAGCGACGTTCTCTGTTCCGGAGCGACGGCCCCGTTCCTGCCCTCCGCCGTGGACGAGAGGCTCGACGGGGAGACGGCCCCGGATCCAGGCGAGGCCGATGCCTTTCGGGGCGCCGATCTTGTGCCCGGCGAGAGTGAGCGCATCGATCCCGTGTTGCTGCACACGCAGGTCGAGCCAGCCGGCCGCCTGGACGGCATCCGTGTGGATCGGGATGCCGTGCGCTGAGGTCACAGCGCCGAGCGTGGCGAGGTCCTGAACGGTGCCGATCTCATTGTTGGCGTACATGAGCGAGACGAGGGCCGTGTCTGGCCGCAGCGCGGCGTCGAGGGCTGCCGGGTCGACAAGGCCGTCGGAGCCGAGCTCGACGAAGGTCACCTCGAAGCCGTGGAGCCGGCAGAGGTAGTCGACGGACGCGAGCACAGCCTCATGCTCTGTTGCGGCCGTGACGATGTGCCGGCCCCGCGTCGACCCCAGTGCGATGCCCTTTACCGCGAGATTGTCGGCCTCGGTGCCTCCCGAGGTGAAGACGACGTCGCTCGCGCGCACGCCGAGCACGGCTGCGGCCCGGGCTCGCCCGTCGGCGAGGGCGCTCGCCGCCCGCTCGCCGACGGTGTGTGCACTCGACGGGTTGCCGAACTCACCGGTGAGATACGGCCACATCGCCTCGAGCACCTCCCGGCGCACCGGCGTCGTTGCGGCATGGTCGAGGTACAGCATCACGCCACCGGTGCAGTGGCGATCGAGACGTCGAGTCCCAGGTCGAGCGCGCGCACGCTGTGGGTCAGGGCCCCGGAAGAGATGACGTCGACACCGGTTCGGGCGATCGCGCCAACCGTCTCGAGGGTGACGTTGCCGCTCGCCTCGACCAGAGCGCGCCTGGCGATGAGGTCCACACCGGTGCGCAGGTCGTCGAGGCTGAAATTGTCGAGCATGATCGTGTCGACCCCGGCAGCAAGAACGGCGTCGATCTGGTCGAGCCGGTCGACCTCGACCTCGAGGTGCGTCGTGTGCGACAGTCTCGCGCGCACGGCGAGCAGCGCCTCGGTGACGGAAAGTCCACCGGCGGTCAGCACAGCGAGGTGGTTGTCTTTCGCCATGACGGCATCCGACAGTGAGAACCGGTGATTGTGGCCACCCCCGGACCTGACCGCGTGCCGCTCGAACGCACGCAGGCCTGGCGTGGTCTTGCGGGTGTCGACGATGCGGGCGTGTGTGCCGTCGACGGCCTCGACGTACCGGGCGGTCAGCGTGGCGATTCCTGACATCCGCTGGGTGAAGTTGAGTCCGATCCGCTCCGCCTGCAGGATGCCGCGGGCAGGCCCGGTCACCGTCGCCAGCCGGTCGCCTGCGGCGAAGCGCTCGCCGTCGGCGATGTGCAGCGACACCTCGACCCGAGGGTCGACGAGCCTGAACGCCGCTGAGAACACCTCACCGCCGCTGAAGACCCCCTCCTCTCGGGCGGTGAGCGAGGCGATCGCCGTCGCGGCCTCTGGGATCAGGGTTGCGCTGGTCAGATCGCCCCAGGGGGCGTCTTCGTCGAGGGCGGCGCCGACGACGCGGTCGATGGCGGGGCGGGTCAGCATGTGGAGAGGACCTCTCGATGGTCGGCCGTGACAACGGCGGGGGCAGTGGCCAGGGAGTCCGAGCGGGCGTGTGCCCCGACGGAGACCGGTCGGGCGCGGGCGGCGCGCACGAGCTCGCGGGAGAGGTCCAGCAGGTTGCGGTCCTCGAGCGAACGGATGCTGCGCGTCTCGACCGGTTGCCTGGTCCAGTTTTCGAGAACGGCGAGGGCATGGTCGAGCCCGTCTGCATTCCGCAGAAGCCCCGCCGTGTCCCACATCAGTTGTTGCATGGCCTCGCGCGAGAACGGTGGCGCGTCCGTTACGGCTGCTGTGTCGTCCGGAACGGCGACCGGCGGCGAAGAAGCCTTCGGCGTGACCACAGTTGCGTCTGTGGCCACAACGGCGTCGGCGGCCAGGGCGATCGCCGCTCGGGCCCCGAAGACGGCGCCCTCGAGCAGCGAATTCGAGGCGAGCCTGTTAGCGCCGTGCACCCCGGTGCTGGCGACCTCACCGACCGCGTACAGGCCGGGAACGGTGGTGCGCCCCCAGAGGTCGGTGACGACACCGCCCATCCAGTAGTGGGCGGCCGGGCTCACCGGCACGAACTCACGCGACCAGTCGACGCCCGACGCCCGGACGGCGCGATCGATGACCGGGAACCGCTCGGCCAGGAACGCGGCACCGAGCGCGGTGGCGTCGAGCACGACGGGAAGCCCGCCCTGCGCCGCCATCTCGGCGGCGATGCCCCGGGCGACGACATCTCGCGGTGCGAGCTCGGCATCGGGGTGGACCCGGTCGAGGAATCGGTGGCCGTCGGCGTTGCGCAGCACGGCACCCTCGCCGCGGACCGCCTCGGACACGAGAAAACTGCCCGACGTCGTCAGGGCCGTGGGGTGAAACTGGTAGAACTCCAGATCGGCCAGTTCTGCACCTGCTCTGAAGGCGGCCGCAGCCCCGTCACCGGTCGCGACCGGAGGGTTGGTCGTGTACGGGTAGAGGTGCCCGGCGCCGCCGGTGGCGAGCACGACGGCATCCGCCTCGAAGGTGGTCTCGGTTGCCTCCGCAGTGAGCAGTCGCGCGCCTCGTACCCGGCCGTCGTCGGTGACGAGGTCGACGAGGAACGTGTTCTCGAGGATCTCCGCCCCGCTCTCCCGAATCCGGGCGACGAGCGCAGCCTCGATCCGGGCACCGGTGGCGTCTCCGCCCGCGTGCAGGATCCGAGGGAACGAATGGGCGGCTTCGCGACCCCGGGCGAACTCCGATCCCGAGCGGTCGAACTCGACGCCGAGGGCGATGAGGTCACGGATGCGTCCGGGGCCCTCGCTGCAGAGCACCCTCACGGCGGCTTCGTCGCACAGGCCGGCGCCGGCCGAAAGCGTGTCTGCGATGTGGGCATCGACGCTGTCGTCGTCGAACATCACTCCCGCGATCCCGCCCTGCGCGTATCGGGTGTTGCTCTGCCCGAGAGTGGACTTGGTGACGAGCACCACGTCGGAGTGGACGGCGGCGGAGAGCGCTGTGGTGAGTCCGGCGATGCCGCTGCCGATGACGAGCACCCTGGGCATGGTCAGGCTCCCGCCTGCACGGGCGGGCGGGCGGCGAGCATCCGTTCGAGGGCGACCCGCGCGGGGAGTGCGACGTCGTCTGAAACGGTGATCTGGTTGAGGACCTCGCCGTCGAGCAGCGCGTCGAGCACCCAGGCAAGGTAGCCCGGGTGGATCCGGTACATGGTCGAGCACGGGCAGATGACCGGGTCGAGGCAGAAGATCGTGTGTTCGGGATGCTCGGCGGCGAGTCGCTGCACGAGGTTGATCTCGGTTCCGATCGCGAAGGTCGTGCCTGCAGGGGCTGCTTCGATCGCCTTGCGGATGTAGTCGGTCGACCCGGCCTCGTCTGCCGCGTCGACGACGGGCATCGGGCATTCCGGGTGGACGATCACGCGCACTCCGGGGTGCTCTTCGCGTGCCTTCGCGATCTGATCGACGGTGAAGCGCTTGTGCACCGAGCAGAATCCGTGCCAGAGGATGACGCGTGAGTCGGTGAGCGCCTCGGCATTGTTGCCGCCGAGCGGCTTGTTCGGGTTCCACATCGGCATCTGCTCGAGCGGGACGCCCATCGCCTTGGCCGTGTTGCGCCCCAGGTGCTGGTCGGGGAAGAAGAGCACCCGCTGTCCGCGTTCGAACGCCCACTCGAGCACGGTCTGCGCGTTCGAGGAGGTGCAGACGATGCCGCCGTTGCGCCCACAGAATCCTTTCAGCGCTGCCGAGGAGTTCATGTAGGTGACGGGGATGACGGGCACCCTGCCGGAGGCATCCGGTTCGGTGCCGTAGAGCTCGGCGAGCTGTTCCCAGCATTCTTCGACCTGATCGATGTTGGCCATGTCGGCCATCGAGCAGCCTGCAGCGAGGTTCGGCAGGATCACCGACTGCTCAACGGTTGACAGCAGGTCGGCGGTCTCGGCCATGAAGTGCACGCCGCAGAACACGATCGCTTCGGCGTCCGTGCGCTCCCGCGCCGCTGTCGCCAGCTGGAACGAGTCGCCCACGTAGTCCGCGTAGGCGAGAACCTCGTCGCGCTGGTAGAAGTGACCGAGGATCACAAGTCGGTCGCCGAGGGCTTCCTTCGCGGCACGGATGCGGCGGTCGAGCTCAGCCGCGTCTGCCTCACGGTAGAAGGCGGGCAGTGCTCCCTGGCGCGGAGAGCCGGTCGGGATGACGTCACCCATCGACGAGCCGGGGCCGTAGCCGGGCGGCTGCAGGTCGAAGACCCAGGGTTTCTGCACGAGGTCGGGGCTGCACGCGGCGCCGCGGGCGCTGCCGGTGGAAATCTGCGTCAGTGTGCTGTCGACGGAGGCGGTGAGAGTCATGATGCTCCTTGCGTTGCGCCCGGGGTGAACGAACGGTTCCCGAGGGGTCCGTTGTTCTCGGCGGTCGCCGCGCGGTTGTAGCGATAAAGGCGGGCCGGGCGATGCCGGCCGCCGGTCTGCAGGTGTTCGGTGGGAACGACCTGGCCTGAGCCCTCGATCTGGCGCCGGAAGTTCGCCGGGTCCAGTGATTTCTGCAGCACGGCCTCGTGGACTTCGCGCAGTTCGGAGAGGGTGAAGGTGTCGCCCAGGAATTCGTGGGCGATGTGGCTGTACTCCAGTTTGTTGCGGAGCCGCCACAGGGCGTATTCGACGATGAGGTTGTGGTCGAAGGCGAGGTCGGGGAGGGAATCCGCTTCGAACCAGCGAACGTTCTCGGTTTCGACCGCGACGTCGGCCTCTTCCGAGCGCACAAGGGCCCAGTAGACGATCGAGACGACGCGGTCGCCGGGGGAGCGGTCGGTGTTCCCGAAGGCGTACAACTGCTCGAGGTAGCGCGGCGCGAGCAGCGTCGTCTCGGCCAGCGTCCGTGCGGCGGACTCGGCGAGCCCCTCGTCGGACTCCAGCGGACCGCCCGGGAGCGCCCAACGGTCGACGTATGGTTCGCGGATGCGACGCACCAGCGGCATCCACATCGACATCAGTCCCGTTTCGGGGTGCGGACGCAGGGCGAAAATGACGGTCGAAACGGCCACCTGAACGGCGACGTGACCTGTGGTCATGGTGTCCTCCCGTTCATCTCCGGTTAAAGTCACTTCGACTCTAACTCGTGACCATCTTAGTGTCATTGTGACCAAAACAGAAACGTCGGAATTCATCTCCCGTCATCCGCCGTTTCCGCTTCGCCACATTCAGGAACTTCCGGGGAAGGGGTGGATGAGCACGAGCGGGCGCATGGCACGGTAAGCTGAGCGCAAATCGAATATCGGGCCGCACACGCGATGCGGGAGAGCCGGGCTTGCCCGGCACCGAAGGAGCAAGCCTCCCCGCCAATCTCTCAGGTCTACGTACCGCATCGAACTGGTCACTCTGGAAAGCGAACGCTCACCACGTTCCGCCGACGGTGAAAGCCGCTCCTGCCGTTTCCGGCACGGGCGCGCGAAACTCTCAGGCCGATGACAGAGGGGGAGTTCCCAAGGCACCTTGCGTGCCGCAGCCGCACTCGCGACCGTCCGTCAGGACGGAACTGGAGAACTCGTGTCCGATCCCGTACCTGAACGCACCAGCCCGCTTTTCCCGATCCATCAAGAGCTCGGCGCGAGCTTCACCGACTTCGCCGGCTGGCAGATGCCCGTGCGCTACTCGAGCGACCTTGCCGAGCACGCGGCCGTGCGCACGACCGCCGGGATCTTCGACATCTCCCACATGGCCGAAATCCGCGTCACAGGAGCGGATGCGGTCGCGTTCCTCGACTATGCGCTCGCGGGCACGATCTCCGCGGTGAACGTCTCGCAGGCCAAGTACACGCTCCTGCTCAATGACGCCGGCGGCATCGTCGATGACCTCATCGTCTATCAGAGAGCGCCGGGGGAGTACCTCGTCGTTGCGAACGCCGGCAACCGTGCCCCCGTCGTCGCCGCGCTGCAGGAGCGGGCGGCCGGGTTCGCCGATGTGCACGTCGACGACATCAGCGACGACATCGCTCTGATCGCCGTGCAGGGCCCGAACGCCCGCGAGATCCTCGAGAAGACCGCCGGTCTCGCGGTTCAGGACGGCAGGCAGCCTCTCGCCGACCTCCGGTACTACTGGTCAACGGACGCCTCGTTCGCCGAACGGTCCGTCTTCATCGGCCGGACCGGCTATACGGGCGAAGACGGCTTCGAACTGTACGTCGACACGGCGGATGCCGTCGCGCTCTGGCGTGCCCTCACCGCGGCCGGCGCTGACCTCGGACTCGTTCCAGCCGGACTGGCCAGCCGCGACACCCTGCGTCTCGAGGCAGGGATGCCGCTCTACGGTCACGAACTCGGCGAAGACACCCTTCCGGTGCAGGCCGGGCTCGGCCGGGTGGTCCACCTGACCAAGGAGTGCGACTTCGTCGGCCGTGCCGCTGTCGAGGCCGGTCCGGCAGACGATGCCCGCGTTCTCGTGGGTCTCGTCTCCGACGGCCGCCGAGCCGGCCGGGCCGGATACCCGGTCATGTCCGGCGACACGACGGTCGGAACCGTGACGAGCGGTGCGTTGTCACCGACTCTCGGGCATCCGATCATGATGGCGTACGTCGACTCGGCCCTCGCCGAGCCGGGCACCGCGCTCGCCATCGATGTCCGCGGCACCGCCGTCCCCGCAACCGTCACAGCACTCCCGTTCTACAGAAGAGAGAAGTAAGACCATGGCAGACAAGACCGCGTTGAAGTACACCCCCGAGCACGAATGGCTCGACATCGACGGTGACGTCGCCACGGTCGGCATCACCGACTATGCCGCCGACAAGCTCGGAGACGTCGTCTTCGTCGAGCTGCCCGATGTCGACGGCACCCTCGCCTCCGGCACCGTCGTCGGCGAAATCGAGTCGACCAAATCGGTCGGGGAGCTCTTCGCCCCCGTCGACGGCACCGTGACCGAGCAGAACACCGACGTCGTTGACGACCCGAGCCTGGTCAACAGCGACCCGTTCGGCGCCGGCTGGCTCATCAAGGTGCGGTTCGACGCTCTCCCGGACGGCCTGCTCAGCTGGGACGAGTATTCCGTGCTGGTCGGCGAATAATGGCGGAGCTGTTCTCCGAACGCCACATCGGAACGGATGCCGCCGCGCAGGCGAGGATGCTGGCATCCGTCGGCTACGACAGCGTCGACGCCCTCGTCGATGCGGCTGTCCCCGCATCGATCCACGTTGCGGAACTCGTCGACTCGACCATCCCCGCTGCGGCCACCGAGCGGGAGGCGCTCGCCGAACTGCGGGCCCTCGCCGACCGGAACACTCTGCGCACGTCGATGATCGGGCTCGGCTATTACGGCACTCTCACCCCTGCGGTGATCAAGAGGAACGTGCTCGAGAACCCCTCCTGGTACACCGCGTACACGCCGTACCAGCCCGAGATCTCGCAGGGGCGCCTCGAGGCGCTTCTCAACTTCCAGACCATGGTGACCGACCTCACCGGGCTCGACACCGCCAATGCATCGATGCTCGACGAGGGCACCGCCGTCGTCGAGGGGATGCTGCTTGCGCGCCGCGCCTCGAAGCTCACCGGCAACGTCTTCGTCGTCGACTCTGACGCGTTCCCGCAGACCAAAGCGCTGCTGTCGAGCCGCGCTGAAGCCGTCGGCATCGAGGTCGTCGAACTCGACCTCGCTGGTGAGGACACACTGCCCGAGGGCGCTTTCGGGGCGTTCGTGCAGTACCCGGGCGCGTCAGGACGGGTCTGGAACCCGGCATCCGTTCTCGCCGCAGTGAAGGCGCACGGGGGACTGACCGTCGTCGCCGCCGACCTGCTCGCCCTGGCCCTGCTCACCTCTCCTGGCACCCTCGGTGCAGACATCGCCGTCGGAACGAGCCAGCGCTTCGGGGTTCCCATGGGCTTCGGCGGGCCGCATGCCGGCTACATGGCCGTGCGCAAAGGACTCGAACGCCAGCTGCCCGGCCGTCTCGTCGGTGTGAGCCAGGATGCCGCAGGTCACCCCGCCTACCGGCTCACGCTGCAGACGCGTGAACAGCACATCCGCCGCGAAAAGGCCACATCGAACATCTGTACAGCGCAGGTGCTGCTCGCCGTGATGGCGTCGATGTATGCCGTGTATCACGGACCTCACGGCATCCGCCGGATCGCGAAGGAGGTCGCGGGGAGCGCCGCGCTGCTCGCCCGGTTCCTTCTCGACGACGGCCACACGCTCGTTCACGACGCGTTCTTCGACACCCTGCGGGTGCGTGTGCCAGGCCAGGCCGGTGGCATCGTCGCCCGCGCCGCCGATGCCGGGATCAACCTCTGGCTGGTCGACGACGACACGGTGTCGATCTCGGTCGACGAAACGACGACTCTGAGCGACATCGGGGCGGTCGCCCGGGCATTTGGCGGGACGGAAGCTCGCGACGTCGCGTTCGTCGGCGGAGGCATCCGCCATCTCCCGGACGAACTCATCCGCACCAGCGACTACCTGACGCACTCCGTCTTCAATACCCACCACTCCGAGACCGCCATGATGCGGTACCTGAAGCAACTGGCCGACCGCGACTACGCGCTCGATCGTGGCATGATCCCGCTCGGCTCCTGCACCATGAAGCTCAACGCGGCCACCGAGATGGAGGCCATCACCTGGCCTGAGTTCGCCGGTCTGCACCCGTATGCTCCCGAAGCAGACGTGCGCGGCTACCTCGGACTCATCGACCAGCTCGAGGGCTGGCTCGCCGAGGTCACCGGCTACGACTCGGTCTCCCTGCAGCCGAACGCCGGCAGCCAGGGTGAGCTCGCCGGGCTTCTCGCCATCCGCGGTTACCACCGCGCGAACGGCGATCTCGACCGCACCATCTGCCTCATTCCGTCGAGCGCGCATGGCACGAACGCGGCATCCGCTGTTCTTGCCGGCATGAAGGTCGTCGTCGTCGCCTGCGACGACATGGGCAACGTCGACATCGACGACCTGCGAGCCAAGATCGCGCTGCACGCCGACGCCCTCGCTGCGCTCATGATCACCTATCCGTCGACGCACGGCGTGTACGAGCACGAGGTGACTGCGATCACTCAGGCCGTGCACGATGCGGGCGGCCAGGTCTACGTCGACGGTGCGAACCTCAATGCGCTGCTCGGCTACGCACGGTTCGGCGACTTCGGCGGCGACGTCTCGCACCTCAACCTGCACAAGACGTTCTGCATCCCGCACGGCGGGGGCGGGCCCGGTGTCGGCCCTGTGGCTGCGAAGGCACACCTGGCGCCGTTCCTGCCAGGGCATCCCCTCGCCCAGCGCGACGAGCACGGAGCGTTCACCCACGCGGGCGGACCGGTATCCGCCGCGCCATACGGCAGCCCGAGCATCCTGCCGATCTCGTGGGCCTACGTGCGCATGATGGGCGCAGAGGGTCTCAAGCAGGCCACAGGTGCCGCCGTGCTCGCCGCGAACTACATCGCGTCCCGGCTGCGTGAGTCGTATCCGGTGCTCTACACCGGAGACAACGGCCTGGTCGCCCACGAGTGCATCCTCGACCTGCGTCCGCTTCGTGAGGCTACCGGTGTCACAGTCGACGACGTCGCGAAGCGGCTCATCGACTACGGTTTCCACGCCCCCACGATGTCGTTCCCGGTGGCGGGGACGCTCATGGTCGAACCGACGGAGAGCGAAGACCTGGCCGAGATCGACCGGTTCATCGACGCGATGATCGCGATCAAAGCCGAAGCGGATGCCGTCGCCGCCGGAACCTGGCCGGCGAACGACAACCCGCTGGTGCACGCGCCGCACACCGCGCAGGCCGTGATCGAGGGCGAGTGGGAGCATCCGTACACCCGCGAAGAGGCCGTGTACCCGGTGCGGTCGCTGATCCGGACGAAGTACTGGCCGCCGGTGCGCCGTGTCGACAACGCGTTCGGGGACCGCAACCTGGTGTGCGCATGCCCGCCACCCGAGGCTTTCGAGAGTTAGACCAGCTCGGCCCGAGCCCACATTCACGAGACCCCGCCCGCTTCCCGACTACAAATTCAGGAGATCCTTGCCGACACGCCGTCGGAGGACACCGCCAGACGGCGTGTCGCACCAGATCTCCTGAATTTGCAGAGGTTCTCCTGAATTTGCAGTTCGAGGGCTGAAGATCGACGCCTCTAGTCGTTGCTCAGCCGCATCGAGGCCCAGCCGGTGCCGAGCGCCAGCCTGGTGCCGAACCTGCCGCTATTGATGGGGTAGTAGAACAGGGAACCGGAGGAGTCCCTGGCAATGAACCCGGCCGTTCCTGAACCCGCGAAACCGGACAACACGACCGAGGTGTACCCGGACCAGCCCGAACCGACCTTCGTGCGGGTCTCAGAAACGAAGGCTCCTGCTCCGTTGGTGCGGTAGAGCCGGATCTCGCCCGCCGCGTTCGTCGCGAGAACGTCCTGCTTGCCGTCCTTGTTGAAGTCGGTGATCTTCACGGTGAGGCCGGTCCAGCCCGAGCCGATCGCCTTGCGGGCTGACAGGGTCGCGCCGCCGGTGTTCGGATAGAGCCACAATTTGCCCGCAGCATCCTTCATCACGACGGACGGGTAGCTGTCGGTGGTCTTCCACTTCGCGAGGTCCACTTCGAGGGCGCCCCAGCCGCTCGAGCCGATGACGAACCGAGGGGCGAATCCGCCGGCGGCGCGACCGGGGTAGACGTGCATCTGCCCGTTCGTCCACTGAACGACGAGGTCCTGCACCCCGTCACTGTTCCAGTCGGTGATATGGAGTTCTCTGTACCCGGACCAGCCGCTCCCGATCTTGGCGCGCGTCGTCGCGCCGATCTGGCCCTGCCTGCCGTAGTTCCAGAGCGTTCCTGCACCGTCGGCGACGATGACGTCACCAGCGGTTCTGATCGAGGGTGACGTCGCCGATACCGGTGACGGGATCGACCGGTAGGTAGCGAAGGTCTGCGTGTAGTAAAGGCTGCCGTTGCCGGCGGCCGCGATGCCGATTCCCAGGGTGTTGGCCGAGGCCTGGGTGATGTTCTTGTAGTGGCCGGCGGATGCCTTCCAGGCGGCGACAACGGAAGTCACCGAGTAGCCGTATGCCACGTTCTCGCTGGCGGTGGACCAGCCAGACGGATATTGGCTGGTGTACGACGGGTTGTGAGACATCTTCGTCGCAGCCGCCTGTTTCACAGACCAGTTCTGAGCGACCGTGTTGAGCGCCGAACTCTCGGTGACGGGCCTCAGCCCGAGATCCTTCCGGATCTTGTTCGTGTCGTCGAGGATGATCTTCCGAGCCTGGCTCAGTGTGTAGCCGCCGACCGTGTCTGCCGCCTGAGCAGCGATGGGCAGGGCGACGAGCGCGGAGGCGAGCAGTGCGGTGGATGCGAGTATCGCGGCGAAGCGGCCGCGCTGACGCGGCGTCGTGCGTATTGACATGTTTTCCCCTCAGAAAGCGGCATCCCGAAATGCCCTGTCGTTCCTGACTGTAGCAAGGCGCCCGATAACCCCTTGCCCCCAGCCCGGGGAGACGACGCCCCTGCCCGCAGCCCTTGCCCGCAGCGGGTTCGTCGTCTCTGACCGGTGCAGCGAGCCGAATTCGTCGGCTGGGGAGGAAACATCCTCCCCAGCCGACAACCCGTTTAGTGTGACGACGCCTTCTCCGCCCCATGCCCGGTGAGCGAGCGCACTTCCATTTCGGCAGCGATCCTCGGATCCTCCTTCACCGACGACGTCACCGTTCCGAGCCAGCCGAGCAGGAACCCGAGCGGGATCGAGACGATGCCGGGGTTGTTCAGCGGGAAGAGGGCGAAGTTCGCGTCGGGGAACATCGACGTCTCTCCACCCGAGATGACGGGGGAGAAGGCAAGGAGCAGCAGAGCGGAGCCGAGTCCGCCGTACATGCTCCACAGCGCGCCACGCGTGGTGAACTTGCGCCAGAACAGCGAGTACAGGATCGTCGGCAGGTTCGCGCTCGCCGCAATGGCGAAGGCGAGGGCGACGAGGAAGGCGATGTTCTGCCCCTGCACCCCGATGCCGCCGGCGATGGCCAGTAGGCCGATCACCACGACGGTGATCCGTGCGACCTTGACCTCTCCGTTCGGCGGAACGGCACCCTTCTTGATGACGTTCGCGTACACGTCGTGAGCGAAGGATGTCGCGGCTGTGATGGTGAGACCGGCGACGACCGCGAGGATGGTCGCGAACGCCACCGCCGAGATGATGCCGAGCAGGATCGACCCACCGAGCTCGAACGCGAGCAGCGGTGCGGCCGAGTTCACGCCTCCAGGTGCGGCAAGGATCGTGTCCTTGCCGACGAGGTAGGCGGCGCCGTAGCCGAGCACGAGGGTGAAGAGGTAGAAGAGGCCGATCAGCCAGATCGCCCAGACCACACTGCGCCGTGCTTCCTTCGCTGTCGGCACGGTATAGAACCGCATGAGCACGTGGGGGAGCCCCGCGGTTCCGAGCACGAGAGCGAGAGCGAGCGAGATGAAGTCGAGCCGTGACACCCCGGTGAGACCGTACTGTGCTCCCGGGTTGAGGATGTCGTCACCCGCGACGGCGACGGCCTGGCCGAGCAGCGCAGACAGGTTGAAGCCATTGAGGGCGAGCACCCACACGGTCATCACCCCTGCACCGGCGATGAGCAGAACGGCCTTGATGATCTGTACCCACGTGGTGCCCTTCATCCCGCCGATGAGCACATAGGCGATCATGATGACACCGACCACGGCGATGACCACCGACTGGCCGACCCGGTCGTTGACCCCGAGGAGCAGTGAGACGAGTCCGCCGGCACCAGCCATCTGCGCGAGCAGGTAGAAGAAGCACACCGCAAGGGTCGCGGTCGCCGCAGCGAGACGCACGGGGCGTTCCTTCAGGCGGAATGAGAGAACATCCGCCATCGTGAACTTGCCGGTGTTGCGCAGCAGCTCGGCGACCAGAAGCAGGGCGACAAGCCAGGCGACGAGGAAGCCGATGGAGTAGAGAAAGCCGTCGTAGCCGTTCACGGCGATGGCGCCGCAGATACCGAGGAACGAAGCGGCAGACAGGTAGTCACCTGCGATCGCCGTTCCGTTCTGGCCGCCGCTGAATGATCGGCCCGCCGCGTAGAAGTCGTTGGCGGTCTTGTTCGACCGCGAAGCCCGGATGACGATGACCAGGGTCACGACGACGAACGCCGCGAAGATGGAGATGTTGAGAATGGGGTCGCCGACGGTCATGCGCGCTCAGCCTCCTCGAGTTCGGTGCGGAATTTCTCTGCAGCGGGGTCCAGCTTGCGGTTGGCGAACGAGACGTACCAGGTGGTGATCGCGAAGGTGGTCACGAACTGGCTGAGCCCGAGCAGAAGGCCCACGTTGATGTTGCCGATCACCTTGATCGACATGAACTCGTGGGCGTAGTCCGCCAGGAGCACGTAGGCGAAGTACCAGACGAGGAACGCGATGGTAAGTGGGAAGACGAAACTTCGGTGCCGTCGTTTGTGTTCGACGAATGCGGGGGACTCTTCGATTGCGATGTAGTCGATGGCCGTACCGGGGCGATGTGACCCCGTGTCGTCGTGTGCCATGATCCTCCTGAGAATCTGCGCATCGTTGCGCGGCGCACTGCTCTGTGCGCTGGGGTACAACCTAACGGTGCATGCACCGACCCGACAAGGTTTGGACGGCCTTACTTCGGTTGCATAAATAAGTCGGGCCAGAGAGCGACGGCGAGCGGGTAGCCGACGAACGACGCGATGTCGAGCAGTGTATGTGCGACGACGAGAGGCATCACGCGCCCCCACCGTCGGTAGCACCAGCCGAAGACGACGCCCATCGCGACGTTGCCGATGAACGGCCCGATGCCCTGGTAGAGGTGGTAGCTGCCGCGGAGCACAGCGAGCGACAGGATGATCGTCCAGTCACCCCATCGGCGCTCACGCAACCGTGTGAACAGGTAGCCGATGACGATCACCTCTTCGACCAGGGCGGCGCGGAGTGCTGACAGCAGCAGGATCGGAATGGTCCACCAGTGGGTGTCGAGCGGCGATGCGACGACAGCCACCGTGATGCCGGCGGCTCGCCCGGCCGCATAGAGGGCGATCCCCGGGATGCCGATGGCCAGGAACAGCAGGACGCCGCGCCCCGTGTCCTTCCCGGGCATGCGGGCATCGAGGCCGATACGGGCCAGTCCGCTCTGGCCGGGTCGCCAGAGAAGGTACACGGCAAGAGCCACCGCGAAGAGCTCGAAAGCGATGCCGAGGAACTGGTAGGTGAAGTCGAGCCACTCCCTCTCGCTTTGCGACGGATTGAGGCTCGCTGACTGATCAGAGAGTGGCGTGTCGTCTGTGAGGCGAGCGATGATCGAGACGATCGAATAGAGGGCTGACGCTCCGACGCTCAGCCCGAGAACGATGGCGATCTCCCACCAGGCGCGTGCCCGGCTCTGCTCTGCCATTCTCACTCCGTGTGCGTAATCGGCGGAACTTGTCGATTTCGCGCGCCGCCGCGCGCAGAAATGCAACGAAATGGTGAATCGTGCAAGATTCTTCAGTTTGAGTTACCGGTATGTAACGATTGCCCGTCGAATTTTGCGGATGGCCTCCACCCTACTTAGGGTTCTTGTATCCAGCGCGGTAGACGGGGCACAATTCTGCCTGCCGTGCGCACTTGCACAGGAGGAAAATTGAAAAGATCACGCATTGGCCTCGGCGCCCTTGCGCTGCTGTCTGCCAGCGCCCTCGCGCTGACCGGCTGCGCGTCGGGTAACGAGCCTGCCGCCGAAGAGTCCACAGGCGACGCTTCAGCCATCATCACCACCAACGGCAACGAGCCGCAGAACCCGTTGATCCCGACCAACACCACAGAGACCGGTGGCGGAAAGATCATCGATTCTCTCTTCTCGGGTCTGGTGTCCTACACCGCCGATGGCGAGATCGAGAACGAGGTCGCTGAGTCGATCGAGTCCGACGACGCCACGAACTGGACCGTCACGCTGAAGGATGGCTGGACGTTCACGAACGATGAGCCCGTCACGGCCGACTCCTTCGTCGACGCCTGGAACTACGGCGCGCTGTTCAGCAACGCGCAGGGCTCGTCGTACTTCTTCGACAACATCGTCGGCTTCGACTACGAGGCTGACTCCGAACTGACCGGCCTCCAGGTCGTCGACGAGAAGACCTTCACGGTCGAACTCGCCGCTCCTGAGGCTGACTGGCCGCTGCGTCTCGGTTACTCGGCTTACTCGCCGCTGCCCGAGGCCGCTTTCGAGGACATGGAAGCATTCGGTGAGAACCCGATCGGCAACGGTCCGTACATGCTCGCTGAAGAGGGCGCCTGGGTCCACGAAGAGAAGATCTCGCTCGTGACCAACCCGGACTACGACGGTCTGCGCAAGCCGGCCAACGGTGGGCTCGAGATCATCTTCTACGCCACCCAGGAAGCCGCATACGCGGACATCCAGGGCGGAAACCTCGATGTGCTCGACGCTGTTCCTGACTCCGCATTCGAGACCTACGAAGACGAGTTCGGTGACCGTGCCGTCAACCAGCCGGCCGCTGTCTTCCAGGCATTCAACATGCCGTACTACCTCGAGCACTGGAGTGGCGAGGAAGGCAAGCTGCGCCGCGCCGCCATCTCGATGGCGATCAACCGTGACGAGATCACGGATGTCATCTTCCAGGGCACCCGTACGCCGGCAACCGACTTCACCTCCCCGGTGATCGACGGCTACTCCGACAGCCTCGCTGGCGCTGAGGTCCTCGAGTTCAACGAGGAAGAAGCACAGAAGCTGTGGGCAGAGGCCGACGCGATCTCACCGTTCGGTGACACCGTCTTCGACATCGCCTACAACTCTGATGGTGGACACCAGGCCTGGGTCGACGCTGTTGTGAACAGCATCGTCAACACGCTCGGTATCGAAGCCGTCGGCAAGCCGTACCCGACCTTCGCAGCAGCACTCGAAGACCGCGAAGCTCAGACGCTGACCGGTGCAACCCGCGCCGGATGGCAGGCTGACTACCCGTCGCTGTACAACTTCCTCGCTCCGCTGTACCAGACCGGTGCCGGATCGAACTACGAGGGCTACTCGAGCGAAGAGTTCGACAACCTCCTCAAGGAAGGTTCACAGGCCGCGAGCGTCGAAGACGCGACCGCGAAGTACCAGGAAGCTCAGGAAGTCCTCCTCGAGGACCTCCCGTCCATCCCGCTGTGGTACTCCAACGTCACCGGGGTCTCGGCTGACACCGTGGACAACGTGGTGTTCGGCTGGAACTCCGTTCCGCTGTACCACCAGATCACCAAGGGCTAAGGTTTCCCAGCCCAGTAACTAACACGCAGTGAAATGTCCGGGGCGGATTCGCCCCGGACATTTCACTGATTAGACTTCTTCAGTGATTGCGACATTCATGTTGATTCGACCCGGCGAGGCCGCCTGATGCTCTGGTACACAGGCAAACGCATCCTCCAAATGATCCCCGTTTTCTTCGGTGCGACATTCCTCATCTACTTCATGGTCTTCTCCCTTCCCGGGGACCCGATCGCCGCCCTCTACGGTGACCGTCCGCCGGCACCCGGTGTGATCGAGATCATCCGCGAGCAGTACAACCTCGACAAGCCATTCATCGTCCAGTACTTCCTCTACATCGGCGGGCTGTTCCAGGGTGACTTCGGGACCACATACTCGGGCCGTCCGGTTTCCGAGGTCATGGCTCAGGCCTTCCCGATCACCCTGCGCCTCGCGCTTCTCGCTCTCGCTTTCGAAGCCTTCGCAGGTATCCTCGTCGGTCTCATCGCCGGTCTGCGCAAGGGCAAGCTCTTCGATGCCTCCGCTCTCGTCGTCAGCCTGCTGCTGATCTCGGTTCCGACCTTCGTCGTCGGTTTCGTCCTGCAGCTGGTCTTCGGGGTTCAACTCGGCTGGGCGCGGACAACGGTGTCCGGCGATGCGCCGTGGGGCGAGCTGATCCTCCCGGCACTCGTGCTGGCATCCGTCTCGTTTGCCTACATCGTGCGACTCACCCGGGCCAGCGTTGCAGACAACCTCAGCGCCGACTTCGTGCGGACGGCGACGGCCAAGGGCCTGTCCCGCCCCCGGGTCGTCACCGTCCACGTGCTCCGGAACTCGCTGGTTCCCGTCGTCACGTACCTCGGCGTCGACCTCGGCTCGCTCATGGTCGGTGCCATCGTCACCGAGGGCATCTTCAACATCAACGGCGTCGGTGGCACAGTCTACCGGGCAGTCATCCTCGGTGAAGGCCCGACCGTCGTTTCATTCATTGCGGTGATGGTCATCATCTTCGTGGTCGCCAACCTGCTCGTCGACCTGCTCTACGCGGCGCTTGACCCAAGGATTCGCTATGCCAAGTAAAAACATCACGCCACAGGGCCACTACGTCGCCCCGCTCGAGGAGACACCTGTCGCCCCGATCGACAAACTCGACGAGTCGCAGAAAGCCCGCAGCACCTGGGCTGATGCCTGGGATGCGATGCGTCGCCGCCCGTCGTTCTGGATCTCGTCGGTTCTCATCCTGCTCATCATCGTCGTCGCGGTTTTCCCGACCCTGTTCACCCAGGTATCGCCGACCGCATGTCAGCTCTCCCAGAGCAACGGTGGTCCGGTTGCCGGTCACCCGCTCGGCTTCACCCGCCAGGGCTGTGACGTCTTCTCGCGCGTCATCCACGGCACGCAGGCTTCTGTCACCGTCGGCCTCATGGCCACGCTCATGGTGACACTCGTCGGTGTGATCGTCGGAGCCCTCGCCGGCTTCTACGGTGGAATCCTCGACACGCTCGTCTCCCGTCTCGGCGACATCTTCTTCGCCATCCCCACCGTGCTCGGCGCGATCGTCCTCATGTCGGTCCTCCCGGTCCGCACACCGCTCACCGTTGCGGTGGTGCTGGCGATCTTCGCCTGGCCACAGATCGCCCGAATCATGCGTGGGGCAGTGCTCAGCGCGAAGAACTCGGACTATGTGATGGCGTCGACGGCGCTCGGTGTGTCGAAGTTCAAGATTCTCCTTCGTCACGTCGTCCCCAACGCAATCGCTCCGGTGATCGTCATCGCAACCGTCTCGCTCGGAACGTTCATCGTCGCGGAGGCGACCCTGTCATTCCTCGGAATCGGTCTGCCGACGAACATCATGTCCTGGGGTAACGACATCGGACAGGCACGGACGTCTATCGTCACGAGCCCGCAGGTCCTTCTCTACCCGGCAGCGGCGCTGTCGGTCACCGTTCTCTCGTTCCTCATGCTCGGCGACGTCGTCCGTGATGCACTCGACCCGAAGGCGAGGGCACGTCGATGAGCCAGCCAGTTACCGAAACCGTCCCCTCCCTCGACGGGGGAGCAGACCAGCCGCTGCTGCAGATCCGCGACCTCGAGGTCGGATTCGAGACTCAGCGGGGGATCGTTCCCGCCGTCAGAGGTGTCGACCTGACCCTCTACGCGGGCCAGACCCTCGCGATCGTCGGCGAGTCCGGCTCGGGCAAGACGACGACAGCACAGTCGATCATCGACCTGCTTCCCGGCACCGGAAAGGTGACCGGCGGGCAGATCCTGTTCGAAGGCCGCGACCTCACCACGCTCAACGCGCGGGAGATCCAGGCCGTGCGCGGAAACCTGATCGGCTACGTGCCCCAGGATCCGATGTCGAACCTCAACCCGGTGTGGTCCATCGGTTTCCAGGTGGAAGAAGCCATCAAGGCCAACAACATCGCCCAGGGCAAGGATGCACGCCTGCGCACCATCCAGGTGCTGAAAGAGGCAGGACTGTCGGATGCCGCAGATCGGCTCAAGCAGTACCCGCACCAGTTCTCCGGCGGCATGCGGCAGCGTGTGCTCATCGGAATCGGGCTCTCGTCGCGACCGAAGCTGCTCATCGCCGACGAGCCCACCTCGGCGCTCGACGTCACCGTTCAGCGGACCATCCTCGATCACCTCGCCACGCTGACGCGCGACTACGGCACCAGCGTGCTGTTCATCACGCACGACCTCGGTCTCGCGGCCGAGCGCGCGGAGCAGCTCGTCGTGATGTACCAGGGCAAGGTTGTCGAGTCCGGTCCGTCACAGGAGATCCTCGCCAACCCGCGGCACCCGTACACGCAGCGGCTCGTCGCCGCGGCGCCGAGCCTCGCGTCGCGTCGCATCCAGTCGGTGAAGCACGCCGAGGCGAAGGACGCCGAGATCTTCAGCGAGGGATCCCTCGACGACACCCTCCTCGAGCGGGCGTCGAAGCGTGAGCACGCGGCGCCTGCCGATGAGCTCATCTCGGTGAAGAACGTGTCGAAGCTGTACAAGATCCGCAAGCAGGGCTTCCGTCACGACGAACTCCTCGCCGTGAACGACGTGTCGTTCGGCGTGCACCGTGGAACGACGACGGCGATCGTCGGCGAGTCCGGGTCGGGCAAGTCGACAGTCGCGAAGCTGATCCTGCAGCTCGAGAGCATCACGAGCGGCGAGATCAAGTTCGATGGACAGGATGTCGCCGGCCTGCGCGGAGCGGAGCTGCTCAAGTTCCGGCGCCGCGTCCAGCCGGTCTTCCAGGATCCGTACGGATCGCTCGACCCGCAGTACAGCGTGGGCAACACGATCGCCGAGCCGCTGCTCGCGCACAAGGTGGGCACGGCGAAGGAACGCGAAGCACGTGTTCGTGAACTGCTCGACCAGGTGTCATTGCCGTCGGCGACGCGGTTCAGGTACCCGAGCGAGCTGTCTGGTGGCCAGCGACAGCGCATCGCCATCGCCCGTGCTCTCGCGCTCAAGCCCGACGTCCTCGTCCTCGACGAAGCGGTGTCCGCCCTCGACGTTCTCGTGCAGGGCCAGATCCTCAACCTGCTCACCGAGTTGCAGACGGAACTGGGTCTGACCTACCTGTTCATCACGCATGACCTCGCCGTCGTCCGGCTCGTCGCCGACAACGTCTGCGTCATGCAGAAGGGCAAGATCGTCGAAGCGGCGACGACCGATGAGGTCTTCGACAACCCGCGTGAGCTCTACACGCAGGAACTCCTCGCTGCCATTCCCGGCGGCAACTTCGAGTTCGGTCGCTAAACAGCCACACCAGCGAGTGCGGGGTGGAACCGACAGGTTCTGCCCCGCATTTTCGCGTCCGGCCGGGCGGTCGGTGCGCTCCCAGCCGGGCCGGGAGCCGAGTGCGGTAGGATATTCTGTTGGGTCGGGCTCTGTGTCCACTCATCCACTTCCAGCCGCACCGAATTCCAGCGGCATCCATCTCTGTAAGGATTTTCTTCATGGCGCAAGCTTCGCGCGACGACCTCCGAAACGTAGCCATTGTTGCTCACGTTGACCACGGCAAGACGACGCTGGTAGACGCCATGCTCCGTCAGACGGACTCGTTCGCCGAGCACTCACACCTCGAAGAGCGCGCCATGGACTCGAACGAGCTCGAGCGCGAAAAGGGCATCACGATCCTCGCCAAGAACACGGCAGTGTCGTACAAGGGCAAGCACGCCACCAACGGTCCGATCACGATCAACGTGATCGATACCCCCGGCCACGCCGACTTCGGTGGAGAGGTCGAGCGCGGCCTGTCCATGGTCGATGGCGTCGTCCTCCTCGTCGACGCCAGTGAAGGCCCACTCCCGCAGACGCGATTCGTGCTCCGCAAGGCGCTCGAGGCCAAGCTGCCCGTCATCCTCCTCGTCAATAAGACGGATCGCCCCGATGCCCGCATCGATGAGGTCGTCGCCGAGAGCCAGGACCTTCTCCTCGGCCTCGCCAGCGACATGGCGGATGACGTTCCTGACCTCGACCTCGACGCCGTCCTCGACGTGCCCGTCGTGTACGCATCCGGCCGCAACGGTGCCGCGAGCTGGAACAAGCCCGACAACGGGACGCTCCCGGACAACGACGACCTCGAGCCGCTGTTCGACGCCATCATCAAGCACATCCCCGCACCCGTCTACGACGACGAGCACCCCCTGCAGGCCCACGTCACGAACCTCGACGCGTCTCCGTTCCTCGGTCGCCTCGCGCTGCTGCGCATCTTCCAGGGCACGATCAAGAAGGGCCAGACGGTCGCCTGGGTCAAGTACGACGGATCCGTGCACAACGTGCGCGTCACCGAGCTGTTCATCACCAAGGCTCTCGACCGCTACCCGGCCGAGAGTGCCAGCCCCGGTGACATCGTCGTTGTCGCAGGATTCCCGGACATCACCATCGGCGAGACCCTCGCAGACCCCGACGACGTTCGCCCGCTCCCGACGATCACCGTCGACGAGCCGGCCATCTCGATGACCATCGGAACGAACACCTCACCGCTCGTCGGCAAGGTCAAGGGTCACAAGCTCACCGCCCGCATGGTCAAGGACCGCCTCGACCGCGAACTCGTCGGTAACGTCTCGCTCCGTGTCCTCGACATCGGTGCGCCGGACAAGTGGGAGGTCCAGGGCCGTGGAGAACTCGCCCTCGCCATCCTCGTCGAGCAGATGCGCCGCGAAGGATTCGAACTCACGGTCGGCAAGCCGCAGGTCGTCACCCGCAAGGTCGACGGCAAGACGCACGAGCCGTTCGAGCACCTCACCATCGACGTTCCCGAAGAGTACCTCGGTGCCATCACCCAGCTGCTGGCCGCTCGCAAGGGCCGCATGGAGAACATGGCCAACCACGGCACCGGCTGGGTCCGCATGGAATTCATCATTCCGTCGCGCGGCCTCATCGGCTTCCGTACCGAGTTCATGACGCTCACCCGCGGCACCGGAATCGCCAACGCGATCTCCCACGGCTACGACGAGTGGGCCGGCGCCATCGTCACCCGCAACAACGGTTCGATCGTGGCCGACCGTTCAGGCGTCGTCACCCCGTTCGCCATCATCGCCCTCCAGGAGCGGATGACGTTCTTCGTCAACCCGACCGAAGAGGTCTACGAGGGCATGGTCATCGGTGAGAACTCGCGTAACGACGACATGGACGTCAACATCACCAAGGAGAAGAAGCTGACGAACATGCGCCAGTCGACCTCGGACACGTTCGAATCGATGACGCCGTCACGCCAGCTGTCTCTGGAAGAGTGCCTCGAGTTCGCCCGCGAAGACGAGTGTGTCGAAGTCACCCCGGCGATCGTCCGCATCCGCAAGGTCGAGCTCGACGCGAACGCCCGTGCGCGCAACACGAGCCGCCTCAAGAAGCAGAACGACTAGAACACAGCCGCATCAGCGGATCGAAGCGCCCGGGGTCTCCCGGGCGTTTCGACGTTAGCCGGTAACCTGAAGTCATGCCCCGTCCCCGACTCGTCATCCTTGTCCTCGCGTGCCTGGTCACCCCGATCACCCTCACCGGCTGCACCCAGATCGGCGACGGCATCTCCGGAGGAGTGGAGCAGGCGATCGAGGATGCCTCCGGCGGGGCACTCGACGTGAACCTCAGCGGCGGTCTCCCTGAGGGCTTCCCCGAAGCCGAGGTGCCGCTCGTCCCCGGCGACGTGATGGGGGCGGCGACGACCGTCAACGGCACAGCCGGGTGGGTGGTGAACGTCACTGCGCAAGATGCAGGCGACGCGGCATCCGAACTCCTCACAGACGCCGGCTTCACCGAAACGGGGCGGGCCTCGAACGCCGACGGCTCGGTCCTTTCCACGACGAGCGACAGCTTCCAGGTCACCGTCGTTTCGTCCCCTGACACCGTGGTGTACACGGTCGTACCGCTCTGACCGATGCGACGGCGCGACCGCCCGGCTCCCTACCCTGAACGAGCGGCAACCCGGCAGGGAATCGCAGTCGGAATAGCCACTGCTGCATACGGTGTGTCATTCGGGGCTTTGGCTGTTGCCGCCGGGCTCGACGTCTGGCAGGCCTGTGTTCTCAGCCTGCTGATGTTCACCGGAGGGTCGCAGTTCGCGCTCGTCGGTGTTCTCGCGTCCGGTGGTGTTGCCGCCGGACCGGCGGCCGTCGCCAGCGCTGTGCTTCTCGGGTCCCGCAACGCCGCCTATGGAATGCGGATGAAGCCTCTCGTCGGCGGTAACGGCTGGTTGCGGGATGCCGCAGCGGCCTGGATCACCATCGACGAATCGACAGCGGTCGCCCTCGCCCAGGACGACCCCGCCGCAGCGAGGCGTGGGTTCTGGGTGACGGGGACCGTCGTATACGTCGGCTGGAATCTCACGACTCTGGCCGGGGCGCTGATCGGCGATCTGCTCGGTGACACGCGCGCGTACGGGCTCGATGCAGCGGCGGCCGCTGCCTTCCTCGGGCTGCTCTGGCCCCGGTTGAAGAGCCACCAGACCATCGCCGTCGCCGGAGCCGCTGCTGTGCTGGCCGCTGCCCTCACCCCGGCTGTCGCGCCGGGGGTTCCGGTCATCGCCGCGGCGCTCGTCGCTGTTGTCGTTGGCGTCACGAACTGGCTGGGCCCACGGCATCCGTCCGGAAACGGGGGAGTGGCATGACCGTCTGGCACGTGGTGCTTCTTGCCTCGATCGCGTGCGTGGCGATCAAATTGGCCGGATATGCGGTGCCGCCGCACTGGCTGGAGAAGCCGGCGGCCGCCCGAACCGCCGACCTGCTCACCGTCGCCCTGCTCGCGGCCCTCATCGCGGTGCAGACGCTCGGCACGGGCCAGCAACTCGTGCTCGACGCCCGGGTCCCCGCTCTCGTCGTCGCCGCAGCGCTGTACTGGCTGCGGGCGCCGTTTCTCGTGGTGGTCGTCGCGGCTGCCGTCGTCGCTGCGCTGCTTCGCCTGTGGGCGGGGATGGCTTGAGCGAATCGGGTCTCTGTGGACTCGAGAGTGCAGCCGGCGCGAACCCGATCAGGCGAAGAGCGCCGAGCCGACCCAGCCGCCTTCGGTGGCACCCGCAGGTACGGCGAAGATGCCGGACCCGATGTGTCTGACGTATTCGTTCATCAGGTCGCTTCTCCCCAGCCGCTTCTGGATCGGGATGAACTGCGTGCGCGGGTCGCGCTGGAAGCAGATGAAGAACAGCCCGGCGTTGAGGCGGCCGAGTTCGTCGTTGCCGTCCACGAAGTTGTATCCGCGACGCAGCAGCCTGGCCCCATTGTTCGTGCTCGGATGGGCGAGACGCACATGGGCGTCGCGGTCGAGTGCAGTTCTGCCTGACTCGTCGAAGTCCGGTTCGGTGAATTCGGTGCCGCCGGTAAGCGGACGCCCGTCGCCCTTGGTCCTGCCGACGATCCGCTCCTGCTCGCCGAGCGATGCGCGGTCCCAGGTCTCGATGATCATCCGGATCTTGCGCGCGACGAGGTACGAGCCTCCGGCCATCCAGTCGGCACCGTCTTCTGAGGCCGCCCAGACCTGGTCGGTGACAGACGCGCTGTCCTCGGCCTTGATGTTTGCGGTCCCGTCCTTGAAGCCGAAGAGGTTGCGCGGCGTGACCTGTGTCGTCGAGGTCGATGACGTGCGACCGAAACCGAGCTGTGACCATCGCAGCGCCGCCCGGCCGAAAGCGATCCTCGACAGGTTACGGATGGCATGGACCGCCACCTGAGGATCATCGGCGCAGGCCTGGATACAGAGGTCACCACCTGAGATCCGTTCGTCGAGCGTGTCTCCTGCGAAGTGCGGCAGGTCAACGAGTGCTGCCGGTCTGCGTCCGGCGATTCCGAAGCGGTCGATCCCGTCAGCCGTCGTGAACAGGGTCGGGCCGAAACCGAACGTGATGGTCAGCCCGGCCGCTGGCAGCCCCTGGGCTTCGCCGGTGTCGTCCGGTGGGGCGACATCCGATCCGCCGACCGCGCCGTCCTCGCTCACATCGAGGCTCCTGGTCAGCCGCGCCGCGGCAAAGGTCCAGTCCTGGAGGAGTTCGATGAGGTCGGCACGGTCCGTCGTGCGTGACACGTCGAACGCGGCGAAATGCAGACGGTCCTGAGCCGGCGTGGTGATCCCCGCCTGGTGCGCGCCGAAGAATGGGTACGTCGTCGCCGTTCCTGCTGGGATGGCGGCGACGGCAGCGCCGATGGCGGCACCGGATGCTCCGCCAACGGCGAGCCCACCGGCTGCGGCCCCGGCGAGGGCGAGCAGGCCGCGACGGGACAGGCCGCTCCGCTCGGAGTGCTCCGGCCCGGGTTCAGCCATGTCTGCCTACTCCGTCGGTTCGGGGATGTCGAGAACGGTGTGGGTGAGAACGGCCAGCGGCTCGGCGAGCGCGTTGATGCCGTCTGAGAGCTCCTTGATCTGTTCCGGGGTCAGCTCGTCGTAGTAGGTGAAGCCGTCCGCCAGACTGCCGTGCTGCGCCAGCAGGAAGTTGAGGTTCTCGAACTGCTCGTCGATGTCGGCGACAAGCGCGCTCCCGTCTTCGCCGCGTGCCTCCGCGATCTCGCGGACGTTCCCGTATGCGACGGATGCCCCTTCGACGTTGGCCTGGAAATCCCAGAGGTCGGTGTGACTGAATTCGTCTTCCTCGCCGGTGATCTTCGACGCGGCGACCTCGTCGAGCAGCCCGATGGCCCCGTTCGAGATGTCGGACAGGGTCACGGTGAAGTCGTCCGAGTAGACGAGGTCGTACAGCGTGCCGACGTCGGAGATGAGGTCGTCGGCGAGTATACGACGTTCGGCTGCGCTGCTCGGGGTGAAGCCGTCCGGAGCCCACAGATCCTTCTCGATCCGGTGGAATCCGGTGAACTCGATGCCGTCTTCCTCCGCCATCGGCTCGCGGAAGTCGAGCTGGGGGTCGAGGTCGCCGAAGGCTTCAGCTGTCGGTTCGATCCGTTCGTAATGCACCCGGGTGGTGGGGAACAACGAGCGAGCCGTGTCGTCGTCGCCCGACGCATATGCTTCGGCGAACGTGTCGACGGCGGGAACGAGTTCGCCGACCTGGTCCTTCACGTATGAGACGTAGTTGGTCACCGCAGCATCCGCACGTTCCCGCTCGTCGGCGTCGACCGCGCCGGTTGTTCCGGTCACCGTGAACTCCGCTGTTCCGATCCCCGCACCGACCATGCCGAGCTTGCACTCCGTGTAGTAGGTACCTGGTTCGAGCTGGATCACGTAATCCACGGTCTGCCCTGGGGTGATGTTCTCCTTCTCACCGACGATCCGGAGTTTGTCGTCGGCGAGGATCTCGAACTCGTTCACGGCCGTGCCGTTGTTCGTCGCACTGAAGGTGATCGCGCCGGATGTCGCCGTCGCGGCCGACACGGCGCAACTGTCGTCGGTGATGGCGACCGTCAGCGCTTCGGTTCCGGTGTTGTTGGCGACGCAGCCGGACAGGGTGATGACAGCGACGGTGAGGGCGGCGAAGCCGAGGACAGGCCTGATGGTCATGAGGTTGCTCCAGAGAGGGGGGCGGATGCGGGGATGGGGGATGCTGTCGGGCGACCGGTGAGTCGTGCGAAGAGCGGGATGCTGACGGCGACGTAGGCCAGCCAGCCGCCCAGCTGGAGCCAGGTGGGTGCCGGGGTGAAGTTGACGGTTCCGCCGAGCAGTGTTCCGTACCAGCTCGTCGGAGGGATGGCGGCGCTCACATCGAAAGCGGTCACACCCCAACCGGGAAGCAGGCCGGCCTCCTGCAGGTCGCCGATCCCGTAGACAAGCACGCCGGCTGCGACGACGATGAGGCCGTAGCCGGTCCAGGTGAAGAACGCGGTGAGGTTGATAGTGATGAGGCCGCGGTAGATGAGCACCTCGAGAACGACGGCGGTGGCGATGCCGAGCAGCACGCCGGTGACCGCTTCTGTCCCCGTGCTGCGTGGCCCGACGGTCGACCAGACGAACAGGGCGGTTTCGATGCCTTCGCGTCCGACGCTGAGAAAGGCCAGAAGAACGAGGCCCCAGCCGGCACCGGATGCCGCACGGTCCACGCCTGTGCGCAGGTTTCTGCTCAGGTCTCGGGCCGTCCGGCCCATCCAGAAGATCATCCACGTGACGAATCCGACAGCGATCAGCGACAGCATCCCGCCGATGATCTCCGTGGCCTGGAAACTCAGGCCGTATGGGCCGAAAGTGAGCGCGGCCCCGGTCGTGAGCGAGGCAAGAATCGCGACGCCGACCCCGGTCCAGATGCGGGGCAGAAGGTCCCGTCGGTCGATCTTGACCAGATACGCGATGAGGATGCCGACGATGAGCGCCGCTTCGAGGCCCTCGCGGAGGCCAATCAGGTAATTTGCGAACACGGATCCTTCTGGGCGGTACGGGCACGCGCCACTGCTGTGACTCGGCCAAGTGGGAGGGGAGGTTAGCTTAGGCTAACCAAACATGACCTTAGCCGGGAGCTCGCATGCTGTCCAGCTACACTGTGGCGAGTGACCTCGACCGACATCCAGCCGCCCGCCGTCTCGCCCGGTTCGCGCGTGACGCCCGGCACACGCATCGCCGGGGCGGCGTTGTCGTTCTTCGTCGGAGCCGTCTACGGCGCTGTCGGCACCGTCGCACACCAGAACGTTCTCCGAATCGGGGAGCTCACGCTCCCGGTTGCGCTTGTCCTCGCCCTGATCGGGGCACTGGCACTCCTCATCGGGTTCCGGCTCGTCTTCGTCGACCGCCTCGCCGTGATCTGCGCAGCGCTCGGCATGATCGGAGTCATCGGGCTGTTCTCCCTCGCGAGCAGCGGCGGCACCGTTCTGATCCCGCAGGGGGTTCCCGGGTTGATCTGGACGGTCGGACCGGTGCTGATCGCCACCGTCGTCGTTGCCTGGCCGCGGATGCCACAGCGACCCCCGGCGTCGCACGACGGGGTCGCGAACGTGCAGGCGCACGAGCAGCACCGGCCCGAGGCGTAGACTTGCCTCACCTGTTTTCGAAGGGAATCAAGCAACTGTGACCTACGTGATCGCCCTCCCCTGTGTGGATGTCAAAGACCGAGCGTGCATCGATGAATGCCCCGTCGATTGCATCTACGAGGGCGAACGATCGCTGTACATCCACCCGGATGAATGCGTCGACTGCGGTGCCTGTGAGCCGGTCTGCCCGGTCGAGGCGATCTACTACGAGGACGACCTGCCCGAGGAATGGGCCGACTACTACAAGGCGAACGTCGAATTCTTCAACGAGGTCGGCTCTCCAGGCGGGGCAGCGAAGGTCGGCGTGATCAAGTACGATCACCCGGTGATTTCCGCCCTCCCTCCCCAGGCCTGACCGGTGGCGCTCCAGCCACTGCCCGACTACCCGTGGGATGCCATGGTGCCGTTCGCGGCCCGCGCGCGCGCCCACCCTGACGGCATCGCCGACCTCTCCATCGGGTCCCCGGTCGACCCCACACCGGAAGTCGTGCGTTCCGCGCTCGCTGCGGCGACCGACGCGCACGCCTACCCGACGACGGCCGGAACTCCCGCGCTGCGTGAGGCGATCGTGGACTGGTTCGCGCGCAGGCGCAGCGTTCCCCGCCTCACGGTCGACGAGGTGCTTCCGAGCATCGGCTCGAAGGAACTCGTCGCCCTCCTGCCTTTCATGGTCGGTGTCGGTCCGGGCGACGTCATCGTGCATCCGCGTGCCGCATACCCGACCTATGCGATCGGAGCCGCTCTCGCCGGTGCAGACGCAGTGGCATCCGATGACCCATCCGAATGGCCGGAGAACACCAGGCTGGTGTGGCTCAACTCGCCGGGGAACCCGGACGGCCGAGTGCTCGACGTCGACGAACTGCGGCGCGCTGTCGGACGTGCCCGCGAACTCGGTGCGCTGATCATCGACGACGAGTGCTACGCCGAACTGGGTTGGGCGCGCGGCTGGGATGCGACGCCGATTCCCAGCATCCTCGATCCCCGGGTCACCGACGGCGACACATCGGGAATTCTCGCGATCTACTCGCTGAGCAAGCAGTCCAACATGGCCGGCTACCGGGCGGCGTTCGCGGCCGGCTGTGCCACGACCATCGCCCGTCTGCTCAATGTGCGTAAACACGCCGGACTCATGCTTCCCGGCCCGCTCCAGGCGGCGATGATCGCAGCCCTCGGCGACGACCAGCATGTCGTCGATCAGAAGGCGCTGTATCAGGCCCGCCGCGACGTCCTGCTTCCGGCGCTGGAAGCCGCAGGCTTCCGCGTCGACCGTAGTGAGGCAGGACTCTACCTGTGGGCAACGGAGGACAGGGACGCGTGGGATTCGATCGGTCGTCTCGCCGACCTCGGTATCCTCGCCGGTCCCGGCTCTTTCTACGGCGACTTCTACCCTCAGCACGTCAGGTTGTCGCTCACCGCGACGGATGAACGGATCAGCTCGGCCGCCGAGCGTTTGCGGGAGAGCGTTGCTGGGGGATAGCTCCAACCGCGTCACGGTGTCGTTGGCGGATGCGACAGTTGGCTCAGGAGCCGATTAGGCTGTATTCGGACTGCGCGCCGCTGACAGCGATTCGTGCACGGGTTTCAACGAACGAGATACACCATCACAAGGAGGCGCCGTGGGCGACGTCGAGCAGGACTTCCGTGCAGGAAATCACAAAGCGACGCTGACCTACCCCGGTGGCACCGCAGAGTTTCCGCTCCTCGGCTCCAGCCAGGGTGCCTCGAGCATCGACGTGTCGACGTTGACACGGCAGACGGGTCTCACTGCACTCGACTACGGGTTCGTGAACACGGCAGCGACGAAGTCAGACATCACCTACATCGACGGTGACGCTGGCATCCTCCGCTACCGCGGGTATCCGATCGAGCAGCTCGCCGGGTCGTCGACCTACCTCGAAGTTGCCTGGCTCCTCATCCACGGCGAACTGCCGACCGCAGACCAGCTCGGCCAGTTCGACGAAAAGATCCGCAGGCACACGCTCCTCCACGAGGATCTCAAGCACTTCTTCTCCGCTCTGCCCCACACGGCCCACCCGATGGCCGTCATCTCGAGTGCGCTCTCGGCGCTCTCGACCTACTACGAGACCCCAGCAGACCCGCACGACCCCGAACAGGTCGAGCTCACGACCATCCGGCTGCTCGCGAAACTGCCGATCATCGCCGCGTACGCGCACAAGAAGGCACTCGGCCAGGCCTTCCTGTACCCGGACAACAGCCTGAGCTTCGTCGACAACTTCCTCCGTCTGAACTTCGGCAACATGGCGGAGTCGTACGACATCGACCCCGTCCTGTCGACCGCCCTCGACCGTCTGCTGATTCTGCACGCCGACCACGAACAGAACGCGTCGACGTCGACGGTCAGACTGGTGGGTTCCACCGGTGCGAACCTGTATGCGTCAGTCTCCGCAGGCATCAACGCGCTCTCCGGTCCGCTGCACGGCGGCGCGAACGAGGCCGTACTCGAGATGCTCGGGCGGATCCGTGACTCCGGCGAGGGTGTCCAGCGATTCGTCGACCGGGTGAAGAACAAAGAAGACGGGGTGAAGCTCATGGGCTTCGGTCACCGCGTCTACAAGAACTACGACCCGCGCGCCAAGATCGTCAAGGAGAGCGCAGACGAGGTCCTCGCACAGCTCGGCGTCTCCGATCCCCTCCTGGACCTCGCGAAGGAACTCGAGCAGATCGCCCTGGAGGACGACTACTTCAAGGAACGTCGCCTCTACCCGAACGTCGACTTCTACACTGGCGTCATCTACAAGGCGATGGGCTTCCCGACCCGGATGTTCACCGTGCTGTTCGCCATCGGCCGGCTGCCCGGCTGGGTGGCGCACTGGCGCGAGATGAACACCGACCCGCAGACCAAGATCGGTCGTCCGCAGCAGCTGTACACCGGTGCAGTGGAACGCGACCTGCCGCAGCGCTGACGGGCATCCGATGACTGCCTCGACAGGAAAACGGCTCCTGGCCAACGTCGTCGATCCCCGGCGGATCGAGTACGGGGTGGCCTCCTCCGTGGTTGTCGGCGCACTGAGTCTCGTCGATCCGGCGAAGCTGTCCCTCGGCGGACGGCTGGCATTCCGCGGCTTCACCGCCGCTGTGACCGGAGGCCTCGTGCTCCTCGAACTGCGGCGATCGGATGCTCTGCGAGACAACCCGATCGCACGAGCGGGGATCATTGCCGCCCTGGTCGGCACGACCTTCGGGCTCGGTGAACTGAGCGAGCGAATCGACGCGAGAATCGTCGGCGTGCTCAGGCGCGCCGGGGTGCGTCGTCCACGGCTGAGCATCGCCGTGGCATCCGCAGCGCTCTCGCTCGCGGCCTACCGCATCGATCCGGCCCAGACCGAAGCCGACCACGACGGCTCTGACGGGGACTGGCCGCGATTCACGCCAGTCGACCCCGCTGTCCGGGCCCTCGTCGATGGGATGCTGTCAGCGACCGACGGTCACGGTGCAGCCGAACTGCGTGCCCACTGGCCGAGCGCCCGCGTGGAGCACTGGTCAGACGATGACGAGCGGGTCTTCAGCCGCTGGCTCGAGTTCTCCGTCGACGAGAGCCTGCCGCGTGCGGTGCCGCACGACGCCACATTCCCCGTCCGCGCGCGTTTTCTCAGCAGCGCCGGGGTACCGGTCGAGGCGTTCCTTCTCGTATCAGGCGGACGTCCGCGGTCGCTGCTGCTCGACGTCGTGCCGGACACTCCGGAACTCGACGGGTTCGGCGGCGACGACCCACTTGACGACGTCGACTCCTGGCCGCCGATCGACGCGGTCGCCTTCATCCTCGACACAGCCTGACTCCGACGGCGAGCGGAGGCCCGCCGTCGAGTCTCCGCGATTACGGGGACAGCGTCAGAGTGTCACGCGTCGCCTGCTTCACGGCATCCGGGCTGAACGGCCAGACCCGGGTCTCGTGCTTCTGCCAGAGCGTCGTCTGGTCGACGTAGTTGCTGTGGTACGCGTGGCCGGAGGCGCCGGTGAGATTGATCCACGTCGACGCGTCGAAGTCGGACAGGTCGACGACCTGCCGCATCGACGGGACCCAGTCGACCGTGTAACCGTCCGGTGCGTACCAGCCCACAGCGTTGACGACGGAGGACCCTCCGCCCAGTTCGTACGGCCCGCGGTTGAACAGCATCTCGATCGGAGCGATGCCCGACTCGCCGAAGCTGCCGTTGCGGATGGTGAGGGTGTGCAGTTCACCCCAGGTCCAGTCGTCCGGGTTGCTGCCCATGGTGCGCTCGGCCTCGGTCCACGCTTCACTCAGCGCGAGCGTGAGGGCGTCGTCCCTGGTGACGATGGAATCGTCCTCGCTCGCCCACCACTCCGATTCTGGGTCGTCGAGCAGGCCGGCGACGACCTGGAACCACTGCGAACCGCCCGCCGGCGGGGTCTCGTCTGGCACCTTCGGCGCGAAGGTGTTCTCGAGCAGGTTGCGCCAGAAGATGTTGAAGTAGGCAGCCTCGGCGCTGTCGGCGTCGTCCGAGAAATCCCAGCCTTCGAGGAGATCCGTACCGAGCCTGGCGTTGCTCGACGGCGCGAGGTCGGCGATGTATGGCGCCAGCCGTTCGGCGATGGCGTTGGTGTTGTCTGCCTGGATCGAACTCATGTCATCTGCGGTGAAATCCGCGCCGGATGCTATTCCCTCCTCGATGCGCTCGACGATGCGTGATGCACGGTAACCGGCATCCCAGTCGCGGGTGATCAGGCTGGGAAACGATGCCCCTGTGACCGCATTGTTGGCGGTGACGATGTAACCGGACGGAGGGTTGAACAGAGTCGGCAGCGATTCGAAGTCGAGGTAGCCCGACCAGCCCGTTCCGCTTGTCCAGCCGGACTGTGGCACGGTTCCGTCTCCACTCAGCCGCACAGGGATGAGCCCGGGGGCCTGATAGCCGATGTTCCCGTCGACATCGGCGTAGAGGAGGTTCTGTGACGGAACGTCGAAGAGCTTCGCACCCTCACGGAACGAATCCCAGTCGGTTGCCTGGTTCACCGCGAAGATCGCGCCGGGAGTGCGTCCCGGTGTCAGCGCCGTCCACTGCAGCGACAACTCATAGCTGCCATCGGGGAGCTCCGCCGTCGCCGGATAGTCGGCGGCGATCGTTCCGAACTCGTCGCTGATGTCGGTGACAAGCGGGCCACGGGACGTCGAGCGGATGCGGATCGGGACGTTCTCGCCGCCGGCCACCTTCACCGTCTCCTCACGGATGGTCAGAGGTTGCAGGACACCGTCGAGTTCGACCGTGTCATCGGAGACCTTCTCGAGGTAGAGGTCGGCGACGTCCGGTCCGAGGTTCGTGAACCCCCAGGCAACCTGACTGTTGTGGCCGATGATGATCCCTGGCATGCCGGAGAAGCTGAATCCGCCGACGTCGAACGGGCAGGCTTCAGACACGGTGGAGCAGCGGAGGCCCATCTGGTACCAGACCGAGGGGAGCGCAGGGCCGAGGTGCGGGTCGTTGGCGAGGAGCGGCAGGCCGGACTCGGTCAGTTCGCCGGAAACGACCCACGAGTTCGAGCCGATGTCGGACCCGGCACGCCCGAGCAGGGCGGGCATCGCCGCGAGGATGCCGCGCAGCTCGACGAGGGAGTCGACGGTCTCGTCACTGATCGCTGCGATCGGGGTGGCGGTTCCGACGGATGCCGGTGCAGGGGCAGGCGGGTCGGACGGAACGATGGTCGGGTTCTCGCTGTACGGGTACGGCGGGTAGACCTGCGCCATCTGCTCCGGAGTCAGTTCGGTCGCCATGAGCGTCCGGTCGATCTCGTCTTCGAGGTTGGAACGGAGATCCCATGCCATCGCCTTCAACCAGGCCACGGAATCCGCCGGAGTCCATTTCTCGGGTTCGTAGCCGGGGTTCTGCAACCCGAGCACGGCGTACTCGAGCGACAGGTCGGCACCACTCCGCTGGTCGAGGTAGGCGTTCACACCGTCGGCGTATGCCTGGTACCAGCCGAGGGTCTTCTCGTCGAGCAGCGCGACCTCCTCTTCGGCGACCGCTCGCCAGCCGAGGGTGCGTACGAAGGTGTCTGTTCCCACCTGCGCCTCACCGAACAACTCGGCCAGGCGGCCGCTCGTCACGTGGCGACGGAAATCCATCTCCCAGAACCGGTCCTGCGCGTGGACGAACCCCTGAGCGAGGAAGAGATCGTGAGCGCTGTCCGCCTCGAGCGTCGGGATGCCAGCGTCGTCACGCAACACGGTGACCTCCCCGTCGAGCCCGGCGACGGTGAGGTCACCGGCGAGCTGTGGGAAAGAGCGCTGCACGGTCCAGACGAGGATGCCGCCGCCGAGAAGAACGACGACGACGAAAACGGACACGATGCTGAGAAAGACGGTGAAGGCGCGTGAGCGTCTGCCGGGTGTCCTGGTGCTGGCCACATCACTCCTTTGTGAGAGGTCGGGAAAATGATTCCGGTCAGGCGTGCAGGGCGGCGTTCAGCTGGATGCCGGCACCGCTGCGGGGGAGCACCTCGACGGCACCGCTGAGAGAATTGCGACGGAAGAGGATGTTCGGCACTCCGGACAACTCGACGGCCTTGACGGTGAGGGGGCTGCCGTTGTCCGTGGTCCGGCCGTCGAGAACGACGACTTTGGTCCCAGCAGTGACATAGAGGCCGGCCTCGACGACGCTGTCGTCTCCGATCGAGATGCCGATACCTGAGTTGGCGCCGAGCAGCGCGCGTGCACCGATCGAGACCCGCTGTGTTCCGCCACCCGAGAGAGTTCCCATGATGGATGCGCCGCCCCCGATGTCTGAACCGTCCCCGACGACGACGCCCTGGGAGATGCGGCCTTCGACCATCGACGATCCCAGTGTGCCTGCGTTGAAGTTGACGAAACCCTCATGCATGACGGTGGTACCTGGTGCGAGGTGGGCACCGAGTCGCACACGCGACGCGTCGGCGATGCGTACCTTCGCCGGGGTGACGTAGTCGAGCAGGCGCGGGAACTTGTCGATCCCGGTCGCGTGGATGCCCTGTCGAGACAGCGCCGGGCGCAGACGGTCGAAGTCCTCGGGTGCCACCGGGCCGGCATTCGTCCAGACGGCGATCGGAAGGTGCCCGAAGATACCGTCGAGGTTGAGGGTGTTCGGGCGGACCAGGAGGTGACTGAGCAGGTGCAGGCGCAGGTAGGCATCTGCGGTGTCACGCGGCGGTGCCTGAAGGTCGATGTCGACTGTCACGATGTCGACGCGCACGTTGCGACGCTCGTCCGGGATGGCCAGCGCTTCGATCTCTGCTGGGGCGATCCAGCGTTCGCGCCCGACGGGCAGTGTGCCGAGGCGCGGTTCCGGGTACCAGGTGTCGAGGACGGTTCCTTCTGCGGACACGGTGGCGAGGCCGTAGCCCCACGCGTGTGTCGGTGCGGAGCTGGGCTCGGGAGCGGAGGTCATGGGTCAAGGCTAGCGAATCCAGCCTGCGCCCGACGACGCCGGGCCGCAGGGTTTCGACGACCGTAGACTGGGGCGATGCCGGAATCGTTCACCACCGTCCCTGTTCTCGACCTCGCCGCCGGAACGGTGGAACTCACCCGGGCGATCTGTGACATCGAATCGGTGTCCGGGAACGAAGCCCTCCTCGCAGACGCCATCGAGCTGGCGCTCGTCCCGTTCTCTCACCTCGACGTCATCCGCGACGGAAACACCGTCGTCGCCCGGACCGCGCTCGGCCGGGACACCCGTGTGATCATCGCCGGCCATATCGACACTGTTCCCCTCAACGACAACCTCCCCACCCGGTTCGAGACCATCGACGGGCGCGACTATCTCTGGGGCCGTGGGACGGTCGACATGAAGGGTGGCGTTGCCGTGCAACTGGCGCTCGCCGCCGAACTCACCGCTCCTCTCGTCGACGTGACGTGGATGTGGTACGACAACGAAGAGGTGTCGAGCGATATCAATGGCCTGCGGCTGCTCGCCGAACGCCGCCCCGACCTGTTCACCGGAGACTTCGCCATCCTCGGTGAGCCCACCAGGGGAGACATCGAGGGCGGCTGCAACGGAACGTTGCGCGTCGAGGTGTCGACAACCGGCCGTCGCGCCCATTCGGCCCGCAGCTGGGTCGGTGAGAACGCCATCCACAAAGCCGCGCCGATTCTCGAGATCCTCGCCGCATACGAGCCCCGCTCGACCGAGGTCGACGGGCTCGTCTACCGCGAGGGGCTCAATGCGGTCCGTATCACCGGGGGAGTCGCGGGCAACGTCATCCCTGACGCCTGCACCGTCGAGGTGAACTACCGCTTTGCGCCCGACAGGACGGCAGCGCAGGCGGCGGATGACATCCGTCACGTTTTCGCAGGTTTCGACGTTCTGCTGACGGATGCCGCCGACGGCGCCCGGCCGGGACTGGACGCACCGATCGCGCAGGAGTTCCTCTCCGCCGTCGGGGGGCGAGCGCTCCCGAAGTACGGCTGGACCGATGTGGCCCGCTTCTCGGCCCTGGGCATCCCCGCGGTGAATTACGGCCCGGGCGATCCGCTGAAAGCTCATGCCGACGACGAACGGGTCGCGCTCGACGAGATCACCGGCTGCGAGTCCGCACTCCGGACCTGGCTGACCGGTGCCAGTGACTGACCTGGAACACAGGTCGGTGCCCGACCTGTTGCGGCGCATCCCGTGGTGGGGGCAGGCGCTTCTCATCTTTGCTGCAGCCCGCATCGTCACCACGGGCATCCTTCTCGTCGTTGCCGCCGGGCAGCCCGCGAATGCCTGGACCGGAGCGGGCCCCGGTTACGCCGATTTCGCGTCGATCTGGGACGGCCGCTGGTACAACATCGTGGCCGAGGCCGGCTATCCGAGTGAGCTGCCGCTGACCGCTGACGGGCACGTCGGCGAGAACGCCTGGGCGTTCATGCCGGTGTACCCGGCCGTCGTTCGCCTGCTGATGCTCGTCACCGGGCTGCCGTGGGCGCCGGCAGCTGTCGTCATCTCCGTTGCATGCGGCTTCGCGTCTGCCGTGCTCATCGCGAAGCTGTTCCGCATGGTGCTTGTTCCGGCGACGGCGATGTTCGCGGTCGTGGTGTATTCGGTTTCGCCGCTGGCACCGGTCCTGCAGGTGGCGTACGCCGAGTCGATGCACCTTCTGTTCCTCGCGGCGGCACTCTGCCTGGTGCTCGAGCGCCGGTACTGGGTGCTTCTCCCTCTTCTCGCCGTGATGTCGTTCACGCGGCCGAGCGGACTGGCCTTCGCCCTGTTCCTCACCCTGCACGTCTGCTACCGCTGGTGGCACCGCCGCCGCGAACCCTTCCCGCGCGGCGAGGTGGTCGCGGCATCGGTCACCGCGGTCGCGAGCGGGGTGTTCGGACTCGGCTGGCTGCTCGTCGCCTGGGCGGTGACGGGCTCGGTCACGGCATACACAGACACCGAACTCGCCTGGCGATCCAGCTACATCGGCTACACCCATCTGGTTCCGTTCGCGCCGTGGTTCCAGGGCCTCGACTGGTGGGCGGTCCGCTGGCTCGGTCTTCCCCCCGGCTTCTGGTGGGGTCTCTGCGGAGTGGCCGTGCTCGTCGCCGGTGCCGTTGCGCTGCTCGTATCGCGACCGGCCAAACGGCTGGGGGTCGATCTGCGACTCTGGGTGGCGAGCTACCTGATCTATCTCTTTGCGGTCTTCTTCCCCCAATCCAGTACGTTCCGGCTGCTCATGCCGGTGTTCCCACTCGCCGGAGTCGTGGCGCAACCACGCTCGCCGGCGTACCGCATTGCCGTGGTCGCGCTCTCTCTCGCCGGGCAGGTGGGCTGGGTCCTGATCGCCTGGAGGGTCGACGGATACGACTGGACGCCGCCGTGATCGTGACCCCAGTTACGGGCACTGATGCTGTCGGATTTCGTCTGCCCGCCCTGCATGGCGGATAATAGAAGTCAAAGCCACGAAAGGGGAGCCGAATGGCAGCGATGAAGCCGAGGACTGGGGATGGGCCAATGGAGGCCGTGAAGGAGGGTCGGTTGATCATCGTGCGGGTTCCGCTCGAAGGCGGCGGGCGACTCGTCGTCTCCGTGAACGATGCAGAGGCCAAAGAACTTCACGATGCACTTGCCGGGGTTGTTTCTCCGGCGTAGTCCAACACGCATGAAGACGCGGATGCTCGTGGTCACCCGACCACACGCATCCGCGTCTTTTGTCGTATCGGGCTCTAATCGAGCTTCGTGATCTGCAGCAGTCCGTCACCGACGGGGGAGAGGGCGCTGACGACGGCAGCAGAGGATGCGATCTCCTGCACCAGGGTCCTGAACGCACTGGTGACGTCGTCGCGCTGGGCCGGATCGGCGACCCGGCCACGCCAGAGAGCGTGCGGAACGAGGACGGTTCCTCCTGTGCGGGCGAGGCGCAGCCCGTGTTCGACGTTCTCGATGACCTGGGCAGGGTCTCCGTCGACGTACACGAGGTCGTAGGAGTTCTCGTTCATGCGCGGCAGAACGTCGAGGGCTTTGCCGGTGATGAGACGCACCCGGTTCGATGCGATGCGCGCATCGGCGAAGGATTGCCGGGCGTACCCGAGGTGTTCGACCTCGGAATCGATGGAGGTGAGTACCGAGCGCGTGGACGAGCGAAGGAGCCAGAGACCGGACACGCCGGCGCCGGTGCCGATCTCGACGATGTTGACCGCGTTGGTGGCTGCGGCGAGCACGGCGACCTGCGCGCCCATCGCCGGGGACAGCGGTTCGATGCCGAGCTCGAGGGACTGCGCTCGCGCTTTGGCGATCGCCTCGGATTCGGTGACGATGTAGTCGGCGTACTTCCAGTTGGAATCTTGTTCAGACACTTCTTCGCTCCCGATGGTGGTTGGCACTACAGTACCGGCGCTCGCCTCGCTGGATTGCGAGGCGCGGCGCGATAGTCTGAACTTGTGTTCTTTGGCCTGACGTTCGAGAAGCTGCTCATCATCGCGGTGATCGCTGTCTTCCTGCTGGGACCTGAACGCCTCCCTGGCTATGCGGCAAGGCTCGCACAGTTGATCCGTTCCCTGCGCGACATGGCGCGGGGAGCGAAGGACCGGATGCGCGACGAGATGGGTCCTGAGTTCGACGAGGTCGACTGGCAGAAGCTGGATCCCCGGCAGTACGACCCGCGCCGGATCATCCGTGAGGCGTTGCTCGATGACGACCCGGACCCCGCCCCGGTGATCAGGCCGCCGGCGGCGGCCGGTGCGGCGGGAGCGTCTGTCGCCGCTGCTGCATCGGCGTCTGCTGCCTCGTCGGCACCGAGGGTCGTGTCGCAGGCCGCGGCCGATCGCGGTGGGAGAATCGCGGCGGGGGAAACGGTCGACCCGCCGCCGTTCGACGCCGAATCGACCTGACGCGCCAACGAGTTGACGAGCCAACGAGCTGACGATTCGTCGGTGATGGTCAGTCGAGGTTGCAGTGCTCCCGAACGAAGTCGAGTAGCTGCTCACGAACATCGTCCGGTGGGACGAGCCGGTAGTCGCCCGTGGTTCCGTCGGCGAACGTGACGGGGAAAACGAGCACGGTGCCGACCTTGTCTTCGGCGATCGCGTGCGGATCGCAGCGCGCAGGCACGATGCGCATGGCGATCTCGGTGGGGTCGGATGCGGCGTCGACGACGAGCGACACCGGCCAGTTCTCTCCCTGTCCATCATCGGTCGGCGCAGGGCGGAGCAGGGGAGTCGACCGGATGTCGCCGATCTCGACGGTCCCGTCTGCGCCGGTCGGTGTGAGAGTCAGCGGGAGGACCGCAACAGATCCCGCTCCGGCGCCATCGATCTCCGGGACCGTGACGTCGATCCGGACGATCATGTCCACCAGCACCGAGATGCACGCGGAGGCATGGAGTCGATCCAGCGTCCCGAGCGGATCCGTCGCGTCGACGACGTCTGTCGCGTCGTCGGCACCGACCGTGAGCGTCACCTCAGGGTCTCCCGGTCTTTCCGTGCAATCGGGACCGGGTACCGGGGCACGGAGGTCGACGGTCGTTCCGGCGACCACGGTGGTACCGCGTTCCCAGACAGCGGGATCCGCGAACCCGGCCGCCTCGAGGCTGGCCCTGCTGAGATCGAGATCTGTCTTCGACGCGTTGATGACACGAATGACGAGCGTGCCGCTCGAATAGTCGGTCCTGCCCTGCAGCACTTCGACCCTGATCCCGTCCGGCAACGTCGGAGGTTCAACCGCAGTCGGCGCCGACGTCGCACAGCCGCTGAGTGCGGTGAGCAGTGCGAGCACTGTCGCGCTCACGCCGAGAGTCCCTGATCGTCGCATGATGGTGTCAGACCGGAGAGAGACCGAGTTTGCGCCCGACCAGGCCACGCCCCGGGGCGAGAAGCCGATCAGCAACGGAGCGGATGGCGACGCTCGCCGGATCGAGCGGTGCAGCGAGCACGACCGGCATCCCGGAGTCTCCACCGGCGCGGAGGGGAACGCTCAACGGCACCGAGGCGAGAAGCGGTACCGCGGAATCCGTCTGGCTGAGGCGCCTGGCGACCTCGGCTCCTCCACCCTCGCCGAACAGCGACAGGATGCTTCCGTCCTGCTGTACGAGACCCGCCATGTTCTCGACGACGCCGATCACGCGCTGGCCGGTCTGCCGCGCGACGATTCCGCTGCGCTCGGCGACGTCGGCGGCAGCGGGCTGCGGTGTCGTGACGACAAGGACATCGGCGTGGGGGAGAGTCTGGCCGATCGAGATGGCGACATCTCCCGTCCCCGGCGGCAGGTCCAGCAGAAGCACGTCGAGGTCACCGAAGTAGACGTCTGTGAGGAACTGTGTGATCGTCCGGTGCAACATGGGTCCGCGCCAGGCGACGGCCGCTCCCGCCCCCGGCTCGACGAACATCCCGATCGAAATGACTTTCACCCCGTGCGCGATCGGAGGGAGGATGAGGTCACCTACCTGGGTGGGCCGGGTGATCGCACCGGCTTTCGCGGCGGCATCCGTCAGCCCGAGCAGGCCGGGAATGGAGAAGCCGTGGACGTCGGCGTCGACGATTCCGACGGCCAGGCCGCGAGCGGCGAGTTCGACCGCGAGATTGGCGGTGAGCGTCGACTTGCCGACGCCACCCTTGCCGCTGGTGACGGCGATGACCCGGGTGAGCGACTCGGGGCCGAACGGCATGACCCTGGTTGCTTTGGCGCCGCGGAGCCTGTCGGTCAGAGCCCGCCGTTCCCCGGGGGTCATCACGCCGATCCTGATCGTCGTCGACGTGACCCCGTGGACCGAGGCCACCGCAGCGGTGACGTCACGCTCGATCGCGGTCGCGGCAGGGCAGCCGACGATGGTGAGGGAGATCGCGACGGATGCCGCGCCCGCATCATCGACGTCGATCCCGGCGACCATACCCAACTCGGTGATCGGCTTGCGGATCTCCGGGTCGATGACCCGCTGGAGGGCCGTGTGGATACGGGCCTCCAGGTCAGCGCTGGACATCGCCCCTGTCCTTGTCGAGCTCCTCCAGCAGCCCGCGGAGCTCCTGGCGGATGAAGTCTTTCGACGCCATGTCCTTCATCGCGAGGCGAAGTGCCACGACCTCACGGGCGAGGTATTCGGTGTCGTTGAGGTTGCGCTCCGACCGCTGCCTGTCCTGCTCGATCTGCACGCGGTCACGGTCGTCCTGCCTGTTCTGCGCGAGGAGGATGAGCGGGGCGGCATACGACGCCTGCAGGGACAGGATGAGGGTGAGGGCCGTGAAGCCGAACGCGGCGGAGTCGAACCGGAAGTTCTCCGGTCCCCACGTGTTGTATGCGATCCAGGCGACACAGAACAGCGACAGACCGATGAGGAACCCGGGGGTTCCCATCTTGCGGGCGACCCATTCGGTGAACCGGCCGAAGCGGTCGCTCGACTCACGGTTGCGGCCGGGGAGCATCGAGGAGCGAAGGCCCTTCGGGGCGTCGAGGCGGACCTCGTTTCTGCGCATCTTAGGCACGGGCTGCCCTCCTTCCCTGTGGTCTGTGTGGTGCTACTGCTTCGTCATCATTCTGACTTCGCCAGTCATCGGGCAACAGGTAGTCGAGGACATCATCAATCGTCACCACCCCGACAAGTCGGTGGGTGTCGTCGACGACCGGCACGGAGACAAGGTCGTAGCTGGCCAGGATGCGTGACACCTCAGCGGCGGATGCCTTGGCTGTGACGGGGTCGAGACTCTGGTCCATGATCGAGCCGAGCCGTTCGTGCGGCGGGTAGCGGAGCATCCGCTGGAAGTGCACGATGCCGAGGTATCGGCCGGTCGGTGGTTCGTACGGCGGCAGCGTGATGCAGACCGCTGCGCCGAGCGCGGGCGGAAGCTCGGGGCGACGGATGAGGGCGAGTGCTTCAGCGACCGTGGAATCCGCCGACAGGATGACGGGTTCCGTGGTCATGAGTCCACCCGCCGTGTCCGGGGCGAACGCGAGGAGCATCCGGACGTCTTCTGCTTCCTCGGGCTCCATCAGCTGGAGCAGGTGTTCGCCGCGTTCGGTCGGCAACTGGGCGATGAGGTCGGCGGCGTCGTCCGGCTGCATCTGGTCGAGCACATCTGCAGCGCGTTCATCGCCGAGTTCGGTGAGGATGTGGACCTGGTCGCTTTCGGGCATCTCCTCGAGGGCGTCGGCGAGCCGGTCATCCGGGAGCTCTTCGACCACTTCGATCATGCGGTCCTGGGGCAGGTCCAGCAGGGTGTTGGCGAGGTCGGCCGGTTTCAGGTCGGCGTACGTGGCGATCAGCTGTTCGGCCGACTGCGCCTCACTGCCGGTCTGCTTCTCGCGGATCTCGCGCCAGGTGGCGAAAGTGGTCGTACCCTTCGCGAACGGCGACGACGACACCTTGGGCCGGCGGACGAAATACTGGCTGACAGACCATGCACCCGGACCGACCTCTTCGATCGCGACATCCTCGATCGTCGCTTCACCCGAACCGTCGACGAAGAGGACCTTGCGGCCGAGCAGTTCGGCGATGACCCGCACCTCTCCGCCGCGCTGCTCGAAGCGTCGCACGTTGATGAGGCCGGTGGTGATGATCTGCCCGGAGGAGATGGAGGTGACTCGTCCGATCGACACGAACACCCGGCGTTTGCCCGGAATCTCGACGATCAGGCCGACAACGCGCGGCGGATCGTTTTGTCGGTAGACCACCAGGACGTCGCGCACCTTGCCCACACGGTCTCCCGCAGGGTCGAAAACGGTGCACCCGGCCAGACGGGCGACGAAAACTCTGGTGCCACTCACCCCTCTAACTTAGTGGGCGAACCCGAGAGTAGGGGCTGCGACCGGTCGCCCCGCCCGACTGACAGCGGGGGATGGGACAATGGGAGGGTGAGCAACCAACAGCAGCGCCGCGGCATGTCCCGTGGGCCCATCGACACCGTCATCCCCCGCGGCGAAACGATCGCGAGCTTCGAGACATACAGCGAAGCCCAGCGCGCCGTCGATCTTCTCGCCCAGGCCGATTTTCCGGTGAAGCAGGTGTCGATCGTCGGTGACGGACTGAAGAGCGTCGAACGCGTCACCGGCAAGCTGAGCTACGGTCGCGCAGCGGGTGCAGGTGCGCTCAGCGGCGCCTGGCTCGGTCTGTTCTTCGGGCTGCTTCTCGTGATCATCAACCCGGCATCCGACCTGGTCTTCGTCGGAGCCGCTGTCCTGATCGGTGCGGCGTTCGGCATGATGTTCACGATCGTGTCGTACTCGATCAACCGGCGCAGGCGAGACTTCACATCGGTGATGCAGGTCATCGCGACGAACTATGCGGTCACCGTCGCTCCCGACCTCGCCAACCGCGCGAAGAACGTGCTCAGTGGCGCTGAGAAATAGGCGCTGAGAAAATAGGCGCTGAGAAGTAGGCGCCGGCCGCAGAGCGCTCGTCGACGCGGACCTGGAGGTCAGCGGTTCAGCCGTCGGTCGACGGACTCAGGCGTCGAATCCAGGCCTCGACCTCGTCCGCTGTGCGCGGGATACCGGCAGACAGGTCCTCGGCCCCGGTCGCCGTGACGAGGATGTCGTCTTCGATGCGCACGCCGATGCCGCGGAACTCCGCTGGAACCGAGAGGTCGTCCGGCTGGAAGTACAACCCGGGTTCGATCGTGAACACCATGCCTTCCCTGACCTCACCGTCGTGGTACATCTCGCGGCGGGCCGCGGCGCAGTCGTGCACATCGATTCCCAGGTGGTGGCTGGTCCCGTGCACCATGTAGCGGCGGTGGAACTGGTTCTCCGGTTCGAGTGATTTCTCGGCGGTCACCGGGAGCATGCCCCACGCCGCGGTGTGCTTCGCGATGACCTTCATGGCCTCGGCGTGGACATCACGGAAGATGATGCCAGGGCGCACGATCGCGAAGGCGGCGTCCGCCGCCTCACGCACGGCTTCGTAGACAGCGCGCTGCACATCGGTGAACCGGCCGTTCGCGGGCAGTGTCCTGGTGATGTCTGCGGTGTACAGGCTGTCGACCTCGACGCCGGCGTCGAGGAGCATGAGGTCACCGGGGGAGACCGGGCCGTCGTTGCGGGTCCAGTGCAGGATGCACGCGTGAGGTCCGGATGCGGCGATGGTGTCGTATCCGACGGCGTTCCCGTCGAGCCGTGCCCGGGTGTAGAAGACGCCCTCGACGGCGCGTTCGCCCCGCGTGTGGGTGGTGATCCGGGGGAAGTCCGCGATCACGTCGTCGAAACCGCGCGCGGTCGCATCGACGGCGAGCCGCATCTGGGCGATCTCGTACTCGTCCTTCACCAGCCGGAGTTCGGAGAGGAACGTGGTGAGCTCCGCGTCTTTTTCGACCGTGCGATCGGCATCCGTCGTTTCGAAGGCGTCGATGTGGGCCGTCGCCAATCCGAGGTCTGCCGCCACCTGTGCGAGTGACGGGCGTGCGCCGATCCAGAACTCGCCGATCGCCGGGTTGGCGTAGAACTCGTTCGACGTGCGGTCGGCCCGCTCGCGGAAGTAGAGGGTCGCGTCGTGTCCATCGTTGTTGGGTTCGAGCACGAGGATGGAGTCGGGCTCGGCGTCCGCGCCCCACCCGGTGAGGTGCGCGAACGCCGAATGTGCACGGTACGGGTAGTCAGTGTCGTTGGAGCGCTGCTTCAGCGCGCCTGCCGGGATCACGAGTCGACTGCCGGCGAATGCCGCTGACAGGCGGGCTCGTCGCCCGGCGGCGAATGCCGCCTGCTCGCGCGGAGCGGGGAGTTCGTCGACGCGGTCTGCCCAGTTCGATCCGATGAAGTCCTGGAACTGGCTCGAGGCCGGGGTGGTCGACCGGTTCGAGGTGCCACGCGGTTCTTCGCTGGTGGTCTCGTCGCTTGCGGGTGCCACGCCAGGGGTCGAGATCGTGGCCGGGGTGTTGTTTGCGGTCTGCATGTGCCCATTGTTCCACCGATGGGCGGTCAACCGTCAGCCTGCGGCAACCTCGCGACTGAGTTGCACGATCACTGGTCGGTGGTCGCTCCCGGTGCCGTCGAGCTCGGTGACGACCCGCATCCCGGTGACCGTCCAGTCCGGGGTGGCCATGACGTGGTCGATGGGGGAGCCGACCAGGGCGGGGATGCGGGTGGTCCAGGTCCCCACGGCGCCGTTGCCAGACGAGCGGCCAGCGTCGACGCAGGCGCCGAGCGCGGCATCCGGTGTGCTGCCGAGGCCGGCCATGCTGTCGACGGTGGCGTTGAAGTCCCCGGCCATGATGACGTTGTCTGCCTGGCACTGCTCGGCGAGCCAGGCCAGGTCGTCACGCCAGTTCTGCATCTGACCGGTGATCGGGGCGACGGCGTGCGCGGCTACGAACGTCGGCCCGTCGCCGTCGACGGGCTCGACGATGACGGTGGGCAGAACCGTGGTGTTGTCGTCACGCTCCTCGTTGCTGGTGACCTTCATGTAGTCGCCGAGGTCTGGGCTGATCAGCACCGTCGTCGATCGTGCGGGAGAGATCTGGTCGAACCACTCGGTGTGCACCCACATCGGGCGACCGGCGGCGCGCATGGTCTCGGCGATCTCTATCCCGGTCTCCTGCGGAGTTTCGGGGAGAGAGATGACATCGGCTTCTGAGTCGATCGCGAGCTGGGCAACGGCGGCGGCACCCGGGGCGGCACCGAGGGTGTTCCAGCTGAGCACGGTGATCGAGTCCGGAGTCTTCTCGGCGAACGTGGTGTTCCCGAGGCCGCGTGAGACGACGATGGCGGCGTTTCCGACGGCGAAGAGGAGAAGCAGAACGACGATGCTGCCTGCGAATGCCCGCATGGGGCGGAGCAGCGCGAGAAGCGCGAATGCGACGGCGGCGAGCAGGGCGGCGACGACCGCGAGTGATCGCATCGACGTGATCTGCGCGATGATCCAGGTGGTCTGCAGGCCGAAGAACTGCGGCCAGGTGACGACGAGCAGGCCGACGGCGATCGCGACGGTGGCGATGGCGCCGAGGAATCTGAGCATGGTGCTGCAACACTATCGAGGTCGGACTGGGAGTAGCCCGGAAACTGCTGGCGTGGCGCTCGCCATAAACTGTGAGGATGACCGCCGTTCCCCTCTTCACCGGGCCAGCGGACCTTCACACCCACTCCCGGGTCTCTGACGGAACCGAATCGCCCTCACGGGTGATGCGGCAGGCCGCCGGAGCGGGTCTGGGAGTGGTGGCGCTGACCGACCACGACTCGACTGCGGGCTGGCACGAGGCATCCGTGGCAGCACGTGACGTCGGGGTCACCCTGATTCCCGGCATGGAGTTCAGCACCCGGTTCGGCTACAAGAGCGTCCATTTGCTTGCCTACCTGTTCGACCCAGCCGACGGCGACCTGAACACCGAAACGGCTCGGATCCGCGAGTCACGCCTTCGAAGAGCCGAGTCGATCGTGTCGAAGATCGCCGCCGACTATGCCCTGAGCTGGGATGATGTCGTCGCGCAGACGACGCCGGGGGCGACAGTGGGGCGACCGCACATCGCCGATGCCCTCGTCGCACGCGGGCACGTGCCCACCCGCAGCGAGGCGTTCGCCGGCATCCTGCACCCGCGGACCGGGTACTACCTGCCGCACTACGCGCCGGATCCGCTCAAGGCGGTGCGACTCGTCCGTGCTGCCGGGGGAGTGCCCGTGATCGCGCACCCGGCCACACGCGGCCGCGACGCCATGATCGATGAGAAACACCTCGGAGAGCTCGTCGACGCCGGGTTGTTCGGGCTCGAGATCGACCACCGCGAGAACACCCCGGACGGCAAGGTGCGGCTTCGTCAGCTCGCCGACAGGTTCGGCCTCGTTCTCACGGGGTCGAGCGACTACCACGGTGACGGCAAGCCCAACCGGCTGGGGGAGAACACGACCCCGGATGCCGTCGTGCAGGCCATCATCGACGAGGCGACCGGCTCGGAACCGGTGTACTCCTAATCCGCGAGCGGCCGCGGGGCGGCGCTTGCCGCCCTCGGCTGCCACGACAGAAAGGGTTGCTCGGGTCGCGTCTCGGTAGCCGTTCCTGTCGTCGCACCGCGTGCCGTCTGGCGTAGGCGACAAAAAGGGTTGCTCGGCTCGCGTTTCGGCAGCCGATTTTGTCGTCGCACCGAGCGATGGGCATGCAGAAGGCCCGTGTTCCGGACGCACCCAGCTGGCCTGCCTGGTGAGAACGTCCGAAGCAGGTGAGCAAGCGCGCTCGCGGGAGCTACTCCGGGCGGTTGGTGCGGCGGCGGGTGCGGCTGCGACGCCGGGGTGCGCTGTTTCCGTCGTGGTGCTCACTGCCCTGGCCGTCGTGCGTACCGGCGGCGATCGGGGCTTCCTCGCGAGGAGCGTCCGTCGAGGTTGAAGCCGTACGCGCGCGGCCGCGTCCGCGGGACGAGTCGCGCGAGCCACCCTCGCGGGGAGCACGGCCACCGTCGCGGGGTGCGCTTTCGCGTGCTCCACGACTCGGAGCAGCGACGATCGACGTCGGGCGGAGACGACCCTTCGTGCCTTCTGGGATGTCGAGGTCGGCGAACAGGTGCGGGCTCGACGAGTACGTCTCGATCGGCTCCGGCTGGCCGAAGTCGAGCGCCTTGTTGATGAGCGCCCACTTGTGCAGGTCGTCCCAGTCCACGAAGGTGACGGCGATGCCGGTCTTCCCCGCGCGGCCGGTGCGACCGACCCGGTGCAGGTAGGTCTTCTCATCCTCGGGGATGGTGTGGTTGATCACGTGGGTGACGTCGTTGACGTCGATTCCGCGCGCCGCGACATCCGTGGCGATGAGGACGTCTTTCTTGCCGGCCTTGAACGCAGCCATGGCGCGCTCGCGCTGCTCCTGGCCGAGGTCGCCGTGCACGGCTGCGGCGTTGAATCCGCGGTCGTTGAGTTCTTCGACGAGCTTCGCGGCCGCACGCTTGGTGCGGGTGAAGATGACCGTCTTGCCGCGGCCGTCCGACTGCAGGATGCGGGCGATCACCTCGTCTTTGTCCATGTTGTGTGCACGGTAGACGAGGTGCTTGATGTTCGCCTGCATGAGCCCCTCATCGGGGTCTGACGCACGGATGTGGATCGGCTTCGACATGAAGCGACGCGCGAGCGCCACGATCGGGCCAGGCATGGTTGCCGAGAAGAGCATGGTGTGGCGGTCCTGCGGCGTCTTCGAGAACAACTTCTCGATGTCGGCCAGGAAGCCGAGGTCGAGCATCTTGTCTGCCTCGTCGAGGACCATTTCGCGCACGTTCGACAGGTCGAGCAGGCGCTGGTTGTTGAGGTCGATGAGACGACCGGGCGTGCCGACGACGACCTGCGCCCCTGCCTTCAACTGCTCGATCTGACCTTCGTACGCCTTGCCGCCGTAAATCGACACGATCTTGGTCGGGCGATTCGTCGCGGCCAGTTCGATGTCTTCGGTGACCTGGACGCAGAGCTCACGGGTCGGCACGACGATGAGGGCGACAACGCCGGGCGCCGGGTCGGACCCGATGCGCTGGAGGAGCGGAAGGCCGAAACCGAAGGTCTTGCCTGTTCCCGTCTTCGCCTGCCCGATGATGTCCTGGCCGTCGAGAGCGAGGGGGATGGTCTGTTCCTGAATGGGGAAGGGTTCGAGGATGCCCTTGGCTGCGAGGGCGTCTGCCATGTCCTGGTCGACGCCGAGATCGGTGAAAGTCACGTGTTGGTTGCCTGTCAATGCATATAAGCGGTCTACGCCCTGCATCTTTCTGAGGCGTAGTGTCCCGATCCGGTGCCGGGAACAGAGCCCAGCCTACCGGAGCATCTACACTGGAGCCGTGGTTTCATGGTTTAGCGCGTCCCGGTCCCGAGCGCCGCTCCCGCGCCTGCGCTCCCGTGGCAGCACGATCGAAGCCACGAAAGTCGACTTCGCGCAGCTGGCCCCTGACACGTCAAGCTATCTCGGCCAGGCCGCGTATCTTCAGCTCTGCTTCTTCCAGTCCATCTCGAAAATCAGCGCGACCTCGAGGGATCTCGTCACCACGCAGACCCTCTCAACGGCTGCGGGACTCGCCCTCGCGAAGCATCAGGGCCTCGTCGCAGAGATCCGCAGACGCGGCGAAGACCCCACCGAGGTCATGGCGCCGTTCGTCGCGGCGATCGACGACTTCTTCGCTATCACCCGCGGGGCATCCGTCAACGAAAGCCTGCTCAGTCTCTACATCACCCAGGGTTTCCTCGACGACTTCTTCATCCGCCTGTCCGATGGGCTGGCGTCGGATATCGGCGCCAGGTACGCGAGTCTTCTCGGAGCCGATTCCGGTTCGGCCGGCATCGTCGGACTACTGACGGATGCCATCGCGGTCGACCCGAAGCGGGCTCACTTCTTCGCCATGTGCGGCAGGCGCCTCGTTGGCGACACGTTGCTCCTGGCGCACTCCGCGCTGAACCTCGAGGGTCACAGCAAGTCGGACGAGGAACGGATCGAGCCCGTCTTCACTGAACTGATTGCCACGCACACCCGCCGGATGGATGCCCTCGGCCTTACGGCCTGAACAGCGCATCGACGGTCGCGGTCAGAACGATCCCCGCGACGCGGTGCGCAAGGTCCGGATCAGTGGTCACGAGGGCGTCACCCTGCAGCTGGGTCAGGGCGACGTATTCTGCGTCGTATGTGGAGGTCCAGCCCAGCTGATTCGCGACATCCCAGGCTGTGCGACGCAGCACGGCGTCGCCGAGCAGCCGAAGAGGCAGCCGACCGATCCGGGACAGCTGCGCGCGGGCTGACGTCTCGTCGAGGTCGCCTCGGCTGACGGACTCGTGCAGCAGCGACAGCGTCTGTGACCGGATCAGGGTCGGGGCGAGCAGCTCGTGGGTGCCAGCCACGTCGAGCTCAGAGCCGATCACATGGAGAAGCGCTCCGGCATCGACGACGAACCTGGTCATGGCCACCTCCGTGTGGGTTGCCATCACGATAGGACTGCATCATCGCCGCTGGCCAGCTCTGACCGCCACAGGGGAATTGTTCGGGTCAGCCGCCGAGGGCGACGAGTCGACGCTGGTCGCCCGTCTTGCGCGCACGACCGAGAGTGATGTCGACGACGGCGGCGACGACGGTGGCGGACACGATGGTGACGGCCCAGATCCAGCCGCCGTCCCATGCCCAGCCGAGCCAGGTCAGGCCGACCCAGACAATGGCCGCGGCTACGCCGCCGACGGCGGGAGTCAGCAGGATGCCGTGCGTCCCGCGCCACGGCAGGGCGTAGTGCGCGCCGATGCCTGCCGCGACGCCGAACAGAACGATGAAGAGGAGCTCCACGGAGAAACCCTTAGCCGACGAAGCCGATGCGGCGGGCTTCTTCGCTGCCGACTTCGACGTAGGCGAGTCCGGCGGTCGGGACGATGTAGAGACGTCCCTTGTCATCGGAGAGGGTGAAGTAGCTGTTGTCGGAACCCAGCGCGTCTGAGACCGTTTTCTCGATGTCAGAGGGGGACTGCGACGACTCGAAGCTGAGCTCGCGGCCGCTGTTGGTAATACCGATTCGGATCTCCACGTAAAGCACCTTTCCTTGCGTTACGGCCAACATTACGGCAGTTGCCCCGAGGCTCTCGACCGTCGGCACTCGCCGAGAGCGAACACGGTTCACCCCGGCGCGCGAGACCGCGGATGTCGGTGGGTCGCGCTAACTTTGCTGACGTGACCATCAGGGGATTCCGCGCTTCGAGCCGCTCGACGGCAGCATCCCCCTCGATCGTTCCCGACGCCGCGCAGCAGGCGGTTCTCGACCTCGCAGACGGCGCCAGTGCGGCCGTTGCCGGTGCGCCGGGCACCGGCAAGACCTCCACCGCCGTCGAGCTCGTCGCCGATCGCATCATCTTTCGCGACTACGAGCCGCACGAAGTCCTCGTGCTTGCGCCCAACCGCCGCGCCGCCGCAGCCCTCCGCGACCGACTGGCTCTGCGCGTCGCCGTCCCGACCAACGGGCCTCTCGCCCGCACCCTCAGCTCCCTCGCATTCCAGATCGTCGGCGCGCGAGCGTCGTTGGAGGGGAGGGATGCCCCGCGGCTGCTCACCGGAGCCGAGCAAGACACGATCATCGCCGAACTGCTGGCCGGCCACGAGATCGACGGCACCGGCCCGGCCTGGCCAGATCCCCTCGTGCCCGAGGTGAGACGACTCACCGGCTTCCGGACCGAGCTCCGGGAACTCATGATGCGCACGGTCGAATCCGGACTCCGCCCCGATTCACTCGCCAGGCTCGGCGTGCAGCACTCCCGCAAGGAGTGGGTTGCCGCCGGTCGTTTCATGGCCGAATACGAACAGGTGATCGACAGTTTCGGCGTCGACCATCTCGATTCGGCCGAGCTGGTGGCCCAGGCCACAGCCGAACTGAACCGGGGCTTCGGTCTCGACGGTCTCCGGCTCCTTGTGGTCGATGATTTTCAGGAACAGGGTCCATCGGCGACGACTCTTTTCCGCGCCCTGGCCAGCCGAGGGGTCGCGATCGTCGCGTTCGGTGACCCCGACGTGGCCTCGAGCACCTTCCGTGGGTCAGACCCGGCCGCCCTCGCCGGCCTCGGCACCGGACTCGGCGTCGACGTGACCCGGCTCGATCTCGGCACGGTGTACCGGCACGGAGCCGGCATCCGCACGCTCGTCGGCGAAGTCACCACACGCGTCGGAACCGCTGGCGCCGTGACCCACCGATCCGCTCAAGCAGCCCCGGTGACCGACTTCGAACTCGGAACGGTGCCACCGATCGTGCGGGTCGACGCGGCGTCGACGGCAGCGGAGCACCAGCGCATCGCTCGCATCCTGCGCGAGCATCACCTGTTCGGTGGCATCCCGTGGTCGCGCCTTGCCGTGATCGTCCGGTCAGGTGCCACCATCCCGGTTCTCGACCGTGCGCTGTCGCTGGCTGAGGTTCCGACGACGGTTCCATCAGGGGGCCGTACACTCCGCACCGAGTTCGCCTCGGCGCAGCTTCTCACGCCGGTCGCGTTCATCCTGGGCCGGCTCGATCCGACGGCAGACCTCGTGACCTCGATGCTCACCGGACCCTTGTGCGGGCTCGACGGCATCTCGCTGCGGCGCGTGCGGCGGGCACTTCGGCACGAGGAACTCGCCGGTGACGGCAACCGGTCAGGCGACGAACTCCTGCTCGAAGCCGTCGAACGCCCCGGCCGGTTCGCCACGATCGACTCCGCCGCTGCGCGCTCAGCGGGTCGGTTCGCCCAGACCCTCGCAGACGCCCGCGCCGCTGCGGAGGCGGGGGCGAGCATCGAGGAGCTGCTCTGGCTGTTCTGGGAGAAGAGTGGTCTCGGCGCGTCGTGGTCGGCGCAGGCGCTCGGATCCGGGCTCTCCGCCGACGAAGCCAATCGTCACCTCGACAGCGTGATGGCCCTGTTCACGGCGGCCAAACGCTTCGCCGAGCGGCATCCGGCCGAGCCGGCCGGGCGGTTCATCGATGAGGTGCTGTCGTCCGAGGTCCCCGAAGACTCCCTGACGCCGCAGGCAGCGGCAGACGCCGTCTTCATCGGCACCCCGAGCTCGGTGGTCGGGAGCGAGTTCGACGTCGTCGTCGTCGCCGGTCTCCAGGACGGTGCCTGGCCGAACCCTCAGCTGCGCGGCTCGCTGCTCTACCCGCAGCAGCTCAGCCAGCTTGCCGCAGGCCTTCCGGTCGCCGACCTGGACGCGCGTGCCGAGGTCCTTTCCGACGAACTGCGGATGTTTGCACTCGCGGTCTCGCGGGCGCGCGTCCAGATCGTCGTCACCGCGACCGTCAACGAGAATGAGCAGCCGTCAGCGTTTCTGCGCTTTCCTTCTCTTCGAGCCGTCGAACCGGTGTCGGCGAGCGACGCGCAGCATCCGCTGTCCCTCCGGGGGATGGTGGGAGCCCTTCGACGCCGGCTGGTGACAACCGGAGACATCCACGCCGCGAATGCGCTCGCCCGCCTCGCTGCCGAAGGAGTGCCTGGCGCTGACCCTGACGACTGGTACGGACTGCTCGATCCCTCGACAACAGCCCCGCTCGTCGATCTCACCGCTTCGGATGCCGTCGTTCCCGTCTCGCCGTCCAAACTCGAGACGTTCGAGAAATCGGGACTGGCCTGGTTCATCGACACCATGGCCGCAGCACCCTCCGGGCTTGCCGCAGGCATCGGGACCGTCGTCCACACAGCACTCGAACGCGCCGGGACCATCCCGACCGATCAGATCACCGCTGACGACATCAGCGTCGAACGGCTCTGGCAGCACATCGACGAACACTGGTCCGAGTTGTACTTCGAGGCCCCGTGGCTGGCGGAACGCCAGCGTCGTCTGACCCATCGCCTCGTCGAGGGCCTGTCGGAATACCTCCACGACTTCCGCGATGCCGGCGGCGAGACGATCAGCGCAGAGGGGACATTCTCGGTGACGCTCGGCCAGGTGCGCCTGTCCGGCACGATCGACCGGGTGGAACGGCTCCCGAGCGGAGAGGTCGTCATCGTCGACCTCAAGACAGGAAAGACCGCACCGTCGCGGTCGAAGGTCGACGAGAACCCGCAGCTCGGCGGGTATCAGCTGGCGCTCGCGGCCGGGGCGATCGAAGGCACGGAGCCGGGGGACCGGTCCGGCGGGGCGACACTGCTCTACGTCTCCGGCGGTGTCCGGGGCAAGGGCTATCGTGTGCTGACCCAGCAGCCGATGACGTTCGACGAGCGAGATGCATTCACTCAGCGGGTCGAGAGCGCCGGGCGTGGGATGGCTGCAGCCGAGTTCACCGGCAACCCGAATCTCGATGAGCGCGATCCGAAGGCCGCGTCGATGTACCGGATTCACCTCGTTGCGGCGGTGAGCGCATGACCGCGCCCGTCCGGATGATGTCTGCACGGGAGATCGGGTCGCGGCTGGGGCTCCCGGAGCCGACCGACGAGCAGGTTGCGGTCATCGAAGCCGACCTCGGTCCTGCCCTCGTCGTCGCCGGCGCCGGAAGCGGCAAGACAGAGACGATGGCGAACCGAATCGTGTGGCTCCTCGCGAACGGCAAGGTGCGTGTTCCGGAGATACTCGGCCTCACGTTCACCCGAAAGGCCGCCGGCGAGCTCGCCGAGCGGGTCAGGGTGCGGATCGGCCAGTTGCAGGATCTCCAGCTCGCTGAGACTCCAGGCACCGCGATCGACGTGCTCGAGGCGCCGACGATCGCCACCTACAATTCGTTCGCCAGCGGGCTCTTCCGTGAATACGCCCGGCTGATCGGGCGCGAGCCGGACGCCACCGTCCTGACGGAGGCGTCAGCGTGGCGGCTGGCGCGCCGGATTGTCGTCGAGAGCTCAGACGACCGGCTGGTCGGTCTCGACAAGAGCGTCGATCAGGTCACCGCAGCGGTCGTGTCTCTGAGCCATGCGTTGAGCGACAACGACGCAACCGGCCGTGCAGATGACATCCGCTCGTTCGCGACGGAGTTCCACCGGCTGGCCGAACTCCCGCTTTCTGACGGCACATCGCGCAAGTCGTCGTTCCCCTCGGTGACGTCCGCCGTCGGCGATGTCGACTATCTCGGCATGCTCGTCGACCTGGCCGAACGGTTCGCGGCCGAGAAGCAGCGCCTGGGTTTCGTCGAGTTCAGCGATCAGGTCAGCCTCGCGCTCGAGATCTGCCGCCGGGTGCCGCGCGTCGTCGACGAATACCGGTCGCGGTTCCGGATGGTCATCCTCGACGAATACCAGGACACCTCTGTGGTGCAGACGGATCTGCTTGCCCGGTTGTTCTCCAACCAGCCGGTGATGGCCGTCGGTGACCCGAACCAGTCCATCTACGGCTGGCGCGGTGCGAGCGCGGCGAACCTTGCCCGGTTCTCCAGCGACTTCGCCGACGACCGCACGGCGTCGACGTTCGCCCTCTCGACCAGCTGGCGCAATGCAGGAAAAGTCCTCGACGCCGCCAATGCGATCGTTGCGCCTCTTCCGGCGACCCCGCGGGTTCCCGTGCGTCGGCTCACCAGCCCTCCGCACGCCGGGCAAGGGGAGATCTCGGTCGTGTTCGCAGAGACCGTGGTCGATGAAGCGGATGCCGTCGCCCGCTGGCTCGCAGGCGAACTGGCGCGGCCGTCAGCGTCGGGCAGGCAGCGGACAGCGGCGATGCTCTGCCGGTCGCTCAAGAAGGTCGACGTGTTCTCCGACGCGCTGAGACGCAACAACGTGCCCTTCCACATTCTGGGGATGGCCGGTCTCCTCGAACAGCCGGTGATCGTCGACCTGGTCAGTGCCCTCCGCGTCCTGCATGACCCGACGGCCGGATCCGAACTGATCAGGCTGCTCGTCGGCGCCCGCTGGCGGATCGGACCCCGTGACATCCAGGCGCTGAACGGGCTTGCGCGGTGGCTCGCCAGCCGCGACCTCGCCCAGCAGCCGATCGCTGACGAGATCCGAGAGCGCATCGCGGCGTCTGCGGCCAACGATGACGGCCGATCGATCGTCGACGCACTCGACTTCCTGCAGACCGCCCCAGCGAACCACGGCGCCCTCCGCGATTTCAGTGCAGAGGGCATCCGTCGGATGCGGCTCGTCGCCCGACAGCTGAACACACTGCGTCGACGTTCCGGCCTCGACCTCTACGACCTCGTCAACCTCGTCGTGCAGGAGCTCCAGCTCGACATCGAGGTCGCGGCAAACGAGCAGAACCCGCTCGGGCAGGCCAGCCTTGACGCGTTCTCGGAACAGATCGCCTCGTACCTGTCGGTCGACGAAGGTGCCGGGCTCGGCCCGTTCCTGTCGTGGCTGGCAGAGGCCGAGCGCCGTGAGAACCTCAGCCCGCGGGCCGAGGATCCCGAACCGGGCACGGTCCAGATCCTCACCATCCACGGTTCGAAAGGTCTGGAGTGGGACAGTGTCGTCGTCCCGCGGATGGTGCAGGACGAACTCCCTGGAACCCTGCGCAGTAAACGCGGCTGGACCGCGTTCGGAGAGTTGCCGTACGAGTTCCGTGGCGATCGGAATGAGCTGCCCGCTCTGCCCTGGCGTGGGGCAGCGACCCAGGCTGATTTCGATGCCGCTTACGTCGCATTCGGTGAGGGTCTCGACGCCCGGAACGCCGAGGAGCAGCGTCGGCTCGCCTACGTCGCCGTCACCCGGGCGAAAGACGCTCTTCTCGCGAGTGGCTCGTTCTGGGCGACACAGTCGCGCCCCCGACGGCCCGGGATATTTTTGCGTGAGATCGTCGCTGCCGTCGGCCTCGACGACGACGTGCTCCCCGACGAGTCGGAGTTCGATGAGAACCCGCTCGCCGCCGAGCAGAACGTCGTGGCCTGGCCACTCGATCCGCTCGGTGCACGCACCGATGCGGTGGAGGCCGCCGCTGCAGCCGTCCGCGACGCCGACCCCGACCTTGCCACGGTCTGGTCGAATGACATCGGCCTGCTCCTGGCCGAACGCGAGGCCAGGCTGCGTTCAGACGAGTACGTTCCCCTGCCCGACCGGGTCCCCGCTTCACGGTTCAAGGAATACGTCTCGGACGCTCCGGGGCTGGCGACGAGGATGCGGCGGCCGGTTCCTGAGCGGCCCTACCGCCAGACCCGCCTCGGCACCCTGTTCCACAGCTGGGTCGAGCAGCGAGCCGGAGTTGCCGGTGGGCAGGAGTCGCTCGACTCGAGCCTGCTCGAACAGGATCTCGACGAGGCTCCGGGAACGCTCCTGCCTCTCGAACAGCGCGAACTCGACGACCTCGCGGTCCTGCAGCGCACGTTCGAGGCGTCGGAGTGGGCCGAGCTCCGGCCGGTCGAGGTCGAACGTGAGATCAACTTCGTGCTCGGCCAACAGATCATCATCTGCAAGCTGGATGCCGTGTACGAGCGCGACGGTCGCTACCAGATCGTCGACTGGAAAACGGGAAAAGCGCCGTCAACCGCGGCCGAACTCGATGAACGGCAGTACCAGCTCGCCCTCTACCGACTCGCTTTCGCCCAGTGGAAAAAAGTCTCGCCCGACCTCATCGACGCGGTGTTCTACTACGTGGCCGACGACCTGGTCCTGCGCCCTGACACCCTCTACTCGGCCGACGAACTCGGTCGCCGCTGGGTCAGGGGAGTGATCTCGCCCGACTCCGCGGCTTCGAGCGCTGAGAAGTCCAACTCGGCGGTATAACCGGCGTCACTGCGAGGATCGGTCCGTTTCGCCGACGTGATGTCGATCGGGCCGGTTTCGATGGCATCCGGGTCGAAGGAATCCTGCCCACGGGTGGTCTGCGCAGGCTCGGAGGCCCGCTCTCGCCGCGACTCGTCGTCGTTCTCGCCACTCCCCGAGGCCGACTTTCCGGGATCAGTGCCGAATACCGCCTCGAGTTCGGAACGGTCGTAGCTGTCGGTTTCCATGCCGATGCCAGACGACGCGGAAGCAGCGGAGGTCTGTGGCGTGCGTGTGAGCATGGCTTCGACGTCCGAGACAGCCATGATCGGCCCGGTCTCGTTCGACAGCGGATGCATGAGGTCACCGAGCACGTGATCGACGAGCCCGTCGAGCAGGCTGACCGCGTCATCGGTGATGCTCTTGTCACGGGCGTCCACTCCGTGGAGGAGCCAGCGAGCGAGCTCGAGTTCAGCGTGAAGCATCGAGCGCTGGAGCAGAAGGTGATCGGGGTTGCGGGTCGACGACGACCGATACGCGGCGAGCACGCTTTCTGCGGCCTCACCGGCGCCGCTGAGCCAGTGCAGGTCCCTGGCCGGGTCGCCGACGCGGAGGGCATGCCAGCCGAGCACAGCGGTGACGATCGGGCCGACCTCGTGGTCGGTGATGACGAAGGATTCCGCACCGAGCGACCCGTGGATGACGGTCGGCTGGAACTGCCACAACCGGTCGTCTGCTGCGGCATCCGTCCACCGCTTGCGCACCGCGGTCGGCAGCAGCCGCGTGGATGCGGCGCGTTCGATGACGCTCCTGGCCTCGTTGCGGCACTCGGCCGCCGTGAGGTGGGGGAGCCCGACCTCGGAGACGAATGACCCGGGCAGTGCGTGGATCGCCGCAATGGCAGCCCCGATCGACGTCGCTGCGCCATCACCGGCCGGAAGTCCGTCGGCGTCGACGCTGTACCCGGGGAGGTACTCGTAGACGACGGCTCGAGTGCCCTGATTCGACACCTGGCCGATGACCGAGGGCACATCGAACGGCAGACGACTACGGATGCCTGCTGTCATCGCCTGCAGCGCGATCAGTTCGACAGACTGCTCACTTGCGGCACGTTCGTTCGTCGGAACCCTGACAACCAGTTCGCGGTCGTCACCCCTGCGGAGGAGAGCCGAATCGAAGTCACCTGTCCGTCCGTGCCCGAACGGTCCTGCGCCGACGATCTGCAGGTCCGCGACGGCTGAGGTAGCCAACGCGGCTAGAGTTAGATGCGATCTGGCCATGGCATCTAGGTTAGGTCGCTCAACCCCGTGGCAGCCATCCGCCACGCCCTTGCAGGTGGGAGTGCTTGTGTTCGATCTCGGCCCGCTCACCGATCTTCCGCTCGCCCGCACGGCAGTCGATCGTGACGCCGACGCGCGTGTGCGGCCCGACCTCTTTTCGGAGCTCGCTGCCGAGCCGGGTTCGCGCGTGCTCGCGCTCTGGAACGGCAAGACGCTGATGGACGGTGACAGCATCGCGCTGCACGACTCCGCGGTCGCCGGGCAGGCCGACCTGCTCTGCTACCTCGGTCGCATCGTCACGCCCGGCTCCCAGGCAGACATCGGCGCTGCCGTGACGTTGGCCGTGCTGACGGATGCCGCCGCAGCCGCGATCGAACCGGATCCGGAACGCTGGTTGTCGCTGCGTGAGATCGGACATTTCCTCGGTGCAGGCGACTCCGCACTGATGACGGCAGCCGTCGCCCTCGCCAATTTTCACGGCTCGCACGGCCACTGCCCGCGCTGCGGCACCGCGACGGCTCCCAGCCTCGCGGGCTGGATGCGCCTGTGCCCCTCCTGTCAGAACCAGGTGTTCCCCCGAACCGACCCGGCGGTCATCGTGCTCGTCCTCGATGACGATGACCGGCTGCTCCTGGGCTCGAACGTGCTCTGGCCTGAAGGTCGGTACTCGTTGCTCGCTGGGTTCGTCGAGGCGGGGGAGTCGCTCGAGCAGGCCGTTGTTCGCGAGATCGCCGAGGAATCCGGCCTGCCCGTCGAGTATCCCGTCTATCTCGGGTCGCAGCCGTGGCCGTTCCCGCGTTCCATGATGATCGGGCTCTCCGCCCGAGTGGTGTCCGGCCACGACCCTGACGCTCTTCTTCCCGACGGTGCCGAGATCGTCGACCTGCGCTGGCTGAGCCGCGATCAACTGAGGCAGGAGGCCGGAACGCTGCTCCTGCCCGGCCCGACGTCCATCGCCCGGTCGCTGATCGAACTCTGGCTCGTCGCCGACGGCGGCCCGGGTATCGAAGCGTCCGCGCGGGCGGCCAGCGCCGACGCCGCGGCGACCCGGGCATGACCGCGGCCGAGCCCACGGATCTTCTGGCCGGCCTCGACGACGATCAGCGCGTTGCCGCCGAAGCGCTCCGCGGACCCGTCTGTGTGCTCGCCGGTGCAGGCACCGGCAAGACCAGGGCGATCACCCACCGAATCGCCCACGGCGTGGCAACGGGAACCTACGCCGCGAACCGCGTGATGGCGCTGACCTTCACCAACCGTGCAGCCGCTGAACTCCGCGGCCGGCTTCGCCACCTCGGCGCTGGGGGTGTCGCTGCGCGCACCTTCCACGCGGCTGCCCTCAGCCAGCTGAATTATTTCTGGCCGCACACGGTCGGCGGCATCATGCCTGCTCTCATCCCCAGTAAAGGCCGGATGCTCGGCCACGCCGCCGAACGACTCAAGCTCAAACTCGACACGGCCACGCTGCGCGACATCGCTGCGGAGATCGAGTGGCGCAAGGTGTCCGGGCTGAGCATCGAGCAGTACGCAGCGGCAAACCGGCCTGCATCGCAGAACCTCGCTGTCGACGCCATCGCAGCGATGCAGCAGGCCTATGAGGACCTCAAGGACGAACGCAAACAGCTCGACTTCGAAGATGTGCTCCTCGCCTGCGCCGGCATGATCCAGACCGAGCCTGCGGTCGCGATGCAGGTGCACGAGCAGTACCGGTTCTTCGTCGTCGACGAATACCAGGACGTCTCCCCGCTGCAGCAGCAGCTCCTCGAACTCTGGATCGGCGGGCGTAACGATGTCTGCGTCGTCGGTGATGCCAGCCAGACCATCTACTCGTTCGCCGGGGCGCGCAGCGACTACCTCCTCGACTTTCCGGCCAGACACCCGGATGCCACGGTCGTCCGGCTCGAACAGAACTACCGCTCGACTCCCCAGATCGTTGACACAGCCAACCGGCTGATGCGTGGCCGCCCCGGGGCGCTCAGCCTCCAGGCCAGCCGTTCGGCCGATACCCATCATCAGCCCGAGATTTCGGCACACCCGAACGACATGGCCGAGGCTCGCGCGATCGCCCAGTCGGTGCTCGAGCGCATCGCTGCCGGAACGAAACCCGAGCACATCGCGATCCTCTACCGCGTCAACGTGCAGTCGGCCGCTCTTGAGACAGCGCTCGGCGACGTCGGCGTGCCCTATCTGCTGCGCGGGAGCAAACGGTTCTTCGACCTGCCCGAAGTGCGCCAGGCGATCATGGCGCTGCGCGGAGCATCCGTGTCGATCACAGGGGAACCGCTCTTCAAATCGGTGAGTGATGTGCTGCGGTCGCTCGGCTGGACCCAGGTCGCGCCGGAGACTGCCGGCGCTGTTCGCGACAAATGGGAGTCGCTCAACGCGATCATGGGACTCGTCGACCAGGCCCCGCCAGGCACCACCTTCCGTCAGTTCACCGACGAGCTCCTCGAACGACAGGCAGGCCAGCACGAACCGACGGTGTCTGCTGTGACCCTCGCCACCCTTCACTCGGCGAAGGGCCTCGAGTGGGATGCCGTCTACCTGCTCGGTCTCAGCGAAGGCCTGGTTCCGATCAGCTACGCGAAAACCTTTGAACAGGTCGATGAGGAACGGCGGCTTCTGTACGTCGGCATCACTCGCGCGCGATCACAGCTGTACCTGTCGTGGGCTGAACGGTCGAGCCGATCCCCACAGCCCCGGGAACGGTCTCGTTTCCTGACAGAGATCGGCATCCGCAATCCGGGTGTCGCCGGTGCGCGATCAGGGTCCCCGTCACCCGAAACCCGTCGATCCTGAGCGACGAAAAGACGAGATCATTGGTGCCGTCGTCGAGCCGGGCGGTCGCGATCCGCGCGACGCGGGCACACACCTCACCGATCAACGGCTCCGTCTCTGCCAGCGAGCGCTGAGCGAGCAATTGTGACGCCATCGCCGGCCAGGCCGGGTCAGCATCCGTTCGCTCGAGCGCCAGGCAGTGCAGGCACGGGCCGACGCCCGGTTCGACGAATGGTCCGATCTCAACGCCCACATCGGTGTAGGTGACGGCGAGGTGTGGAATGTCGAGACTGAGCCAACGGACGTACCGCCTGGGATCGATCACGTGCGAGGCGACGAGAACCGCGATGTCTGGCAGCCCGGGTGGATCGGTGGAGAACGCATCGACCGACCGGTCGCCGGTCAGCAGCCAGCGGATGCCGTCGGCGGTTCTTCCTGCACCGTCGACAACCCATCGGGGAACGTCGCGGCGGGGTGATGGCCGGACCAGCGCCGGCGCGATCCGGTCGACGAAGTTCCTGACCTCGTCTGTTCCGGCGCCCACCCGGTCGGCGAGTTCGTCGAGTTCACGCCTGCTGATGCCGGCGAGGACTGCGCCGAGCAGATGTTCGACGGCTGGGCTGATCGAATCGAGCCGGGCGATGGGCTGCTCGGCCCCGATCTGCAGCGAGGTGGGGGAGCGCCAGACGATGGGGTAGCGCGGGTCGAGTCGAAGGAGCATGCGGAGATCATGCCGCACCCGCCGATACGCCGTGCGGTTTATCCACAGCCGGGTGCGACCCGTGCGGCGGGAGCGCGGGTCAGACCGCTGGCGGGTTTTCGTCCGGCGAGGGGCCCTTCTCAGACGCGCCCGTGTCATCGGGGGACGCGTTCTCCTCACCTCGGAGGAGGTTCTCCTCACCTCGGAGGAGGTTCTCCAGCGCCGTGTCGAAGTCATCGGGCTCGGGTACCTCACCCCGTGCGCGCGCTTCGAGACGCGCGATCAGCGCCGACGGGTCGTCGATGTCGTCGCTGGTGGGGATGACGTCGGGGTGTTCCCAGAGCGAGTCGCGCTGTTCGTCGCCGACGGCATCCGTGATCTGCTGCCACATCGCCGCGGCTTCGCGCAGCCGGCGCGGGCGCAACTCGAGCCCGACCAGGGTGGAAAAGGCGGATTCGGCGGGTCCGCCCGTGGCCCGGCGGCGACGCACCATCTCAGCGATGGCGTCGGCCTTGGGCAGTCGTGATGTCGCTCGCGCGGTGACGACGTCGACCCAGCCTTCGACGAGCGCGAGGATCGTCTCGAGCCGGCCGAGCGTCGCGAGCTGTGCATCCGTCTTCGGCGGGATCAGCGAACCGTCGACCATCGCCTGACGCAGTTCTTCGGGATTCGAGGGATCGAAGCCGTCCGCGAGGCTTTCGAGCCGGTCGGTGTCGATGCTGATGCCGCGGGCGAACTCGGTGATCGATGAGATGAGGTGCAGGCGCAGCCAGCGCGCGTGACGGAACAGGCGGGCGTGGGCGATCTCACGGACGGCCAGGTACAGCTGGACCTGGTCGTCGGGAATGTCGAGGCCGTCGCCGAATACGCTGACGTTCTGCGGCACGATGGCGGCCTGGTTGTCGTCGAGCAGGGGGATGCCGACGTCACCGCCCGAGACGACCTCCGTCGACAGCTGCCCGACGACCTGCCCGAGCTGCATGGCGAAGAGCGCGCCGCCGATGCTGCGGAGGAGCGCCCCGGCGTTCTCGACCATGCCCTGGAACTCGTCAGGAGCCTGCTCGCGGAGGACGCGGGTGAGGGCATCCGAAATGCTTGTCGCGACCGGTTCGGCCAGCTGGGTCCAGACCGGCATCGTCGCGCGAGCCCATTCGGCGCGGGTCACCAGTTTGGGAACGCTCGTCAGTTCGGTGATGCCGGTGACGTCGTCGAGCCACAGAGCTGCGATCGAAAAAGCCTGGTCGAGCGCGGCGCGCTGCTCGGCGCTGATGGGAGCGGCTTCGGCCGTGGCGATCGTGACCGCCTGGTCTGTCGCGGCCTGCCAGTTGATGCTTCCGTCACCCGCGCCCTGGAGGGCGTTGCGGAGCTGGCTGAGCATGGCGTTGACCGACGCTGGGTCACCGGGGAGCCCGGCTGCACCGGCGAGTTGGCTCGGGTCGATCCCGGCATTCCCAGCCAGGAACTGCCGCAGCATGTCGCGGAACTCGTCCTCGGGGTTCTTGTCGGATTCGTCGGGCACAGAGGCCACCTTTCAGACAGCATTCGGTTGCGGGATCTACGCTAGTCGGTGAACCTCTGAGTTTCGCGTTGCTGCCTCCGGCGGCTGTCCGCCCGTCGCGAACACCATGAAAGGCACGATGAGTCTCTGGAGCGATACCCCGCACGCAGCCGAACCGCAGGCTCTGTATTCGGAGGCAGAACTCGCCACGATGGAGAGCGCGCATCGCCGCCGCACGCGTGGCTGGCTGGCGCTTGCCGTGTCGTTCGTCATACTTCTGGGTCTCGCCCTGTGGCCGACGTCGTATGTGATCCAGCAGCCGGGGCCGGTGTTCAATACTCTCGGTACGGTGACGATCGAGGAGGAAGAAGTCCCCATGGTCACCGTGGAGGGCGCTGAGACCTTTGAGACCGATGGAGCCCTCGACATGCTCACCGTGCAGGCGGTCGGTAACCGGGAGCAACGACCCAACTGGTTCGAGGTCGCCCTTGCCTGGTTCTCGCCGAGCAAGGCGGTCGTGCCCGTCGAAGCGTTGTTCCCCGAGGGCGTCTCCACCGAGCAGCGCGAAGCCGAGAACGCTGCCCTCATGGTCGATTCCCAGCAGGATGCCATCGCGGCAGCGCTGACCGAACTCGATTATGATTTTCCAGCCCAGCTGGCCGTCGGCCAGGTGGCTGACGGTGCTCCGGCCGAAGGAAAACTCGAGATCGACGACGAGATCATCGCGGTGAACGACTCTGCCGTGACCGACCTCGCGTCGCTCAGGGACGCCATCGCCGACAACGGGTCGACCGATGCAGCCGTGTTCGACATCGTTCGGGACGGGAAGCCGCAAACGGTCTCGATCACGCCGGTGAGCGCGACGTCTGCCGACGGCGAGGACTCAAGCATCATCGGGATCGCGACGAAGGTTCTCTACGACTTTCCGGTTGATGTCACCATCCAGCTCGACAACGTCGGAGGACCCAGCGCCGGCATGATGTTCGCGCTGGGCATCATCGACAAAATGACCGAGGGCAAGCTCAACGGTGGCACGAATGTCGCAGGCACAGGCACGATCGACGGTGAGGGTGTCGTCGGACCGATCGGCGGCATCCGTCAGAAGCTGTATGGGGCCGTCGATGCCGGGGCAGCCTACTTCCTCGCACCAGAGGCGAACTGCAACGAAGTGGTCGGACACGTGCCGGACGGTCTGCAGGTGCTGAGCGTCGCCACCCTCGACGACGCGCTTGCCGCGCTCGACGCGATCGAATCGTCGAGCGGACTTGATGCCCTTCCCACGTGTGAAGCACCGGAGACCACCGGCTAGCTCCCAGCCAGCGCAAGGGCGATCCCCATAGACTTGTGACCTGACCCCGACACTGACAGAGGCCACAAGTGACAACCGCTCCCGCAGCATCAGCACGTCCCACCCCCAACCGCAGTCGCGCACCGCTTGCCATCACCGCAGCAGTGGTCGGCGTCCTCGTGGTTGCCTTCTTCATCTTCGCCGGGTTGTACTCGGACTTCCTGTGGTTTGAACAGCTCGGGTTCGCGAACGTTCTCACGACGCAGTGGATCGCCACCGCTGTGATGTTCGCCATCGGATTCTTCGGCATGGCCATCCCGATCTGGGCGAGCATCCAGCTGGCATACCGCCTGCGGCCCGTCTACGCCAAGCTGAGCAGTCAGCTCGACCGCTACCAGGAACTCGTCGAGCCGCTCCGTCGCCTCGCCACCTACGGCATCCCGGTCGTCCTCGGCCTGTTCGCCGGCTTCGCGGCTGCCACTCGCTGGGAAGTCGTGCTGCTCTGGCTGAACCGCACGCCCGTCGGCGAGGTCGACCCGCAGTTCGGTCTCGACGTCTCGTTCTACTTCTTCGAACTGCCGTTCTTTCGCGGTCTCGTCGGTTTCGCTTCCGCCGTCATCCTTCTCGCCACACTCCTCACTGTCGCGGTCAGCTACCTTTACGGCTCCATCCGGGTTTCCGGTCGTGAGCTGCGGATCTCGAAGGCGGCGCGCATCCAGATCGCCATCCTCGCCGCGCTCTACATCGCTCTTCAGGCCGTGTCGATCTGGCTCGACCAGTACGTCACGCTCAACCAGACCGGTGACCTCATCACCGGTGCGAACTACACCGACGACAACGCGACCATCCCGGGCCGGGTCATCCTCGCCGGCGTCGCCGCGTTCGTCGCCGTTCTCTTCCTTGTCACCGCGTTCATCGGCCGCTGGCGCCTCCCGATCGTCGGAACGGCGTTGCTGCTCGTCGCCGGGCTGCTCGTCGGCACCGCCTACCCGTGGGTCGTTCAGCGCTTCCAGGTCGACCCGAACGCCAAGACCCTCGAGACGCCGTACATCCAGCGGAACATCGACCTCACTCGTGACGCATACGGCGTCGCAGACGTCGAGCAGATCCCGTACAACGCCACGACGGATGCCACAGAGGGCGCCCTCCGCGAAGACGCCGAGACGACTGCATCGATCCGTATCATCGACCCGGCCCTCGTCAGCCCGTCGATCTCGCAGCTCGAGCGTTTCAAGAACTACTACTCGTTCTCGCCCGACCTCGACGTCGACCGCTACCAGGTCGACGGTGAGAGCCAGGACACGGTCGTCGCGCTCCGCGAACTCCGCCAGGACGCCGACGACACCTGGTACAACAACACCTTCGTCTACACGCACGGCTACGGTCTCGTCGCGGCCTACGGAAACCAGCGGTCCGTCGACGGCCAGCCCGTGTTCCTCGAATCAGGCATCCCGACCTCGGGCGAACTCGGCGACTTCGAGCCTCGGATCTACTTCGGCGAAGCATCGCCGGACTACTCCATCATCGGTGCGCCACAGGGCAACGAACCCGTCGAGCTGGACTACCCGTCGGGTGACGAGGGCGAGTCGGAGACCTATAACACCTTCGAAGGTGACGCGGGTCCGAAGCTCGACAACGTGCTCAACAAGCTCGTCTACGCGCTGAAGTTCCAGTCGGAGCAGATCTTCCTCTCCGACGACGTCAGCAGCGAGTCGCAGATCATCTACGATCGTGACCCCGCCACACGGGTTCAGAAGGTTGCGCCATACCTGACTCTCGACTCCGACCCGTACCCCAGCGTGGTCGACGGACGCGTGGTCTGGATCGTCGACGGATACACCACCTCAGACGCCTACCCGTACTCGCGCACGGTCGGCCTCTCGACGGCGATCGCCGACTCGGCGACATCGGACCAGCGGTTCGCGCTCGATGACATCAACTACATCCGTAACTCGGTGAAGGCCACGGTCGACGCCTACGACGGCTCGGTCACCCTATACGCGTGGGACACCGAAGACGCCATTCTCAAGACCTGGCAGAAGATCTACCCGTCAACGGTGGAGCCGATGTCGAAGATGAGCGGCGACCTGATGAGTCACGTCCGTTACCCGTCCGACCTGTTCAAGGTGCAGCGCCAGGTGCTCGGTCAGTACCACGTGACGGATGCCGGCAAGTTCTACTCCAAGACGGACGCCTGGTCCACGCCGGCCGACCCGCAATCTGAGGCCGCGGAGAACCTTCTGCAGCCGCCGTACTACCTGACGATGCAGATGCCGGGCCAGGAGTCACCGACGTACTCGCTGTACTCGACCTTCGTGCCCCGAGGCACTGGCGACAGCGTGTCGAGCGTGTTGACTGGTTACCTCGCCGTCGATGCGGATGCCGGAGCCGAAGCAGGCACACCGGGGGAGGACTACGGCAAGTTGCGTCTGCTGACGCTTCCGAAGGATGTCACCGTCCCCGGCCCCGGTCAGGTGCAGAACGCGTTCAACACCGACACCGAAGTCTCGTCGCTGATCAACCTTCTCAAACAGGGTCAGTCGAAGGTGCTCAACGGCAACCTGCTGACACTCCCGGTCGGTGGCGGTCTGTTGTACGTGCAGCCGGTCTATGTGCAGTCCACCGGTGAGACGAGCTACCCGCTGCTCCAGAAGGTCCTCGTGGCATTCGGCGACCAGATCGCCTTCGAGGACACCCTCGATGAGGCACTCGACTCGCTGTTCGGCGGAGACTCCGGCGCCAGTGCCGGAGACGGCAACACGCCCGATGCCGACGACCCCGCGACTCCGGAAGAGCCGGACACCGAAGAGCCGTCGACTCCGACGGAGCCGGACACCGGTGACCCGGTGGCCGACGCGGCGCTTCGCGCCGTGCTCGACGAGGCGAAGCAGGCCATGGACGACAAGCAGGCTGCGCTGACCGACGGCAACTGGACGGCGTACGGCGAAGCCGACGCTCGCCTCAACGCCGCTCTCGCCGAGGCGCTCGACCTGCTGAACGGCTGACCGAGCCGGTAGCGTGGGGTGCGTGACAGAGAATCCGTCAAGCACCCCGCGCCCGGTCGATCTCCGATCAGGGGAGTGGCTCGATGACAATCGTGCCCAGTGGGACGAACGCGTCCCCGTGCACGTCAGCAGTGACTTCTACGACCAGTCGGACCTGCTCGCCGGGGACGGCAGGCTGACGCCTGTCGACGAGGCTGAGCTGTTGCGGCTCTTCCCTGGTGCTGACGGCCGGTTCGACCTCTCCGGGAAGCGTGTGCTTCACCTGCAGTGTCACTTCGGCGCAGACAGCCTTCGGCTGGCTCAGCGGGGCGCTGGGATCGTCGGCCTCGACTTCTCCATGCCCGCAGTCCGCGAGGCGCGCAGGCTGGCTGCAGAGACCGGTCTGGCCGAACGGTCGCGGTTTGTCTGTGCCAACCTCTACGACGCGCGGCACGCTCTCCCGGAACCGGACTCGTTCGATCTCGTGTTCACCACGTGGGGGACGATCGGATGGTTGCCGGATGTCGCCGAATGGGCGCGCATCGTCGAATGGTTTCTGAAGCCGGGAGGCATCCTCTACTTCACGGACAGCCATCCGACTGCGCAGGTATTCGATGCTGCACCAGACGGTGCCGAGCTGCCGATCTTCACCTACCCGTATGCCAAGGCAGAACCCGACATCTTCGACGACGGTGCCGACTACGCAGACGAGACGGCGGTACTCGAGAACACCCGCACCTGGGAATGGATGCATCCGCTCTCGAAGACATTCACCGTGCTCCGTGACGCCGGTCTCACCGTCGACAGGCTCGCCGAGCATGACGCGCTCCCGTGGCGGATGTTCCCTGGACTTGTCCCGAAGGGGGAGGGCATGTTCGGCTGGCCGGATCAGGCCTGGCTTCCTCTCGCGGTCACGATCGTCGCGATCAAGCCGGCGGGGCATCTGCTCTAGGTCCGCCGTAGCCGGCTCGATTCGCGCCGTCTCAGATCCCGTGCTAGAGTAAGTTCTTGTGCCGCGGGGTGGAGCAGTTCGGTAGCTCGCTGGGCTCATAACCCAGAGGTCGTAGGTTCAAATCCTGCCCCCGCAACAATAAAGGCCCTTTGACCGGGAATTATCTCGGTCAGAGGGCCTTTTCTCTGCTCCGATATTGCTCGGCTTTGTTCTAGCCCCGTCAGAGTTACTTTCGCCGCATGTCATCCCTCGGGAGGACGCGTGGGTTGACGGTACCCGATAGCCTCGCGAGTGAGCGAAGGGCGACAATGACCGAGAGCACCCCCACCAGTGCGCCGAGCCCCGCGGCGAAGAAAACCCGCCGGAGCCTCATGTGGGCAGGCGTCGTCGTCACAGGCGTGCTGATCCTCGGCGGAGGGGTCGCTTACTCGCTCGCCAATCAGCCGGAACCGCCGTCGGCTGCCGCTGAAGCCGCACCAGGCGTCAAGCCGAAGCCCACGCAGACACCCACAGTCACCGAGCCGTTGATTGTGCCTATCACGCAGCCGACCGACTGCCTGGACATCTATTCCCAGGAGTTCCTCCAGTCCCAGGGCGTCGACCAGCTGAACCTTCCTGAGATGGAGGGCGTCGGGCTCTCCCGTTACGACTCGATCGAGACGATCCGCATGTCACTCCCCGGCATCGACTGCCAGTGGGGCCCACCCACCGAGGGCGGCATGGCGACCGCCGTCAACACGACCACCCCCGAAACGAAGACGGCTCTGATGACGGCAGCGACCGCCGAGGGTTTCATTTGCCTCGACCACGGCGAACCCTTCCACAGCGTCTGCTCAATCAGCGTCGGCCCCAGCACCGAAGAAGGCGCCGATGGCTGGAGCATCTACGAGGAGCTGTACTTCCGTGACAGCCTCGTTGTCAGCACCTGGCGCGCGAGCATCAGCGGCACCATGCAGAACTCCACCCAGCCGGTATACCAAACGCTCTGGCCGTGACACTACCGCGCCGCTGAAAGCCTCGACGGAGAAATGGAGTGGTCCCCGAAAGTTGGACACCGAATCTAGGTTCTTTCTTCAGGGAGTAGTCAGATGTACTCGAAAAGCACGTTGAGTTACCCCGACGCA